>CANQYV010000011.1 GCA_947628165.1 uncultured Clostridia bacterium | reverse complement strand
ACATCCCGCGCTGGCCCGTGACGGGGACGACGACGGGGCAGACGGATATGCCGAACATATCGCGGAGCTGATCGAACACGCGGTGAAAGTGCGCGTCGTTGTCGTCGGTCTTGTTGACGAAGAACGCCTTCGGGATGTCGGCCTCGGTGGCGTTGTCCCAGGAAAGCTCGGTTCCGACCTCGACGCCCGCCTTCGCGTCGACGAGAATGACGGCGCTGTCGGCGGCGAAGAGGGCTTCCTTGACTTCGCCGACGAATTCGAGGTAGCCGGGCGCGTCGAGAATATTTATCTTCTTGCCCTTGAGCTCGACGGGAACGAGAGAGGTCGAGAGCGAGTAGCCGCGCTTTATCTCTTCGGGGTCATAGTCGCTCGTCGTGTTGCCGTCCGTCGTTTTGCCCATTCTGTCGATGGCGCCGGTGACGTAGAGCATCGCCTCGCAGAGGGAGGTCTTGCCCGAGCCGCCGTGGCCGAGTAGGGCGATGTTGCGTATGTCGCTTGATTTGTAAGCTGCCATGTTTCTGGTTTCTCCTTCGGTTATATGTGATTATCAACTTTGCACATCAGCGCGGGCGCGACGTGCCCGCTACCTATCAATTATACACGATTGGCGGTTTATATGCAAGGGGTGTTTCTTCATTTTCAATGATTTTTTTGCCGCCAAGAGCGGATTTTTGCGCAAAAAGACGATTTCGCGCGCCTCGGACATTTTAGGTCCCCTTATTTTCGCCGGCGGTATTGTGATTTCAAACGGAAAATGGTATACTTGCGTTGCGGTATGAAAACATTGCAGGAGAGTTTTTCACTATGCCGATAACATTCCATTCCGAAAAAAAGATATTCAAGCTCGACACGTCGACCTCGTCCTACATATTCAAGATAGGAGAGGGCGGATACGTCATGGGGCTTTACTGGGGCGAAAAGCTCGACGAGGCGGACGTCGACTATCTGACTGTCCGCGAGGGGCACGACTCAAACGTGCCGCTCTCCGCGTCCGTGCCGGATTGGCGCTTTTCGCCTGACACGATGCAGGCGGAGTACCCGGCTTACGGCACGGGGGACTTCAGGCTCCCCGCCGTTATGATAAAAAATGCGGCGGGCAACTGCGTCACCGACTGTCGATATGGCGGGCACAGGATATCGCGCGGCAAAAAGCCCATACCCGGCATTCCGTCGACATACGCGTCGGATGATGAGGCCGAGACGCTCGAGCTTTTCTGCCGCGACGTTACGGGCGCGGAGTTCACGCTCGTATACACGGTGTTTGAGGATTTTCCGGTCATGACGCGGCACGCCGTTGTGAAGAACGGCTCGGACACTCCCATATGGGTGGAAAAGGCGGCGTCGATGTGCGTTGATTTCACGCATCCTGCGGGATTTGAGCTTCTGCACCTTTGGGGCTGCTGGGCGCGTGAGAGGCGCGTCGAGAGGCGTCCGCTCGGTCACGGCATAACGAAGATATCGAGCGGCAGGGGCGCATCCGGGCACTATCACAACCCGTTCGCGGCGCTCGTTTTGCCCGGCACCGACGAGGAGCACGGCGACGCATACGGCTTCAATCTCGTTTACAGCGGTAATTTTGCGATAGAGGCTGAGGTTGACGCCTTCGGGTTGACGCGCGTCGTCTGCGGCATAAACGAAGACGGCTTTTCATGGAAGCTCGCCCCGGGCGAGAAATTTTACACGCCCGAGGTCGTGATGACGTATTCGAACTCCGGTCTCGGCGGGATGTCACGAGCGCAGCATCGCTTCTACCGACGCCACCTGCTCGAGAAAAAATGGCTTGCCTCGCCGCGCCCCGTCGTCGTCAACAACTGGGAGGCGACGTATTTCGATTTTGACGCCGACAAGCTCGTCGACATCGCGCGAGACGCCGGGGCGCTCGGCTTTGACATGCTCGTCGTCGACGACGGCTGGTTCGGCAAGCGGAACGACGACAGCTGCTCGCTCGGCGACTGGGTCGTAAACGAGGAAAAGCTGCCGGGCGGCATGGGAAAGCTCGCCGAGAGGATTGGGGAGTTCGGCATGGGGCTCGGGCTGTGGTTCGAGCCGGAGATGGCGAGCCGCGACAGCGACCTTTACCGCGCGCACCCCGACTGGTGCATACACACCGAAGGTAGGGACATGTCGATAGCGCGCCGCCAGTATGTGCTTGACCTATCGCGCGAGGACGTCTGCGACTACATTGTAGACGCGCTCACGTCCGTGCTTTCGTCGGCGGATATAAAATATGTCAAGTGGGATTTCAACCGCAAACTTACCGAATATTCCTCCGCCGTCCTGCCTGCGGACAGGCAGGGGGAGCTTTTCCACCGCTACATTCTCGGGCTCTACTCCGTCGTCGGAAGGATAAAGGAGCGCTTCCCCGACGTGCTGCTTGAGGGCTGCGCCTCGGGCGGCGGGCGGTACGACCCCGCGATGCTCGCGCTGTTCCCCCAGTACTGGACGAGCGACGACACCGACCCGATCGAGAGGCTGTACATACAGTACGGCACGTCGATGGCTTATCCGGCGTGCACGATGAGCTGCCATGTTTCGGCATCTCCTAACCATCAGACGGGGCGGAAAACGCCGTTTTCGACTCGGTGCGACGTCGCGGCGGCGGGCGTTTTCGGCTACGAGCTCGACCCGAGGGCTCTTTCTGAGCGCGAGCGCGAGGAGACGAAACGGCGTGTCGCCGAATACAAAGCGCGCCGCCATATCGTGACGGACGGCGACCTCTACCGCCTCATCCCGCCGGACGGCGACGAGTGCGCGTGGATGTATGTGACAAAAGACAAGTCGGAGGCGCTATTTACCTATGTAAGGATAAAGACGATGATAGCGCCGGTCGCGTTCGTCCGCCTGCGCGGGCTCGACCCCGACCGCACATATGTCGACGGTGACGGCAGGCGCTACCTCGGCAGCACGCTGATGAGGGCGGGACTCAACCTCACAGGCGGCAGACGCGACGCCGAGAGCGTGACGGTGTATTTTAAGGCTGAATAAGATTTTCGGGGGGGAGAAACTTTTGCAAAAGTTTCTCCCCCTGCCCCCCTCTTCAAAAACTTGTGCTGAGGGAATTTCACTTTTGAGAGAGTTTTGCAACCGGCGGTTGAGAGCGGTATCCGACAAAGATAGTGAAAAAAGCGCCCTTTTTATTGACATTTGGGCGCTTTTTGATTTACAATATGTGACGGCACAGCGAATGAAGAAAGGAGACATAAAGCAAACAATGAGAAACACGGTTTCTTTACCGGAACAGACAATAATGAAGTACAGGAAAGGAGGCATCGAGATGCTCTTGCGGAGTTGGAGGAAAAACAACATTACAAGATGAGGCGATAGCTTCGGTAACTGCCGATCGTCGCCTCAATTTTTATATTGAAAGGAGATCGGTAGCCCGGGAAAAAATATGCCCGGGCAGCGACGCCGCGCCGCGAAATGTTTGTGGCAAAGACGTCGTCAAAAAAATAAAATGAAAACAATATTCAGAAAGGCAAAAAACATACTTTGGCTCATCAAGCCGTACTGGAAGTACGGGAAATGGGTCATTATCTACGGGCTCATACATAACGGCATTATCTGGCCGCTGCGCGACCTGCTCTACGTTTACACGCCGCAGATCGTGGTGAACGCGCTTGACGCCGGTCACGGGATCGTGTACGTCGCGGTGCTGACCGCGGCGCTCTACGCGATATCGTTTGTCACATACGCGGCGTCGGATTATTACTGGGAGCTGCTCGACAAGGTCGGGAGCGAGCGCGCGAGGCTGAAGATAAGAAAGCTCGTTTACGACAAGGCGGAGGCGACCGACTACGCGAAAATAGACGACCCCGACTTCTACGACAAATACAAGTGGGCGCAGGACAACTTCACGTCCAAATCGCAGGACGCCGTCAACATGTGCAACAACCTCATACGGGGCATTATGTGCATACTGACGCTCGCGTCCGTCATCGCGACCGTGTCGCCGTGGGCGATCGTCATCGTGACGGTGTACGCCTGCCTGCGTCTGCCCGTCAACGCGCGCATGAACAAATACGAGATCGCGCGCGACGAGGCCGTCGTCCCGTTTGACAGGAGGCTCGATTACGTCCACAGGCTCTTTTATATGAAGGACTACGCCGCCGACCTGCGCTCGACGAGGCTGCCGGCAATTTTCCGCCGCCACTACGACGAGCAGTCGGAGGAGAAGCTCGGCGTCGTGAAAAAGTATTCTAAAAAGGTGCTGTGGCTCGACATCCTGCTATACGCGCTCTACGAGATCTCGCAGTGCCTCATCATGCTGCTTATCGTATGGTCGTTCTACCGCGGGGACATAAGGAGCTCCGCCGTGCTTGTCACGATGTTCATGGCGGCGGGCAATCTCGCCGGCGACCTTTGGGACATCACGGCGGTCGTGAAGGATTACGACAGGCTCTCGGGGTATTCCGAGCGCATACGCGCGTTTTTCGACATGCCGTCCGTTATCGAGAGCTCGCACGGAGAGGTTCCCGTTCCCGACGGGGAGTTCTCGCTCGAGCTGCGCGACGTCGGCTTCAGATATACCGAAAGCGGGCCTTTCGTGCTTCGCCATCTGTCGCTCAAAATAGCGCCTGGGGAGAGGCTCGCCGTCGTCGGCGAGAACGGAGCCGGAAAATCGACGCTTCTGAAGCTGCTTCTTCGTCTTTACGATGTGACGGAGGGGGAGATACTCGTAAACGGCGTCAACATAAAGGAATACGACCCGCACGAGCTTCGCGCCCGCGTCGGCGTCGCGTTTCAGGATACGAACGTCTATGCGATGTCGATGAGAGAGAACATCGGCCTCTGCCATGAGTTCGGGGACGGCGACATAGAAAATGTCATCGGACAGTTCGGCGTCGACAGGATACTGGAGAAAAACGGCGTCGACGTCGGCTGCGAAATGACGAGGGAGTTCTCGGAGCGCGGCGTCGTCGTGTCGGGCGGCGAGGCGCAGAGGCTGGCGCTCACGCGCCTTCTGACTTATCCGTTCGGGCTGTATCTGCTCGACGAGCCGTCCTCAGCGCTCGACCCGCTGGCGGAATACGAGATGACGAAGACCATCGTCGGCAAGGCGGCGGGGAAAACGACGCTTCTGATAGCGCACCGCCTGTCCTCCGTCCGCGAGATGGACAGAATAGTCCTCATCTCGGACGGTCACGCCGCCGAGAGCGGCACTCACGACGAGCTTATAGAAAAGAACGGCATATACGCCGCGATGTTCCAAAAGCAGGCGGAGGGTTACCGCGAGTGATCGCGGACAATGTTTATGAAAAGGCGGACCGGTCGCCGCATATTCTGGTGCGGTCGCTTCGCCGAAACATTTCTCCGTTTTAACTAAAAAGCGCCGTTCGCTTTTGTGAAGAAATACCTATTTTATTTTCGGCGCGTTTGTGATACAATAATGGTGAACTCTGCGGAGCCCGTGACAGCCCGGTTATTTAAACCCACGAAAGATTAAATGGGGTCTCGTTTCAGTCGGTGTCGATGCAGGCCTCCCGCTCGCCGGATCCGCTTACTTTATGTAAGCCGACAGCGACGGACGTTGGAAGCTCAAAAGCCGATAGAGCAGACATACCAGCCTTGCGAGAGCAGGGTTTCTAATCGCCGGGATGCACGACCCTCGCGGGGTTTTTTATATCGAAACAAACGGGGACGCCATATGGCGCCCCCGTTTGCAATGCGCATTGCATGCGCGCTGTATGCGCGCGGCAAAAATATTGCGTCCGATACTTGATTTTTCCTCCCGGATGTATTAAAATACATGGTAGAACGAAAACCAAAAGGGAGTTTATAAAAATGGCACTCGTAACAACAAAGGAAATGTTTGCGAAGGCTTATAACGGCGGATACGCCGTCGGCGCCTTCAACGTCAACAACATGGAGATCATCCAGGGCATCACAGAGGCCGCGATAGCACAGAAGTCGCCTCTTATTCTTCAGGTGAGCAAGGGCGCCCGCAACTACGCGAAGCACGCTTATCTCATGAAGCTCATCGAAGCGGCGCTCATCGACGCGCAGGAGTCCGCGGGATTCGATCTTCCGATCGCGGTCCATCTCGACCACGGCGACACGTTCGAGCTCTGCAAGTCCTGCATAGACGGCGGCTTCACCTCCGTCATGATAGACGGCTCGTCGAAGAGCTTCAAGGACAATATCGAGCTGACGAAGAAGGTCGTCGAGTACGCGCATGCAAACGGCGTCGTCGTTGAGGCTGAGCTCGGCACGCTCGCGGGCGTCGAAGATGAGGTCAAGGTCTCGGCTGAGGATTCGTCCTACACGAAGCCCGAGCAGGTCGAGGAATTCGTCGGCGCTACGGGATGCGACTCGCTTGCTATCGCGATAGGCACGAGCCACGGCGCATACAAGTTCAAGCCCGGCACGAAGCCGCAGCTCAGATTTGACATACTCGAGGAAGTCTCAAAGCGTCTGCCCGGCTTCCCGATAGTCCTCCACGGCTCGTCCTCCGTTCCGCAGGAATTCGTGAAGGAGATCAACGAAAACGGCGGCAATATGCCCGGCGCTATCGGCGTTCCCGAGGATCAGCTCCGTCACGCCGCGTCTATGGCTGTCTGCAAGATCAACATAGACTCCGACCTCCGTCTTGCGATGACGGCGTCTATCCGCAAGTACTTCAACGAGCATCCGGATCACTTCGATCCCCGCCAGTACCTGAAGCCCGCCCGTGAGGCGATAAAGGCTATGGTCGAGCACAAGATCGTGGACGTTCTCGGCTCGAACGGCAAGGCGTAAGCACAAAATAAAAACGCATAAACTGCGGGGACGCCGCGCGCCTTGACGGCGCCCGGCGTCCCCGACGCACATAAAAGGAAAAGAAGCAAAGAAGAAAAGGACAGATGAGCTGGAAAGAAACATACCGCGTGATGTCGCACGACGTCAACATGAAGGGGACGTTCCGTGCCGCCGCGATGATGAGATATATGCAGGAGACCGCGTACCGCCACATGAACGGAACGGGACCCGCCGAGGAGGCGCTCCGGCAGGAGGAAAGGGCGTTTCTGCTTTCGCGGATCGCGCTGAACGTGACGGGCACGGTGCGCCACGGAGACAGCTTTGAGCTTGAGACGTGGGCGGAGGCAAGCTCGGGCATCGGCTTCGGGCGCGCGTTCGTGCTTCGCACGTCGGGCGGGGAGCCGTTCGCGGAGGCGCGCTCCGTTTGGGTGCTTTACGATTTCAACGAGCGCCGCATAATGAGGATATCGGAATTTGAGCATAATTACGGCTCCGAGCCGCCGTATGAGATGGAGCTGCCGAGGCGGCTCACTGTCCCGGACGGGACGGAGTTCCTGCCGGCGGGAGAGCACCGCGTCAGCTATGCGGACGTTGACGTCAACGGCCACATGAACAATACCGTCTACGCCGACGTTTTGTGCGGCGAGATACCGGAGATATGCTCCGGCGAGGCGCGGGTCGAGTCCCTATATATAAATTACAGCAACGAATGCAGGCTCGGGGGTGTCATCACCATCGGACGCGGCGGGGGCGCGGGCGACTGGTATTTCAGGACGTACCGTGACGACGGAAAGCACAACGTCGACGCGAGGATAACGACCGTATGAGCAAGGCGGCGGTGATATCGCGCGACAGGGAGCTCGCCGCCGTCGCCGCCCTTTGGCTCGGAGACGCGGGCATAAGGACGGAGGTCTTTCCGACGGCGGAGGAGGCGGCGGAGTCTGACGCCGAGCTCTTTATCACGGACGGCGAGGTGCCCGAAGGAAAAAAGGCGTTGTTCATCGTTTCGGAGAGCGAGGCTGAGGGCGCGTCTGGGCGCACGCTTTTGCGTCCGTTTTCACAGACGGAGCTTTTGACGGCGGCAAGGGAGCTTCTGAGCGGCGCGCCGAGGGAGCTTTTCTGCGACGGCGAAAAAATGCGCGCCGTCTTTCGCGGCGCGTCTGTGAGTCTGACGAAAAAGGAGCTGCTTCTGCTTCAGCTGCTTTTGGAGCGCGGCTCGCAGGGCGTGACGCAGGAGGAGGCGTCCGAGATAGCGAGGCACGACGGCGGCTCCGCCGAGACGAATGCCGCAAACGTCTATATCCACCGCCTGCGCCGCAAGCTGACGAAGCTCACCGGCACCCCGGTCATAAAGACCGTGCGCGGGGTAGGATATGTGATTGAATAATAGTCTTCTGGGGGGAGGAGCTTTTGGAAAAGCTCCTCCCCCCGGCCCCCTCTTCTTAAAACTTTTTATGACTTATTATGACTTGTTGTAAAAGTTTTGAAGAGAGGGGTGCGGGGAGGGGGACTTTTTTTCAAAAGTCCCCCTCCCCGCAAATTATATCAATTATTCACACGGAACCAGAGCGTTGCGCGGAAGAGGTCGGCGTTTGTTTCGAGGGAGAGCGTTGCGCCCTGAATCTCGGCGAGGCTCTCGGCGATCGAGAGACCGAGACCGCTGCCGTCCGTGTGGCGCGAGGCGTCGCCTCGGACGAAGCGTTCCTTAAGCTCCTTCGGGTCGATGTCGAGGGGCTCGCGGGAGATGTTGGTCACCGAGATCCCCGCAAAGCCGCTGCTTACGACGAGCTCGAGATAGACGCGCGTGCCGGGGAGGGAATACTTCGCGGCGTTTGAGATGAGATTGTCTATTATCCGCGCCGTGTGTCTTCCGTCCGCCATGACGGTGACGTGAGTGTCTGTGCCCTTGACGACGGGAGTCAGTCCCGCAGCCTCGAGCCTGTCGCCGTACTCGCCCGCCGCCTGAGAGAGGATGAGCGAGAGATCGCAGGGCTGAAGATCGACGGCGAGCACCCCTGAGGACGCCTTTGACGCCTCGATAAGATCCTCCGTCAGCCGCCGCAGCTTCTGAGACTGCCTGTCAAGCACCTCGACGTAGGAGCGCGCCGTTTCGGCGTCAAGGTCGGGTGATTTCAAAAGATCGACGTAATTTATTATCGAGGTGAGCGGCGTCCTTATGTCGTGGGAGACGTTCGTTATGAGCTCCGTGCGGAATCGCTCGCTCTTGAGGCGTTCCTCGACGGCGTTTTCCATGCCGACGCCGATGTTGTTGAGATCCTCCGCGTGCTGACGGTAGTCGCCGAAAAGACCCTTTGTATCAAGCCTGTACGAGAGATCCCCGGAGGAGAAATGCTTCCCCGCGCGGCGAAGTACGCTCATGCACCATGCGCGGTAGCACGCCAGGACGACGAGCGCCGCCCATAAAACGACCGCGAAGAGGATCGCCTCTTCTGCGCCGCTGTCGACGAAAAGGCAGAGAAAAAACGAGATCACGGCGGCGAGAAGGCTGAAGACAAGCGTCCGCCATACTGTCGGGATCGCCATTACCGCCCGCTTTGCGAGTCTGTAAATCGCCTTTGACGCGCGCACGATTAAGCGGATGACGTGCGTTGTTATGTTGTAGGTCAGAAGTGAGCCCGTCTTGATGCGTGCCGACGCCGTCATGCAGACGAGCATCAGGAGCAAGGCGTCAATAAAGAAGGCGAGGACCGCGCCGACCGCCATGACGCATATTTCCCAGTTCTGCGGCGCTGAGACCAAATTATCGAATGCAAGATAGCTTACATACGACTGCACTTCGCCTATGAAGACAACTGCGACGGCGGTCAAAGCGGCGAAGATGATGAGGAGCAGGTCGAACGGTATACGGTCGAACATCGAGAGCGAGATGCCGTCAGCCGTGCGCCTGTGACCCGCTGACGAGAGCACGAACGAGAAGAGGATTATGAAGAGAACGGCGAATACCGCGACCGCCGCGACGGCAAGGTAACGCGCGCCGTATACCGCGTCCGCAATGCTTTGGAGTACCGGGACGCTCGGAATGATGGCGGAATCCTTTTTAAAATAGATGATTATGCGAAGCGCTTTTTCGGTCACATGCTCCGTAGGCTTCGGGAGAGGGCTCGGAGGGTCGATAGGCTCGATCACAGCCCCTGCGTCGTAGTCGGTCTCCGCGCCGCCTGTCTCATCTGTTCCCCAATAGCCTGATTCGGGCTCGACTTCGGTTTCGGGCTCGACTTCGGTCTCGAAATTTGTATCGACGGATGTCTCGGTGTCGGGCGCATGGTCGTCCGTATCTTTTGGCCATTCATCCTCTTCGGATTCGCTGTCGATAAACGTCGTATCGTATACCATCACCCGCTCATAGTCTGAGCGCTTCGCGCGGTAATGACTGAAGAAGTCCTCCGTGCGTTTGCCGTCGACGAACACCTCGAACGCCGCGTCCTTTGCAAGCGCGTGATCGTACAGCCACAGTCCGACTCCCGTCGGAGAGTATCTGACATCATTCTCCAGGTAATCGATAAAAAATGCGGTTACGTTGTCGACATATTTTTTCTGTATGTTTTCCTTGACTTCTTCAAGCGGCGCCTCATAATATCCGCTCCACGCCATGAAAGCGACGGTCAGTGCGGACAGCGCCGTCAACGTCAGCGTGAGCGCCGCAAGGATGACGGCAATTACCTTTGCGGCGGCGCTTCTCTTCAGCTTTTCCATGATAAAGGCTCCTTTCCGATGATATGATGATATTATTTTTTATCTGTCATGAGATACCCGTGCCCCCATACGACGCGGAAGTAGCGCGGGTTTGACGGGTCTATCTCGAGCTTTTCGCGCAGGTGCCTGATGTGCACGGCGACGGTGTTCTCGGAGCCGTAGGGGTCCTCGCCCCATACCTCGCGGTATATTTCCGTCGGCGTCAGAACGCGATCGGTATGCTTCATGAAAAAGCGGAGTATCTCGTACTGCGTCGGCGTCAGCGCGACGTCCTCGCCGTCGAGCGTCACGGAATGCGAGCGCTCGTCGAGTCTGATGCCGCCGACGGTGAGAACGCTTCCGCCGTCAGCAGGCTTGCCGCCGCCGAGCTCCGTATAGCGGCGGAGCTGCGAGCGGACGCGCGCCTTGACCTCCATCGGGTTGAAGGGCTTTGTGATATAATCGTCGGCGCCGATGTCGAGACCGAGTATCTTGTCGGCGTCCTCGCTCTTCGCCGTTATCATTATGACGGGGATGTTGCTCCTCTGCCGCAGCTCCCTTATCGTGTCTATCCCGTTCATGACGGGCATCATGATGTCGAGCAGCAGAAGGCTTATATCCTCCCGACCGATTATGTCGAGCGCCTCGCGCCCGTTTTTCGCGCGGAATACGCCGTACCCTTCGGTCGAGAGATATATTTCGAGCGCGGACGTTATGTCGGCGTCGTCGTCGCAGATAAGAATGTTATACATACGGTTTTCCTCCGTCGGTTTTTGTCCTGATGAAAATATAGTACCATAATGTTTTTTAATAAACAAGTCGGAAAAGATTAAGATTTGTTTAACATTTCTCCGTATACGGCGGTTTTCGCCCACATAGATATTTATTGAGTTATTGAAAAGAGCGAGGTGTGGGTATGACGCTTGACGAGCTTTCGCCCGGGGAGCGCGCGGTAATAACGGATTTAGCGGACGCCGGAGAGGGCGGCGGGGTTATGCGGCGCATGATGGAGCTCGGCATCGTGCGGGGCACGGGCGTGCGCGTCATAAGGCGCGCGCCGGCGGGCGACCCCGTCGAGGTCGAGCTGCGCGGCTACCGCCTGACAGTCAGGCGTTCGCTGGCGAAAAAAATTACGGTCGCGCGGCGCGGAGGCGTCGTAAGATGAACATAGCTCTCGTCGGAAATCAGAACAGCGGCAAAACGACGCTCTACAACGCGCTCTCGGGCGGACGCCGCCGCGTCGGAAATTTTCCAGGTGTGACGGTCGACGCAGAGACGCGGCGCGCTAAGGGCATGGAGGATGTATATCTGACCGACCTGCCGGGGACATATTCGCTGACGCCGGGCTCGGGAGAAGAGGAGATCACCGCGGAATATCTCGCGAAAAACCGCCCCGACGGGATAATAAACGTCGTCGACGCAACGTGCCCCGCAAGGGGGCTGTATCTCACGGCGGAGCTGACGGAGCTCGGAATACCGACGGTGCTCGTTTTCAATATGACGGACGAGCTCGAAAGGCGCGGCGGCAGCATAGATTACGGCGGCATGGAAGGGGCGTTTGGCATTCCCGCCGTCGGCATTTCGGCATCGCGCGGGAGAGGGACGGCGGAGGCTCTCGCGCTTGCGGTCTCTACCGTGACGGAAAAAAGCGTGCCGTGCAAAAGGCGGCGCGCGGGCGGGGTCGAGGAGAGATACCGCTTTGTCGACAGCGTCTGCAATAGCTTTTTTATCCCTCCGCGGGCGCGCGGGCGCACGGCGGACGATATAACGATGGGGAAGTACACGGCGTACCCGGTGTTTTTTGCCGTGGTTGCCGCCGTCTTTTATCTGACATTCAACGTCATAGGCGGCGGACTTTCGCGCTTTTTCGATCTCTGCATGAGGGAGCTCTCGGAATATCTTTCCTCTTTTATGACGGGGGCGGGAGTTCACCCCGTTATGGTGAGCCTCGCGGTCGACGGGGCGCTCTCCGGCGTCGGCGCGGTGCTCTCTTTTCTGCCGACTGTGCTGACGCTGTTCTTTTTTCTCTCCGTCCTTGAGGACACGGGATATATGGCGCGCGTCGCGTTCATAATGGACGCGCCGTTCCGCGCCTTAGGGCTTTCGGGCAAGAGCGCCGTCCCTCTCCTGCTCGGCTTCGGCTGCAGCGTTCCGGCGATAATGGCGTCAAGAACGCTGCCGACCGCGCGCGACAGGGCATTGACGGCGGCGCTCGTGCCGTTCATGAGCTGCGGGGCGAAAATACCGATATACGCGCTTTTCGCGTCGGCATTTTTCCCGGGCCGCTCGGCGCTCGTCATGGGCGCGCTCTACGCGCTCGGCATCGTCTGCGCCATCATCTCGGCGCTCATAATAAAGCGGGTCTCGCCGCCCCCGCCGGGGACGGAGGCGGAATACATACTCGAGCTGCCGCCGTGGAGGCTCCCGACAGTGAAGGGCGTCTGCCGCATAATGAGCCGTAAGGCGGGCGAGCTTCTGTCGCGCGTGTTCGGCGTCGTGTTTCTGACCTCGATTTTGGTATGGGCGTCGTCGACGTTTGATCTGTCGCTCTCGGTGACGCACGATGAGGATGCGAGCATACTCGCCGCCGTAGGCAGGATAATCGCGCCTCTGTTTGCGCCGCTCGGCTTCGGGGATTGGAGGGCGGCGTCCGCGCTCGCGGCGGGGCTTTCGGCAAAAGAAGCGGTCATCGGGACGCTGGCGGTGCTGACAAAGGGGGAGCTCGGAGCCGTGTTCTCTCAGGCGTCCGCCGTATCGTTTCTGACGTTCACGCTGCTGTATACGCCGTGCTCCGCCGCGGTTTCCGCCATGCGCGGCGAGCTCGGCGGCATGAAAAAAACGTTGCCGGTGCTGGCACTCGGCTTTGCGCTTGCGTACGGCGCGTCGTTTGCGGCGTACTCGCTTTTCTGTCTTTGGATATAAAAACAGCGCCGGAACGGTGTGTTCCGGCGCTTTTCGCGTCAGTTATATGACGTAGCAGATGATTCCTATGAACTGCAAAACGCTGCCGACTACAACGAAGACATGAAAGACCGAGTGCATATAGCGGTGCTTTACGCCGAGCCCGTAAAGGATGGCGCCGACCGTGTACGCGATTCCTCCGAAAAGAATATAGAGGAGCCCCGCGGCGGGCACGCAGGCGAGCATGGGCTTTATCGCCAAAACGATGCACCAGCCCATGCCGATATAGCATATCATCGAGAAGACGTTGTACTTCTTGAGGTCAATAGCGGTGAGCACGCAGGCGAGGATCGCAAATCCCCACACAACGCCGAAAATGCTCCATCCCCAGCCGGGGGAGCAGCGGCGCAGGCGCGTCAGCACTATCGGGGTGTACGTCCCCGCGATGAGAAAATATATCGTGCAGTGGTCTATGATCTGCATGACCTTCTTCGCGGTCCCCGGGCGAAGGCCGTGATACACGCTCGACGCCGTATAAAGAAGAATGAGGGACGCGCCGTATATCGCGGAGCCGACGACTGCCCACGCGTCTTTATGGATCGCGGAGACGATAATGCACATGACGAGCGAAAAGACTCCGATCGCCGCCCCCGTGATGTGAGATATCATATTGAAGAGCTCCTCGCCTCTCGTGTAGTCTGGGAGCTTTCTGTCGCAGAGCTTCGTCCGCCGTGTGCGGCCCATGCGCTTCATGTTTACCATATCAAAATATCAAAACCTCCGTCTCTCGGTATGCATACATATTTTACCTCGCGCGGACGGCAATATGCAACCTACTCATGACGAACCGCGCTCCCCTGTCAGATCCGCGCCGGTAGAGATAAAAAATTTTATCTCTACCGGCAGGAGAATTCCGAGGCGCCGCCTGTATCTACGGGCGGTGGAGAAGGTGAACATAAGGGACGGAGACGAAAAAACTCCGGCACACATGACCGTGTGCCGGAGACGCGCATTTTTGCGCTTTTTTCAGTTTTCCTCTTTCTCCGTATACTCGCGCGGCTCCATACCAGAGCGGATAAAGAAGGTGCGGCGGGTCGCCCACGCCTCGTCGGCGAGGGCGGCGAAGTCCACGCGCCGCTCCTGCTCCTCGACCTGCGAGAGCTCGGGGCGCGTTTTCGGATGAGGAGGTGTGAAGACAGTGCAGCAGTCCTCGTAAGGGAGGATCGAGGTGTCAAACGCGCCTATTTTGCGCGAGACCGTGATTATCTCCTCCTTGTCCATGCCTATGCAGGGGCGGAACACGGGCAGGGTCGTCATGCAGTCGGTCGCTGCGAGTGCGTGCATCGTCTGGCTTGCGACCTGACCTAAGCTCTCGCCGGTTATGAGTGCCTGAGCGCCCGTGTGGCGCGCCGTCCTGTCGGCGAGCGCCATCATGAAGCGGCGGAGAAGAATGGTAAAGTAATCGTTGTCGCAGCTGTCGCGCAGCACCTCCTGTATATGCGTGACGGAGATGACGTGCACGCGTATCGATGAGCAGTAGTCAGTGAGCAGGGAGGCGAGGGCGAGCACCTTGTCGCGCGCCTGTTCGCTCGTGTAAGGTATGCTCTCAAAGTGTACGGCGTCGACGGTGACGCCGCGCTTCATCATCATGTACCCGGCGACGGGGCTGTCTATCCCGCCCGAAAGGAGCAGGAGCGCGCGCCCGTTCGTCCCGAGGGGGAGCCCGCCGGCGCCGCGCTCCTGACCCGCGTGTATGTATGCGCCGCGTTCGCGCACCTCGACGGTCACGACGATGTCGGGGGAGTGGAGGTCGACGCGGAGCCACGGAGCCGAGGCGAGGACCGCCTCTCCGACCTCCGCCGCGATCTCGGGCGATTTTTTCGGGAAGCGCTTGTCGGCGCGCTTTGCCTCGACCTTGAAGGTTTCCATGCCGCGCAGCTTCTGCGGCAGGTAAAATGACGCGATTTCCTTTATCGACTCCATCGTCTTTTCGGCGACGGCGGCGAGGCACAGCCCCGAAAAGCCGAACGTGTGCTCCGCCTCGCGGTACATCTCCTCAATGTCCGAGGTGTCGTCGGCGGGCTCGATATAAACCGTGCTCTGCGCCGCATATATATCAAATGAACCTATGCGGGAGGCGCGGCGGCGCAGGTCCCGCATCATTGTCGCCTCGAACTGCGGGCGGTTCGCGCCCTTGAGGGCGACCTCTCCGTATTTGCAGAGTATGACACGCTTGACGTTTTCCATTTCGGTCTCCATTCTGAAAAAATAATCGAAAAACAGCGGGAAAGCCGCACAGCCGAAAGCGCAAAATTCCGACCTTGACGCTTTTTGGGACGAAAATTTTCAAAAATCTATTCCAATAACGCGCCGATTATATTATAATAGAGATGTATGCTCACCGGCGAACGGAAATAATGATACAATCAGTATTATATATCATGCTCCGGCGGTTTTCAAGTCCCGACGGGATTTAAAATAAAAGCATGGACACAAATACATAACGAAAGGCGAATGACGATGGAAAAGTACGATCTCGAGATAGCGGGAATCGCTATGACGGTAAAGACGGACGAGAACGAGGATTTTGTCAGCTATGTCGTGGACGAGCTCGACGGAAAGATCAACGAGATGGTGAGGAAAAATCCGCGCTGCACGAAGACGGAGGCGGCGATACTCTGCGCCCTTGAGTTCGGCTGCGACCGCGCGAGACTCGATAAGAGACTGAAGAATCTCGAAGCGCAGGTCGCGCTCTATTCCGCGAACGTCAACAGGCTCAAAGAGGAAAATACCGAGCTGAAGCGCAGGCTCGGCGACTGACTGTGGAGAAGCTGCCGGAGCTGTTGGCTCCCGCCGGAACGCCCGAGGCGCTCCGCGCCGCCGTCGCCGCCGGAGCGGACGCCGTTTATTTCGGCGCGCCCTCCTACAACGCGCGGATGGGAGCGAGAAATTTCGGCATTGACGAAATAAGGGACGCCGTCGCTTTGTGCCATGCGCACGGAGTTTCGGTCCATATCGCGCTGAATACCCAGATATACGACAGGGAGCTCTGCGACGCGCTCAGAACTGCCGAGGCGCTCTACGCCGCGGGCGTTGACGCGCTTATCGTCGCGGACATCGGGCTCGCGCGCCTCTGCCGCGAATATTTCCCCGACCTCCCGCTCCACGCCTCGACCCAGTGCTCGGGGCACAGCGCGCGGGACGCGGAATATTTGTCCCAAATAGGCTTTTCGCGCATGGTTTGCGCGCGTGAGCTTTCGGCGGACGATATCGCCGGGCTCGTGAGGAAAAGCCCTATCGAGACGGAGATGTTCGTGCACGGAGCCGTTTGCGTGTCCGTCTCGGGTCAGTGCCTTTACAGCTCGCTCGTCGGCGGAAGATCCGGAAACAGGGGCGAGTGCGCCCAGCCGTGCAGGCTCCCGTACAAAACAGGCGGGCGCGGCAGCGAATACCCGCTCTCGACAAAGGATATGTGCCTCGCCGGTCACATAAGGGAGATACTCACGCTCGGCGTCGCCTCCCTCAAAATCGAGGGCAGGATGAAGAGCCCGGGGTACGTTTATACCGTGACCTCGCTTTACAGGCGCCTGCTCGACGAGGGAAGAAACGCCGAGGGAAAAGAGACATCAAAGCTCGCGGCGGCATTTTCCCGCTCAGGCTTTACGGACGCGTATTTTACGGGCTCCGTCAGAAAAGACCCGAACGGAATGCTCGGCGTCCGCACAGAAGAGGACAAGGAGCGTTCGCGCGCACTTGAGACGCCGCCCGAGCCGTCCCGCGTGCCGATAGAGGCGCTCGAGGCGTCGTTTATGCCCGGCGAGCCATCAATGCTGTCGCTTACGGCGGCGGGAAGGCATGTCACCGTCGCGGGAGATGTGCCCGAGGCGGCGAGAACGCGCCCGCTCACGGAGGACGCGGCAAGGCAGCTGCTCTGCCGCTTCGGCGGCACGCCGTTTGAGGTGACGGCGGCGACGCGCGTCAAAATAGAAATACATGAGGGCATAATGCTGCCCGCCGCGTCCGTAAACGCTCTGCGCCGTCTCGCGGTGTCCGCGTTGACGTCTCCGTCGGGCAGAGAGTGCAGGCTGCCGGAGACGCCGGTGCCCGAAAGGCGTGTGCTGCCGGAGGCGGAAAGCGCGCCGCTGAAGCTGAAAACGGCGGAATTTGCGTCCGCGCATAAAATAGGGTTGCGCGAGCGGGAATTTTTTGATATGATATACGTTCCGCTCTCAGTCTACGACGGGGACGCGGACGGATTTGTGATGCCCGCTTTCGTCACGGACGCGGACGAGGCAGCGTGCAGAAAGCAGATAGAAGCTGCCGTGTCAAAGGGTGCGAGATACTGCATCCTGTCGGGCGCGGGACAGCATCGGCTCGTGGAAGGCACGGGGCTTGCTGTCACGGCGGGGCTGCGGTATAATGTCTGCAACACGGAGTCCGCGCTCGCGGCAAGGGACGCGGGGGCGGAGCTTGTGACTGTCTCCCCCGAAGCGTCGGCGGCGCAGATAAGAGATATCGCAAGGCGCGTGCCGGCGTCCGCCGTCGTATACGGCAGGCTCCCTTTAATGCTGACGGAAAGGTGCATAATCCGCGCTGTCTCGGGCGTGTGCTCGTGCGGGGGAGTAAATGCTGTGCTCACGGACAGGCGCGGCGTCGAGTTCCCGATGGAGAGAACCGAGAGATGCGGCACCGTTATCTACAACAGCGTCCCGACTTATATGGCGGACAGGCCCGAAATTTTGGCGATGCTTTCGTGCCGCGCGCACCATTTTATATTTACAACGGAAAACGAAGATCGGATAGAGTTTGTCATCGACGCCTATAAAAACGGGCTGCCGGCGGATTTTCCGGTCAGAAGGATAAAATAAAGCCAAAAAGTCTTACGAAGTTTAAGAGGTCATCGTTATGGAAAACAAAAAGCTGATGTTCAAACGTGTGAGAGAAGGGGCAACCGTGCCCGAATATGCGACGCCCGGCTCCGCGGCGCTCGATTTGCGCTACTGCGGAGACGTCAGCGTGACGCTCGCGGTCGGCGAGATAAAGTCGATACCGACGGGGCTTGCGATAGAGGTGCCTGACGGGTGCGCGGCGGTCGTCTGCGCGCGCAGCGGTCTTGCCTCGAAGCGCGGCATCTCGCTTGCGAACGGGATCGGGCTCATCGACCCCGATTACAGGGGAGAGCTCTGCGTCGTGCTCAAAAACCACGGCTCCTCGCTCTTCACGGCGCATCCCGGCGACAGGATAGCGCAGCTCATGATAATACCGATATATCACGCTGAGCTCTGCGAGGTCGAGGAGCTCGACGAGACGGAGCGCGGCGAGGGCGGCTTCGGCTCGACGGGCATCAAATAAAATAACGAAGGTGAAAAAGCTCATACTCGCCTCCGCGTCCCCGCGGCGGCGCGATCTTCTCGCCTCTCTCGGGCTTTCGTTCGAGGTCTTCGCAACTGACGCCGACGAAAGCGTCCCAAGAGGCACGCCTCCGCGTGAGCTCGTCGGCATCCTTGCCGAAAGAAAGGCGCGCGCCGCGGCGGAAAAGTTCCCCGACGACGTCGTGATAGCCGCGGACACTGTCGTCAGTGTCGGCGGGGAGATACTCGGCAAGCCGAAGGACGACGCCGACGCGCGGCGCATGCTGAGGCTGCTCTCGGGCGGAAAACACACGGTATACACAGGCGTCACGGTTATTTCGGACGGAAAGGTGTTTTCGGACGTCATCGCCTCGGACGTATTCATGCGCGAAATAGGCGAGGGGGAGATATCCGCCTATATCGCGACGGGCGAGCCCGCGGACAAGGCGGGAGCCTACGGGATACAGGGGCTCGGAGGCATTTTCGTCACAAGGATAGAGGGCGATTATTGGTGCGTGACGGGCATGCCGAAGGAGGCGACCGCCCGCCTTCTCGGTCTTGCAGGCGTAAACGTCCTCGGAAGAGCCGACTAATATTTGAAAGGACGCGGCGTCAGCGCCGCTTTGAAATGTCAAGAAGCATAGGTATCGATCTCGGTACGGCGAATACGCTCGTATGCGTCAAGGGAAAGGGAATAGTGCTCCGTGAACCGTCCGTCGTGGCGGTCGAGGCGAGGACCGGAAAGGTCGTCGCCGTAGGCTCGGAGGCAAAACTGATGCTCGGAAGAACTCCTGGCTCGATCACCGCGATGCGTCCGCTCAAGGACGGAGTCATCGCGGAGTTTGACGTTGCCGCCGCGATGCTGCATCAGTTCTTCAAGAAGGTTTCGGGAAATACGATGCTGACGCGCCCGCGCGTCGTAATATGTATCCCTTACGGTGTCACGGAGGTCGAAAAGCGCGCCGTCGAGGACGCGACACTCGAGGCCGGCGCGCAGAGCGTTGCCCTTATCGAGGAACCGATAGCCGCCGCCATCGGCTCGGGACTCAAAATAGGCGGCTCGCGCGGAAACATGATAATAGACATAGGCGGCGGCACGACTGAGGTCGCCGTGATAAGCCTCGGCGGCATCGTGCTCTCAAACTCGCTCCGCGTCGCGGGAGACGAGCTTGACGAAGCAATCGTGAACTATCTGCGCCGCAAATGCAACGTACTTATAGGCGATACGACGGCGGAGATGCTGAAAAAGGAGATCGGCTCGATCCATCCGGCAGCCGACAGAGGCGAGATGGAGGTCAGGGGCAGAAATCTGCTTTCGGGACTTCCGGCGACCGTGAGGATAAACTCCGCAAACATACGCGAGGCGATAAAGGAGCCCGTGTCTCACATAATAGACGCGCTGAGGACGACGCTTGAGTCGACGCCGCCGGAGCTTTCGGGCGATATATACGACAACGGCATAATGCTCGCCGGAGGCGGGGCGCTGCTCGGAGGGCTCGATATGCTGCTTTCGGGCGTCACCGGCATCCGCGTTCGCAGACCGAAGCGCCCGCTCGACTCCGTCGCGATAGGCATCGGACGGGTGCTCGAATCAGAGGACAAATTCCCGGGCGCGATACAGTACAGGACGCGCTGACGAAAAGGGCGGGACTGAAAACAAAAAAAGAAAAATCAAAGGCGAGGAGGGCATGAGAAGACATGAAGAAGCTGTTTGCGAATAAATTTTTCGTTGTCATGCTCTGCGTCGCCCTGATGCTCGTCATCGTTCCGTCCGTCCTCGCCGTCATGGGGCTCACGGATTACATGCGCGGCGCCGTCGTGTCGCTGTTTTCTCCGCTCGAACGCCTTATGACGAAGGTCACGGACGCGGCGGAGGGGTTTACCGAATACTTCACCGAATACGACAGGCTGAAGGCCGAAAACGAGCAGCTGAAGGACAGGCTTTCGGAGCTTGAGGACGAGAGATACAGGATAGACGAGATAGAGGCGATGAACGACTGGCTCTACGACTATCTCGACCTCGCACGCGAGCACACGGAATACGACTTCGCGATGGCAAAGGTCGTCGGAAGAGAGGCTGGAAACTATATGTCTGTGTTCACGCTCGACGTCGGGACCGAAAACGGCGTCGAGAAGGATATGCCCGTCGTGACGGCGGACGGGATCGTAGGCTATATAAACGAGGTCGGCTCTAACTGGAGCAAGGTGCTGACGATAATAGAGTCCGCGTCGTCTGTCGGCGCGAACGTGGAGCGGACGGGAGAGCTCGGGCTGCTCGAGGGCGACTTCAACATGAGGACGGAGGGGCTGTGCAGGCTCACATACCTTTCCGCCGACTCGAAGGTCGCCGTCGGTGACCGTGTGCTTTCGAGCGGACTCGGAAGCATTTATCCGAGCGGACTTGTTATCGGCACGGTGGAGCGCGTCGCGGTCGACGAGTTCAGCCGCACGGTGACGGCGTACGTCAGACCGGCGGCGGACCTTGAAAATCTCTCGCGCGTTATGGTCATAAAATCGTATGAAACAGTCAGGGACGAATAGCGCGCCTCGCAGGCGCGAAAATACGCGCGCGCGGAAAAAGGCAGCTCCGGCGGGAAATGTGCTCTCAAGAATGTTCCCGGGACGCGCGACTGTAGTCGGCGAGAAGATGAGAGGCGACGTGACGCTTCGCGACATAGTGAAGTACACGCTATATTCGCTCACCATGCTGCTCATCATTCTGATGAAAACGACGTTTTTCGCAAGGTTCCGCCTCTTTGGCGCATCTCCCGACATAATAATTGCCGCCGTCGCCGCCGTCGCGCTCTTTGAGGGGGCGCAGGCGGGCGCCGTTTACGGGGCGATTGCGGGCTACGCGGTCGACGCGCTCGGCGGCACCGGGGTGATGCTTCTGCCGCTGCCTTATATGCTTCTCGGCTACATATGCGGGGCCGTCGCGACCGACTATTACAAGCGGTCGTGGTTCCTTTTTCTGATATTCGACGCATGCGCGCTCGTGGTGCGCGCGGTGACGACGCTGTTTTACATCATGTTCACATGGCACGGGTTTGACCTGTCCGTCATCCTCGGAGACGTCATCGTCCCCGAGCTTCTGGCGACGGCGGCGGCATCCCCGATACCGGCGCTTTTGCTTCTGCCGGTGTTTTTGATATTCAGAAAGAAAAAGCCCGAGCTCGATTGAAAAAGGAGCACTTGATTAAAAGTCAAGTGCTCTCGGCTCGGCACATTATTTGTTGAAAGGAGACGCGGTCACGGTATGGAAAAAAGACATACGAGCAGGCTGTTTTCGTTCGGCGTGCTCTTCGTTATCATAAGCCTGCTTTACATTGCGAGACTCATCAACGTGCAGATAGCGGGCCCGGACTATTACACCTTTGTCTCCGACTACACGCATAAAAGAACCGTCAGCATACAGGCGCAGAGAGGAGAGGTCTACGACTGCAACGGTGTCCCCCTCATAAAAAACGAATACTCCTACAGCATCGTGCTCGACCGCGGCACGCTGCCGAGAAACAACGCAGAGCAGAACGAGATGCTCATATCGCTATATGACAGCATCCTTCATTCCGACGCGGAATACAAGCTCTCGGAGATATCGTTCCCCGCGACCGGGCAGTACCCGGACTACACGCTTGACGAGAGCTTTTTTGAGGTGTCGGCGAACAAGACGCGCTTTTCGCGTCTTATCACCTCGCTCGGGATCGAGGACATCGGAACGATAGTGGGCGGAAATCCGTACCCGTATGCGCTTTCGTATTACGAAAATACGCTGTCGAAGTACGATATCGGCCGCGAGCTCTACGCGCTTCAGGTCGTGGAGGAGCGCGAGGTCACGCTCGGCGACATAATGGATAAGCTGGCGGAGAGATACGGTATCGTGGACAAGGACGGAAATCTCCTTTACCTTCCCGACACGGCGGACTTTCTTCTCCGCCTGCGGTACGATATGGAGTCGCGCGATTTTTCGGCGCAGAACCCTTACACGGTTGCGACAGACGTGGACATACACCTTATTTCTATCCTCGGAGAGGGCGGTCAGCGCGGGTACACGGTCAAAAAGGAATCGCGCCGCGTATACTGCGAGCCGGGCGTCGCCTCCCACATACTCGGCAGGACGGGCAAAATTCAGACGGCGGAGGATATAGAGTACTATACCTCGCTCGGATACAGGCAGGACGCGATAGTGGGCATTTCGGGCGTCGAGCTCGCGTTTGAGGATAAGCTCCACGGCGTCGACGGCCAGATGGTCATAACGGAGGACGAGTACGGCAACATCCTCGGTCAGGAGATGACGGTGGAGCCCGTCGCAGGCTCCGATATTTACCTCACTATCGACATCGAGCTCCAGCGCGCGGCGGAGCGCGCGCTTGCGGAAAACATAAGAGAGATAAACGAGCGCGCGGAGTCCACGGAGGGCGAGCACGACGGCGAGGACGCGAAAGGCGGCGCGATGACGGTGCTCGACGTCAAGACGGGCGCCGTCAGGGCGATAGCGTCTTATCCGACATATGACCTGTCGACGTACAGTCAGAACGCGGGTGAGCTGTCGCGCGACGAGAACAGACCGCTTTACAACAGGGCGCTCTCGGGCAGATACCCGCCTGGCTCGACGTTCAAGCCTGCCGTCGCCGCGGCGGCGCTGACGGAGGGCATCATAAACGAGAAT
Source organism: uncultured Clostridia bacterium (assembly GCA_947628165.1). GTDB lineage: Bacteria > Bacillota > Clostridia > Oscillospirales > CAG-272 > DTU064. The sequence continues at coordinate 12,876 of CANQYV010000011.1, read as the reverse complement.
ACCATCATCGAGACGAAGGGCATCTATATGTATTACGCCCCGGGATATACGCCGCGCTGCTGGATATATTCCTCGGGTCACAGGAGCCACGGACGCATCAACATCTCCGAGGCGATAAGGGTCTCCTGCAACTACTTCTTCTACGAGCTCGGCAGACTTCTGACTATCGAGACGATGAACAAGTACTGCCGCGCGTTCGGGCTCGGTCAGCCCACGGGGATCGAGCTGCCGGAGAATACGGGCGTGCTCGCGGGGCCCGATTACAGAAAGGAAAACGGGCTTGACGGCTGGAACCCCGGAGACACGCTCGCGGCGGCGATAGGTCAGTCCGACAACCTCTTCTCCCCGCTCCAGATAAGCGTGTATCTGTCGACGATAATCAACAGAGGCACCCGCTATAACGCACATATTCTCGATTCCGTCCGCGAATACGGCACGGGAGAGATAATAGAGCAGGCGCCGAGGGAGGTGTTGAGCTCGATAGAGCTTTCGGAGAAGAACGTATCCGTCATACTGAACGCCATGTCGGAGGTCGTTGAGACCGGTACGACGGCGAGACTGTTTGACGACTTTCCGTTCAAGGTCGGAGGCAAGACGGGTACGGCTCAGGTCGGCGCGAGCGGCAGCGACAACGCGGTATTCCTCGGATTTGCTCCGCTTTCGGACCCGGAGATAGTCGTCACGACCGTCATCGAGCACGGAAACAAGGGCGCATGGGCGGGCACCTCGGTGCGCGACGTCTTCGCGCACTATTTCGGGATTTCGCTCGAGGGCGATGGGGAGAAAAAATGAGCACTTTTGATACTGAAGAAATCGAAAAAAAGGAGCGCTTCGGACGCGCGGTCGAGATACTGCGCGGGCTGTACCCCGCGGCCGAGTGCTCGCTCAGATACGAGGGCGACCCCTGGCGTCTGCTCATAATGGCGCGCCTGTCGGCGCAGTGCACGGACGCGAGGGTGAACATCGTCTCCGAGGAGCTGTTTGAAAAATTTCCGGACGCGGGCGCGATGGCAAAGGGGGATATTTCCGAGCTTGAGCGCATCGTGCGTCCGTGCGGGCTCTATCGCGTCAAGGCGAAGGACATAAAGGCGATATCGGAGGCGGTGACTGACGATTTCGGGGGCAGGGTGCCCGACACGATGGAGGAGCTCTTGTCGCTGCCCGGCGTCGGGAGAAAGATAGCAAATCTCATTCTCGGCGACGTTTACGGCACACCCGGCGTCGTGACGGACACGCACTGCATCCGCATCTGCGGCAGGCTCGGCGCATATGACGAGAGCATGAAAACGCCGGAAAAGGCCGAGCGGATAATTTCCTCGCTCATCGAGCCCGGCGAGCAGACGGATTTCTGCCACAGGCTCGTGCTCTTCGGACGCGACGTCTGCACCGCGCGCTCTCCGCGCTGCGAAAATTGCGCGCTTTCTGAGATATGCGCGCATAATGAGCTTGACAATAAGGAAAATTTATAATAATATAAAAATACCGACGGAATGCCGGCGGCATTTTCAGCCGAAAGGAGAGAACAAAATGGAAAACGAAGAATACAGCATAGGCGATATCGTAACGCTTACGGACGACGAGGGCGTTGAGAGCGAATATGAGCTCATAGGGGAGACCGAGTGCGACGGGAACACATACTACGCGCTCGCGCCGACAGACAACGACGAGGAATACGTCATACTCAAGCTCGAATGCGACGAGGACGGGGAGACGATACTGTCGACGATAACGGACGACGACGAGTTTGACCGCGTCGCCTCGATATTCGACGACGAGCTTTATTCCGACATCGACTACGACGAGGAATAATATCGTCGCGTCGGATGATGTCGGTCGCCTGCCGCAAAAGATATGAAAAATTTGCCCTTTTTTCGGCGAATATTGTTGATTTTGCGTGCGGGGTGTGATAGAATAAAGAAAAAGCGTCCCGATTTTTAAGTTTGCTTTGGGGACGCTCAAAGGAGAGAGAATATCATGGGAAAGTTTGTTATCAAAAAGACGAATACCGGCTTTAAGTTCGACCTCAAGGCAAGCAACGGCGAGGTCATCGCGACGTCCGAGGTTTACGAGTCGCTCGCGTCCGCCCGCAACGGCGTCCAGTCCGTCATCAACAATGCACCTGTTGCAAACGTTGAGGACCAGACGGTCGAGGGCTTTGAGAAGGAAAAGCATCCGAAGTTCGAGATGTATACCGACAAGGCAGGCGAGTTCCGCTTCAGGCTCAAGGCGAAGAACGGCGAGATAATCGCAACGTCCGAGGGCTACAAGGCAAAGGCGAGCTGCGAGAACGGCATCGCTTCCGTCAAGAAGAACGCGGAAGAGGGCAAGGTTGAGGAAAACCTCGACTGAGTGAGAAAAAATGAGGCGGCGGGCGCGTGCCCGCCGCTTTTTTCGCGCCCTAATTATTTCAAATTCACAATAGGGGGGCGTACATCGGGCGGTAATTTGTCGGGTTTACCATTGTAAAAACTCGGGAGAAGCAATATAATAAAAAATGTTAACACCGAAAAATACTATGTTTTAACGGGGAAAACGAGATGAAAAACGAACGCAACCTGACGATGCTCTGCGACTTTTACGAGCTCACGATGGCGAACGGATATTTCAAGTGCGGCAAGGGGGACGAGATATCGTATTTCGATGTCTTTTTCCGCTCCGTGCCGGACGACGGCGGTTATGCTGTCGCCGCCGGACTTCAGCAGATAATAGAGTACATAGAGGCGCTGCATTTTGACGACGACGATATCGAATATCTGCGCGGAAAGGGCATCTTCGGCGAGGATTTCCTTTCGTATCTGAGAAACTTCCGCTTCACGGGCGACATGTGGGCGGTGCCGGAGGGGACCGTCATCTTCCCCGGTGAGCCCGTTATAACCGTGCGTGCCCGCGCTTCCGAGGCGCAGTTCATCGAGACTTACCTGCTTTTGATGTTCAACCATCAGTCGCTCGTGGCGACTAAGGCTAACAGGATAGTCATGGCGGCGGAGGGACGCTCCGTCAGCGAGTTCGGCTCGCGCCGCGCTCACAGCGCGGACGCTGCGATTCTCGGCGCGAGGGCGGCGTATATAGGCGGCTGCACCGGAACGGCGTGCACCGCGTCAGACGAGCTTTACGGTGTTCCCGCAACCGGCACGATGGCGCACTCCTGGGTGCAGATGTTTGATTCGGAATACGAGGCGTTCCGCACATACTGCGAGATCTACCCCGAGTCTGCAACACTGCTCGTCGACACATACAACGTCTTAAAAAGCGGCATACCGAACGCGATAAAGGCGTTCCGCGAGGTGCTCCTGCCGCGCGGGATAAAGAAATGCGCGATAAGGCTCGACTCCGGCGACATAACGTATCTGTCGCGCCGCGCGAGGAAAATGCTCGACGACGCGGGATTTGACTTCTGCAAGATAGTCGTCTCGAACTCGCTCGACGAGTATCTTATCCGCGATATGATAAGGCAGGGCGCGAAAATCGACGCGTTCGGCGTCGGCGAGAGGCTCATAACGTCGATGTCGTCTCCCGTATTCGGCGGCGTCTACAAGCTCGCCGCAGTCGAGGACGCGGACGGGAACGTCATCCCGCGCATAAAGATAAGCGAGAACGTCACGAAGATAACGAACCCTCACTACAAAAAGGTCTACCGCCTCTATTCAAACGAGACGGGCAAGGCGGAGGCTGACCTCATCACCGTTTACGACGAGGTCATAGACGAGAATAAGCCGCTCGAAATATTCGACCCCGACTACACCTGGAAGCGCAAGACGTTTGAAAACTACACCGCGCGCCCGCTGCTCGTCGATATCTTCAAGGACGGCAAGCTCGTTTACGACGTTCCTACTATCGAGGAGACGAGAGAATACTGCCGCCGCGAGGTCGGCACGCTGTGGGACGAGGTCGTAAGATTCGACAATCCGCACAACTACTACGTCGACCTCTCGCAGAAGCTCTGGGACGAGAAAAAGCGCCTTATCGGCGAATATTCAAAGCGCAGGTAAAGAAAATTCCCCTTGTGGCGGGTCGGTATCCGTCATAGGGGGAATTTTTAATTCCAAGGGGTTGACAGTTTAAGATTTACGCGGTAAAATAAACCTGTACGGGGAAACCCGATACGATCACTTTTGCAAAAGGAGGAATACTGCCATGAAAAGCTCATATTTTTCGGACGGAAAGCGCCTCCTTGTCAGCGTGACACTGTAAGAGGTAAAATAGACAAAAGGCATCTGATGCGTCCGTTTCGGGCGCATTTTTTTGTTGCGGAAATATGGGCGAAGAGAGGAAAAAAACCGCACAAAGAGAAAAAAGATGAAAGGAGGGCAGAAGCAAAAATGAAAAAATGTACTCGAAAATGCCCCTCGTCAGATCCCGTTATTCGGGGCGGCTTGCGTTCTGGCGGCGCTAAACCGCGGGTTGAGAGGGACTACACGGAAAAGTTATTGACTTTAATTAATTCCCGCTGATAAAATAAAACTATATTATAAAAGCGGTCTAAAGAAAGGAAATTTTAATGGATTACAAGGGACTCACAAAATATTTCACGCCTAAAAACATAGTTCCCCAGATCATAGGATACGTCATAGTGGGGTTCGGAGTGCTTGTCGCCGCCGCGTACTGGATATATTTCGGCATACCGATAATAGCCGTCGGAGGCGCGGTCGTATTTTTCACCCGCGACTCGAGAATGACGGACGCGGAGGTCGACGGCGTTGCGGCGGCGAAGATAAAAAATCTCGAGGACAGGGCGAGAGCGGAGCTCGACGTACACGAAAAGGAGCTGCGCGGCTTCCCGCCCGAGGTGTTCGCAGGCTACGACTTCACGGTCTCCGAGGGGCTTATGACGGCGCGCGGACACGACAAGAAGTACCGCTCCGACAGGTACGCGGCGGCGCAGTTTGTCTTTGCGCAGGATCTTCTGCACATACTCTCCTGCCGCTTCCGGCTGACGTGCGACGACGAGAGGACGATGCACATCTCCGAGCGGTACGAGAATCTCTCATGCGCCGAGGTTAGAAAGGATAAAGGCACGTTTACGCTCACGACGTCAAAGACGCCGGAGACGTTCGAGCGCGAGCTCTGCTGGCTCGTGATAAAGAACAACGACGGCGCCACCGTCTTTGAGGTGCCCGTCGACCCGGGCGCCGACGTCGACAGGACGATATCGTCCGTCAATCAGCTCATCAAGGCAAGAAAGGCAAAGCTCGCGGGGACGTAATATTGTTCGCCTCCCGGCAGCTATAGTAACAAAACATTGCGGGGGAGAAGTCTTCGGCACTTTTGCAGCGGCGCCGAAAGCTTCTCCCCCGCGCCTTTTAGTGTAGGATGCAAAGGCAGTATTATCGAATATCGATAAAAAATACTTGACACACGGCATATTATGTGATATACTGCAAGCAAAGAATGGGGGGATATGCTTGAAGAGGTCACACGCCGTATTGATCACCGTCACGCTTAAGCTGATCACGCTCGCGCTTGCGGCGGCACTGCTATACGCGGCGCTTTACGGGCTCGGCTGGCTCATGTGGGAATACGAGGAGCCCGTCGCTTTTTCCGAGCGCTTTATTGCCGGAATAATGGAAGATTTCGGTCTTTTGATACCGGAGGAAGCGGAGCTTTTTTCGGGAGAATATTCGTCCGCTATGGCGCAGGATCCGCATGTGGAGTTCACTTTCTCGCTTGACGCGGCGGCATATGAAAAACTCCACGACGAAACAGAGGCGGCGTATTTCGGCAGGATCGCGGCGGCGCTGACAGGCGGGACGTATGAGCCGGACGGCACAGGAATGAATGCGTCACTCGCCGAGGACGCAGGCGAGAGCTGCGGCGCCGAATTTTCACTTGCGTATGTAAGAGGTGAGCCCGAATACAGGTTGTCGTATCTCTTCTGCACCGAGGCGGAAGGGAAGCTGTGGTTTTATTTCGTGGGCTGGTTTTGATGCTTTGCCTCAATTTTTTCGTAAAAAACTGTGCATTTTCCGCATGTTGCCGCTAAAAGGCGTTGATTTTAACTTAATCTTAGTGTATAATTTACATAAAGGTATCAAGGAAAACGGGAGGAAACGAGAGATGAAACCGAGAATACTCGCAATTTCCCCGACCGACATGGAATTTGTCCAGCGCACGGAGGTCTTTCCCGAGACGGGGCAGACGGTCGTTGGCAACACATATGACAATATACCCGGCGGCGAGGGCGCGGAGTTCGCCGTCGCGCTCAAGATGTTAGGGGCGGACCCCATCCTATGCTCGCGCGTCGGCGCGGACAGCAACGGTCAGCGCCTGCGCTCGCTCTTCCGCGAGATGGAGATAGACACGCGCTTCATGTTCATGGACAGGCGCGCGGCGACGGGGCTCGTCTCCGTTATAACGAATTCAGACGGCGAATGCCGCTGCGTCTCTTTCCCGGGCGCGAACGCGCTGTTGTCTGCGGCTGATTCCGAGGAGGCGTTCACCTGCCTGCCGGACGCGGCGATGATATCGCTGCGCGCGCCGGAGCGCGTCGTCACGGCGACGTCGGAATACGCGGCGAGAAAGAAGATTCCGCTTTTGATAGACGGCGGACCCGCCGTCGATTTTCCCCTCAGCAAGCTGTTCCCGTGCGAGATATTCACTCCCGACGAGGACGAGCTTCAGAAGATAACGGGCATCGCGCCGTCGTCGACGGAAAACTGCCTGCGCGCCGTGATAAGGCTGTCATCCATCGTGAGCGCGAAGTATTATATAATCAAAATGGGCGAGCGCGGCGCGTTCCTCTATGACGGCAAGTATTACAACGTCGTCCTCGCGACGAACGTCGACGCAGTCGACACGTCCGCGGCGGGCAGCATATTTGACGCGGCGCTCCTGACGGAGTATATGCGCACCTCGAACATCATGCGCGCCGTCAGATACGCGAACGCGGCGGCGGGGCTCTCCGTATCGCGCCAGGGCGGGCTCGATTCGATACCGTCCGAGGCGGAGCTTGACGAGTTTATCACCGACCGCGGGATAACGTTATAAAAAAAACAGTGAATATAAAAAGAAGGATACTGGGCGTCGACTACGGCGACGCGCGCACGGGGGTCGCCGTTTCGGACATGACGGGGACTTTGGCGTCCGGCGTCGCGGTGATAAAGGCGACGGGCATGAGAAAGACGGCGGCCGCCGTCGCCGATGAGGCGAGGCGGCAGGGCGCTGTGATGATAGTCGTCGGCTACCCGCTCAACATGGACGGAACCGAGGGGCCGAGAGGCGAGCGTGCGCGGGTGTTTTCAGAGATGCTGCACGAGCTGACGGGGCTCCCCGTCGAGCTGTGGGATGAGAGGCTGACGACGGTCGAGGCACACGAGATAATGGACATGACGGGCACGCACGGCAAAAAGCGCCGTGAGCGCGTCGATATGCTTGCCGCCGAGCTGATACTGACCGACTACCTCGGCGCACATAAAAACGGCGATAAAAAATGAAAAAAAGGCGCTTTTTATACCGAAGCGTCTTTTTTTATTTTCTCAAATCTTTTTTTACAACTGCCGAGAAGTGAATATCGAATTATATGCAATCGCATTACAAAGTCTTCAGCTTTTCGGCAAGCGCCTGCATATCGTTTAACATATCCTCGCGCTTGCGCGGGTCGCGCAGAAGCGCCGAGGGGTGATAGAAGGCTGACATCTCAAAGCTGCCGCGGCGGAACCAGACGCCGTGCTCCTGCGTGATCTTAAAATCGGGCTTGATGAGGCGCATGGCGGCGATTCGCCCGAGGCAGACTATGATTTTCGGGCGTATGAGGCGCACCTGCTCGCGCAGGTAGGGCATACAGGCGTCCTCCTCGTCGGGCAGCGGGTCGCGGTTTTTCGGCGGGCGGCACTTGAGGATGTTGGCTATGTAGACGGAGTCTCGGTCTATTCCGACCGCCGTGAGGTACGAGTCGAGCAGCTTCCCGGCGCGCCCCACGAAAGGGATGCCGGAGAGATCCTCGTTTTCGCCCGGGGCCTCGCCGACGAACATGAGGTCGGCGTCCTCACTCCCGACGCCGAAAACGACGTTCGTCCTCGTCTCGGCGAGCCTGCATTTATCGCACGCGCCGCAGCTTCGGCGCAGAGTTTCCATATCCATAACGTCACCGTCCTTGTCTTTTTGCCTTTATTGTATCATACAAATCCGCGTTTGTCGCCTTTTTTGAAAAATGTTTTTTTAAAAAAAGTGGGCCCCTTTTATTGGGGCCCCGCAGCGGCGGCGTTTTTCAGATAGCGGAGCGCGTCCGAAAGGCTCCCGATGCAGTCGATAAGGCCGCAGGCGACGGCCTCGCTGCCGTCTATTATCGTGCCGACGTCGTTTGCGAGCTCGTCCGTATTGAGCATCAGCCGGCGCAGGTCGTCGGCGGATATCTTTGAATGCGCCGTGATGAAGCCTATTATGCGCTCCTGCATCCGGCGCAGATATGCATACGTCTGCGGGACGCCGATAATAAGCCCGTTCATGCGGACGGGGTGGAGCGTCATCGTCGCGGACGGGACGATGAACGAGCGGTCTGCGGCGACGGCGAGCGGAACGCCTATGCTGTGCCCGCCGCCGAGCACGACGGAGGCGGTCGGCTTCGACAGTCCCGCGATGAGCTCCGCTATCGCGAGCCCTGCCTCGACGTCGCCTCCCATCGTATTGATGAGCGTCAGGATGCCCGTTATCTTCGGGTCGTCCTCCGCGTCCGCGAGGATGGGGATGACGTGCTCGTACTTCGTCGATTTCTGTCCCTCGCCGAGCGCGTAGTGGCCCTCCACCTGCCCGATTATTGTCAGCACGCGGATGTGTCCGCCGTCGGCGGTCGTCGTGCCGAAGTCGGAGAGCTCGCCGCGCTTTTCCTCCGACATTGCGTCGGTGCGTGCCTCGTTTTCTTCTGTCATACAAAACCTCGTTTTAAGGATAACATACGGGAATATACGCGATATATTATCCGTCGGGCACTTGTTTTTTATGCGGCCGTGTGATATAATTTTCTAAAACAGAGGCAGAAAGGCAAGGTACTTATAAATGGCAAAAAAGATTTTGGTTGAAACCTCCGCGCGTCACGTCCACCTCACGGTTGAGGACATCGAGACGCTGTTCGGCAAGGAACATGAGCTCACCGTCAAGAAGATGCTCTCCCAGCCCGGTCAGTTCGCATGCGAGGAAAAAGTTACGGTCGTCGGACCGAAAAAGTCGATAGAGAAGGTCAGCATCCTCGGACCGGCGCGCTCCGCGTCTCAGGTCGAGGTCTCCCTTACGGACGCGAGAACGCTCGGCGTCCAGGCTCCCGTCCGCGAGAGCGGCGACCTTGCGGGCAGCGCGCCCTGCAAGCTCATAGGGCCATGCGGCGAGGTCGAGCTCTCCGAGGGCGTTATCGCCGCGAAGAGACACATCCACTTCACCCCCGAGGACGCCGCCGAGTTCGGCATCAAGGATAAGGATATAGTCAAGGTCAAGATCGACTCCGACGGGCGCTCCCTCATCTTTGACGACGTTATATGCCGCGTCAGCAAGTCTTACGCGCTCGCGATGCACATAGATACAGACGAGTCGAACGCCGCCTGCGCCTTCGGCGAATGCTACGGCGAGATCGTGAAGTAAAGAAGCATAATATTTTTTCGCGAGGGGGAGCTTTGAAAAGCTCCCCCTCGCGGCTCCCCCGCAAACTTTTCGGGGAAATGGGAGGGGAGGCGCTTTTTCGTGAGCGCCTCCCTATGTTTTTATTGGGCGTTTATCTCTTTGCGGCAGTCCGTTTGAAAACGACTGCGAGCACCAGGCATATTACAATGCCGATGGAGAACGGGACCGCGAAAACGAAAGCGGCGCTCGCGGGGCAGCTGTATCCGGCGTATTTTGCTCCCAACTGCATGGCGCAATAAAGGTATGCTACGAAAGCACACATAACGTCAGAGATCAAAATTGCCAGAATACCGAAAATAACCGATAGAGTTTTCATGTTAAAGCCTCCTATTTTACTTTTTTGATGCGGCGTTTAAGAGCAGAACGGCGCCTGTGATCATGGCGGCAATGCAAACTGTAAGGAAGATGCCGTTGCCGTCTAAGCGTACAATTGACGATGCCCTCAGCTGTTCTGAAAAGGCGGTATTCAAGATGGTCAATAACCCCCATAAGATAAGAGAGACGATGCCGATGATACAGAAGATAATGCCTGACAGCCATTGCAAAACGCCGGACTTTCGCGCGGCGGGCTGCCGCACGCCGTTTGCGGGGCTGCCATTATTGTCGTCGGTTTCTTCTGTTTCCTTCATAAGATAATCAAGCGAAACGTTGAAATAAAGGCTGATGGCGACGAGCTTGTCGCTTTCGGGCATCGATTGACCCGACTCCCATTTTGAGATTGCTTGCCGCGACACATTCAGCTGTTCCGCAAGCTGCTCCTGCGAAAGACCGCTTTTCTTGCGAAGCGCGTACAATTTTTCAGAGAATGTCATGTGTCCTCCTTTCAAGCTCATCATACCATCGTCAAGGGTAGAAGGCTATACATACGAACGTACAATTCCGCAACCGGCGATTGCAATTTGTATTTTGCAGTGTTCGCCGGTTATTCAAAAGGGGGCGACAGACGCCCCCTTCGTTTTTATCTTATTCTTGCGAGCGTGCGGACGCCGTCCAGAAGGGCGGAGGCAAGCTCGTTTATTTCATCCTCCGTCGTGTCGCGGCAGAGACTGACGCGCACGGTCGTGTCCGCCTCGCGCTCGGGGAGTCCGAACGCGAGCAGCGCGCGGCTGAGATTTCTCGAATGCGTCGAGCAGGCGGAGCCGCTCGAAATATATATCCCGCGCGAGGAAAGGTAGTTGAGCATCGTCTCGCTTTTGATGCCCGGCAGCGTCACGCTCAGAATGTGAGGCGCGGATACGGGCGGCAGATTCGGGCGGACGTCGCCGTCCTCCGAAAGCGCCTCCGCGAGGCTGAGGCGCAGCTTTGCCATGCGCGCGGCATCCTCCTCCCATGTTGACAAGGCGCGCTTTGCCGCCGCCTCGAACCCGAGCACGGCGGGGACGTTGACGGTCCCGGAGCGGAGCCCGTCCTCCTGCCCGCCGCCGAAAATGACGGGGGAGAGTGCGCGCGCGCGGAGCACGCGGTCGGAAATGCAGAGCGCGCCCGCGCCCTTCGGGCCGTGTATCTTGTGCGCGCTGACCGTGACGAGGTCTGCGCCGAGGGAAGAAAAGGTGAACGGCACCTTCATGTACCCCTGCACGGCGTCGCAGTGGCAAAACGCGCCGGGCGCCTTTTCGGCGGCGAGGCGGAACGCGCCCTCGACGTCATACCGCGCGCCCGTCTCGCTGTTGACGAGCATCAGCGAGAGCAGCACGGTGTCGGGCGTCAGCGCGGCTTCAAGCGCGTCTATGTCGAGCTCGCCGCCGCGCGTCGGTATCGACACGAGCTCGAACCCCTCGGCCTCCGCCTGTTTTGCCGAGGCATAGACCGAGGCGTGCTCGCCCTCGGTTATTATGATCCTTCCGCGCCGCGCCTTCGAGCGGGCGACGCCGAGCACCGCCATGTCGTTTGCCTCGGTGCCGCTCGCGGTGAACACGAGCGCACCGCCGCGGCGGACGCCAAGCGAGCCGAGAACGGCGGCGCGCGCCGAGTCGAGGCTGCGGCGCGCGTCAAGTCCCGCGCGGTGCGCGGACGACGGATTTCCCCAATTTTCCGTGAGCGCCGCGTTGACGGCGGCGACTGCCTCGGGGCAGGGACGCGTCGTCGCGGCATTGTCAAGATATATCATCTGCGATCAGTCAAATTCAAAATACGTTATCATGTCCTCGATGTCCTCGGTGTGAGAACCGATGAGGTCGGTGAGGGACGTCACGGTCAGAACGTACACCATGCTCCAGTGCAGGCATGCGACCTGGACGAAGCTGTACTCGTTCTCGCCGAGCTTTGCGGTGTACGAGTACTTGTTCGCCGCGACGCCGCCGAGCGTCGTCGTCTCGGTCGAGGACAGCTGCATGTCGTCGAGGATGATATTGAAGTCTGTCTGCGCCTTCTCCCACCAGGTGTCGAGCGTTTCGCCCGACTCGACGTTCCACGCCATGACGGTGACGTTCGTGATGTCGGAATTCGAGCAGTATGCGCCGACGACGCCCGTCGAGATGGACTCCGTCCACGTCTCGGGAACGTAGAGCTTGTAGTTCACGATGTCGTTTGTAACGAGCTTCATGCCGTCGGGCGCTTCGTCCTCGTTGTTTGAACATGAGACGAGAAGCGGCAGCGACGCAAGTATCAGCGCCATGATAAAAGCGAGCTTTTTCATTATATTTCGGACTTCCTTTTTATGTAAGGTGGTTGTATCTTCTTTATTTATAATTATATCTCCGCCGCGCGCGCTTGTCAATCCCGCACGGCAAGTATCTGTTTTGCCGCCTCAAGAACGCCTATCCTGCCGGACTCGTATGTGAGCCCGCCCTGCATGTAGGCGATATAGGGCGGACGGAGCGGCCCGTCCGCCGACAGCTCTATCGACGCGCCGGAGACGAACGTGCCCGCCGCCATTATGACGGGATCCTCATACCCGGGCATATCCCACGGCTCGGGAGTTACGAACGAGTCTATCGGCGAGCCGTACTGAATCCCGCGGCAGAACGCGCAGAGCGCGTTCGGGTCGCCGAAGCGGACGGTCTCGATGATGTCGGAGCGGTCCTCGTCCCAGCGCGGGGAAACGTCGTATCCCATACCCCCGAGAACGTATGCGGCAAACGCCGCCGTCTTTTTCGCCTGCGCGACAGTGTGAGGCGCCATGAAAAAGCCCTGTATCATGTTCCTGTTCTGCCCTAGCGTTGCCCCGACCTCGCCGCCGATGCCGTCGCGGCCCGTACGGCCGCCGAGTAATATGATTATATCGCCCTCCTCGGGACGCTCGCGTATTACGTTTTTCTTTGGCGCCGCGCCTAT
>CANQYV010000010.1 GCA_947628165.1 uncultured Clostridia bacterium | reverse complement strand
TCGGGCAGGGAGACGCCGTGCTTCTCATTTGGGACGGAGGGGCGATACTCATAGACGCGGGGACGAACGAGAGCCAAAGGGACCTCGTAGACGAGATCGAGGCGCTCGGGATCGATGAGATAGACTGCGCCGTGTTCACTCATCCTCACGAGGACCATATAGGCGGCGCGGACTATGTGCTCGAGTCGTTTGACGTCAACGCCGTCATAATGCCCGATACGGAGGCGGACAGCAATTCCTACTACTCCATGATGGAGTGCGTGAGGGAAGAGAGATGTCCCGTGTACGACGCCGAGGCGGGAGGAGAGTACACATTCGGAGACGTGACGCTCTCCGTGCTTTCGCCCGCGAAGGAATTCGGAGAGGCAAATCTTGACTCCGCCGTCGTCATGATAGAATACGGAGACGTCAGCTTCCTCTTTATGGGCGACTGCGAGACGGAAGCGGAGCTCGCGGCGCTCGATAAAATGGGAGACGACGCCTTCGACTGCGACGTTATCAAGATAGGGCACCACGGCTCGTATACGTCGACCTCGGAGGAACTTCTCTCGGCGGCAACGCCCGACATCGCAGTAATTTCGTGCGGAAAGGGCAACGACTACGGTCATCCGCACCGCGAAACGCTCGAAAAGCTCGAAGAGCACGGCATCGCGCTCTATCGGACCGACAGGCTCGGCACCGTCACCGTAAAAACGGACGGCAAAACCGTTTGGGTCGGAAAAAGGCAGTAATAATAAAAGGATATTTCAAACCACCCCCTGTAATAAAAGCTTTTGAAAGAGGAGAGCGGGGATGAAAACGGAAAATGCCGCCGTAAGGCGGCATTTTCGTGTTTTTCAGCGGAGCGAAAAACCTTTTTCAGTCAAAAATTTTCTTTCCCCGCATATATTTCACTCCACAAAGAATCACGCCGCGGGCATATTTTCGAGCATGTTATCGATAAATATGCCGTATCCGCGCGTCGGGTCGTTTATCATAACGTGCGTGACCGCGCCGACAAGTCCGCCGTCCTGAAACACGGGCGAGCCCGACATCCCCTGCACGATGCCGCCCGTCGCGTCTATGAGCGCCTTGTCCGTTATCGTTATGACGAAGCTCTTGCTCGTTCTGCTGCCGTGGTCTATCTCTGAGATGCGCGCCGTATAGTCGCGCATTTTTCCGTCCGCGAGCGTGCATCTGATTATGGCGTCGCCCGTCTTTACCTCGTCCCTGTGAATTACCTTTGCAGGGACTGCGCCGTCGGGCGCCTCGTCGAAAGTGCCGTACACGCCGGTCACGGAGTTTTTGCATATCGTCCCCGTCTCACGCGAGCCGAAATATCCCTTCAGCTCGCCGGGCGTGCCCGCGACGCCGCGCTCAACGCCGAAGATCGTGACGTCAGTCACTTTTCCCGTTACGAGCGGGATGAGCTCGCCTGTCGTCGAGTCGCATATCCCGTGTCCGAGGCCCGCAAAGCTGCCTGTCTCGGGGTCGTAAAACGTCACCGTGCCGATGCCGGCGGCGCTGTCGCGCACCCACATCCCGGCGCGAAAGACGCCTTTTTCATCCTTTACCGGCAGAAGAGACACCGTCCGCTCCTCGCCTCCGCGCCGGCAAAGAAGCTTTATCTCATGTCCGCCGCTGTCGGCTATTATGCCGATGAGACCTTCCGCCGAGGCGACGCGCTCGCCGTTGACCGAAAGAATAAGATCCCCCGGCGCAAGTCCCGCCCGCTTCGCGGGACAGACGGCGCCCGACGCCGTCTTTACGTCCTCGACACTTTCTATTATTATGCCGTCCGTCTGAAATCTGACGCCGAACGGCATTCCGCCCGCGCACAGCTCGTCCGCCGCCGAGACTGCGGCGGAAAGGAAAACGACGCTGACAAGGACCGCGCACACGGCCGCCGCCGTTCTCCACCGCCTCTCTTTTATCCTGATTGTCCGCATATATTCCCCACCGTTACTTTCAATATCATAAAAAAATCATGATACGTCCGTTTTGTTATGTGACGCCGCACCGCCGCGGCGTCACATATTAATCTTCCCGCGGGGAACATGATTTATGAAATGCAATATTATGCGCCGTAACTATGGAATTTAAAAGAACCCAAAAATGAAGCGCATTTTTTTCATATATATTTGCGTATGCTTTCGAGCGCGCCTTTTTCGAGGCGCGAGACCTGCGCCTGCGAAATGCCTATTTCGGATGCTATTTCCATCTGCGTCTTGCCTCTGTAATACCGCGCCTCGATGATCGCGCGCTCGCGCGCCGTCAGCTTGCCGAGCGCCTCGCGCAGCGCGATGTCCTCGAGCCACGCTTCGTCGGAGCTGCCCTCGTCCGAGAGCTGATCCATGACGTAGATGCAGTCGGAGCCGTCGCTGTATAAAGGCTCGTAGAGCGAGACGGGCTCGAGTATCGCCTCGAGCGCCTCCGTCACGTCCGATTTCTTCTCTCCGAGTTCCTCCGCGATCTCGTCGACCGACGGCTCGCGGTCGTGCTCGCGCAGAAAGCGCTCCTTGACGCCGAGCGCCTTATACGCGAGGTCGCGCAGCGACCTGCTGACGCGTATCGCCGCATTGTCGCGCAGATATCGGCGTATCTCGCCGATTATCATCGGCACGGCGTATGTCGAAAGCTCGACCTCCTTCGTGATGTCGAAATTGTCGATAGCCTTTAAAAGCCCGATGCAGCCGACCTGAAACAGGTCGTCCATGTTTTCCCGCCTGCCGGAGAAGCGCTGCACGACGCTGAGCACAAGGCGGAGATTCCCCGAAAACAGCTCGTCGCGCGCCGTCTTGTCGCCCTCCCGCATACGTTCGAGAAGCAGGCGCTTTTCCTCGCTTCCGAGCGTTTTCAGCTTTGCGGTGTTGACGCCGCATATCTCGACCTTGCCGTAATACATCGATATACGCGGGGAAAAAAGATCCCCGCTCTCCTTTTTTAGGTAAAGGGCGCGCGCCCGTATTTGTCTTTCCGTTTAAAAGTATTGCCTTTACGGGCGCGTTTTCATACAGATTTTGCAATGCCTCTTTTTTCCGTTTTTGTTTGAAAAATAAAAAAAGGTCCCCGGAAGCGGAGCCCTTCATTGAAAGGCGGCTTCCGGGGACGGAATATTATTTTTGCTTATGACTGCGCCGCCTCCGCGGGCTTTTTGCCCGTGATCTCAAGGTGACGCGCCTCCCACGGCGCGAATTTGTAATAAAGGAACATCAGAAGCGAGCAGAGCGCCCAGCCCGCGGGATACGCGAACGTTATGACCATAACGGAACTTGAGAGGCGCGAGAGAGTGAAGAGATATACCTGACGGAACACGACGAACGAGCCGAGCATGATGAGCATCGGCGCGCGCGACTCGCCCGCGCCGCGCAGAACGCCCGCGATTATCTGATTATAGAGGCAGAGGACGTAGAACGGGGAAATATAGCGCAGAAACAGCGCGCCGAACTCGACCGTCCGCCCCTCGTCGTTGAAGATCGCGACGAGCCCGTCCGCGAAAAACATTATGGGGATGATGAGCGTGACAGTTATGATGAGAGAGATTATGATGCCCGCCGTCGCGCCCTTGCGGGAGCGTTCGGGCTGACCGGCGCCGTAATTCTGGCTGACGAACGTCGTCACCGCGAGAGAGATGCTCTGCATCGGGAGCATTGCGAACGCGTCTATCTTGTTGTACGACGCCCACCCCGCCATGCAGTCCTTGTCGAACGCGTTTATGTACGACTGCACGAACACGTTGGAAAACGCCGTTATCGCTAGCTGGACCGCCGTCGGTATGCCGATCCTTATTATCTTCGACAAAATGGCGCGGTCTATATGGAGCTTGCGCCAGACTATGCGGTACGAGGCGCGCGAGCGCGTCAGATAAAAGAGGATATAGGCGGCGGAGCACGCCTGCGCGATTATCGTCGCGTATGCGACGCCGTCGGCGCCCATGTGAAGTCCGAGAACGAACGAGAGGTCGAGGACGATATTGATTACGGCGGAGATGACAAGGGCGATAAGAGGGATCACGGAATTCCCGACGGCGCGCAGGATGCCGGCGCCGATGTTGTAGAGCATGAGCCCCGTCATGCCGAGAAAGTAGATTCTGAGATAAATTGCAGCGTTTTGTCTGACGCTGTCCCCGTCGGCAGAGTCGGGCATATTCATTATGTCGAGCATGAAGGGGACCGAGAGCGTGCATATGACGGTGAAGACGACGCAGAGGATGAGGGAGACGGCGATCGTCGTCGAGACCGTGTCCTCGAGCCGTTTTTCGTCCTTCGCGCCCGCGTACTGACCGATGACGACGCCCGCGCCCGTCGCAAATCCGGAGAAAAATCCTATCGCGGTATTCAGTATCGGTCCGACGTTGCCGACGGCGGCGAACGCCGACTGCCCAACGTAATTTCCGACGACGTATGAGTCAACGGTGTTGTAGAGCTGCTGAAACAGATTGCCGATAAGCATCGGTATCGCGAAACCGATAAGGAGCCACGGTATGCTGCCGCGGGTCATGTCTATATCGGTGTGATGCCGCTTTATTCCGCCTTCTTCAGCCATCTTGCGCGCGCCCTCCTTTTTTGTTTTCCTTGTTTTCGATCCGCCCAAACGCGTACATGACAAAGTATAGCACAATCCGACGTTCATTTCAATCATCCGTCAGTACAAAAAAAGCCTTTTCTAAGGCCGTTAGATGTGCATTTTTTCGTCTTTGTTCCGGGCGGCGAAAAATACGAGGCATAAAAAATAATGTTGACAAACAGGCACATAAATGTTATATTTGATATAAGAAAAAATGTGCAGTATGCACGGAAACGGAGACATGAAAAATATGAAGAAACTGCGCACTGCGGCCGCCTTGGTCTTAACGGCGGCGACGCTTCTTCTCCTTGTGTCCTGCGGCGGCTTCGGCAACGGGGGAGACACGGAAGACGCGGCGGTTTCACTGCCGGATTGGCCAGACCCTGAGACATTCGGCGCGATGTCATACCCTGAGCCGACAGGGGACGTTGTCTACACGAAGATAACGGTCACGGAGGACATGGTGACGAGCTCGACGCCGTGGAACGACGGCCCCGACGTTGCGATGAACGCGTTCGACGGCGACGTCGGAACATTCTTCGACGGCGTCGAAAACGGCTGGATCAAGGTCGACCTCGGCGAGCGCGTCGTTATAGGTCAGCTCGGTTTTGCGCCGCGCTCAGGCTACGAGTCAAGACTTATAGGGACGTTCTACGGCAGCGTCGACGGTATAAAGTGGACGCCGATCTATCAGATCCCCTCGGCGCCGACGTCAAAGGTTCTGATAAAGCACAAGTCGTTTGAGAACATTGCCGCGTTCCGCTACATCAAGTATGAGAACACAAAGGAATGCGCCAACATCTCCGAGTTTGAGATATACTCGGCGGAGAACATATCTCCCGACCTCATAATGGAGCCCGAGCGCGAGCTCTATGAGGACGGCTCACCGGTGATAAGGGACGTCGACCCCACGGAATCCGGGATGCAGAAGGTCTCGATGAGGGCGGACGACAACGCCGCGACGGACAATAACCCCTCGACGCTCGTTGAGGACGCCTCGAACGTCAAGTTCACGTTCGGAAGAGTATCGAATGTCGGCGCGATCTCCTACATAAGCGACTCCTCGTCCGTCGGCGGGAAGTTCTACGGCGTAAAGGAAGACGGCGGCCGCGACCTGCTCTGGGAGATAACGGAAGCTCCGACCGCGCGCGTCGTCGAGACCGTAATGTACGGAAAACTCAAGACGACGGGCGAATATAAGTCCGTGGTATTTGAAAAGAAGGGCGGCTGCAATCTGGCGGAGGTCAACATTTATTCAATGAATACCGGAACCGTTGTTCCGCTTACCGCAACTCCGTTTGCGACGGACAGAAAGGGAGACGTCGACTGCGTATCGCTCAACTGGGGCGCGCCCGGGCTGGACGCGGACGTCTATCAGGTGTACCGCCGGAAGGAGGGCGGCGAGGCCGAGCTCATTTATGAGGGCAACGGCACGTCATGGCAGGATTACGATCTCCCGTTCGGCACATACACATATGAAGTGAAGATGAAGTACGGCGACACCGTCATCGAAGGCGAGAGCGCGACGGCTGTCACCCGCGAGATGCCTGACGTGAAGCTCTACCTGATCAGCAATCAGGGAGGTCAGAGCCTGCACTCGAAGAGCACAATGACGGACGGCGAGATGTATTACAGTTACTCGCTCGAGGTACAGAACGGCGCCGCAACGCTTAAGGAGCTGACCTCCAAAGACGGTTACAGCTTCGGCAATCCGCGGACCGTCCTTCGCCCGACCGACCATCAGCTTATGAAGAGTTGCAAGATAGAGAGCACGAAGGTCGCGTACATCAAGGAAAAGAACAAGGTCATCGTCGCCGCGCACTGGGAGAAGCCGAACGGTTACGCCGACGGCAAGCTCTTCCTCGCGACGGGCACGCCCGGCGGCGAGTTCACGGTAGACATCTTCAACCCGCTCGGAGTTGAGGTCCGCGACATGTCGATATTCGTCGACGACGACGGCACGGCGTATCTGCTCGCCGCGGCAAACAAGCCCGGCGTCGACAGCGGCGCGAACGCGACGACATACGTCTTTAAATTCACCGACGACTACACGGGCATCGAGGAGGTAACGGCAAGGCTGTTCCCCGAGATGTACCGCGAGATGCCGAACATAGTCAAGAAGGACGGTCTCTATTATCTCTTCGTTTCGCAGACCTCAGGCTGGGCTCCGAGTGCCGGCGCGTATGCGGTCTCCGACAACATGAAGACCGGATGGAGCGACCTGCGCCCGATAGGCAACACATCGACGTTCGGCTCGCAGTCGAGCTGGATATTCGAGATAGGCAGCAGCGAGAACAAGAAAGAGATAATGCACGCGTACCGCTGGGGCCCCGCGCAGGGAGCCGGCGTGAGCGGCACGATGCTCGCCCCGATATCGTTCTCAAAGGGGTATGCGTTCTACGACTACTTCCCGGAGATACTCTACAACGACGAGACGGGCGACATGATACCCGTGACATACGGCAAGCTCGTATCGCAGGGCGCAGAGGTCACGGCATCCGTTCCGGCGACTGCTGAGGGCGCGCCGTCTAACATCGTTGACGGCGACTACAACACCGCATACGTCGCGAGCACGAACGCTTGGCCGTTCTCATTGCGCATAGATCTCGGCCGCGAGTGCGATCTTAAGAACCTTCAGATCTCGTGGAACATCGTCAAGGGCTCCGAGGGCTTCTATGTGTACAGAGTCTCGGGAAGCACCGACGGCAAGAAATGGGATGTCATACGCGACAGCACGAAGCTCACCGACACGACGGTGACGAAGGCGGTCGGCTTCTCGTCTCATCTCGTTAAGGGCACATACCGCTACATAAAGATAGACGTTCTCGAGGCCCGCAGATGGCAGGACAGCAGCTGGGACAGCACGAGCGTCTACGGCGAAAAGCTCGACTGGTATACGCCGACCGTGTACGAGGTCAGAGTATTCGGCAACGAAGCGTCGTAATGTGACGGCAGACAAAACCGAATAAAACAAATATCCCGTGCCGCCGGATGGCGGCACGGGATATTTTTCGTTATGACCGTTTTATCAGCCGTTTTTCGGTATGCGGATAACTATCATCGAGCTGTACTGTATCGTGTAGTCGAAAACAGGCGCGACTGTTATCTTTTCATCCCTTATTCTTATGGGGGAGGCGGTTGCGTTGTTGACTGTATCCTTTGAGCCGAAGAGTATCTTCTGCGCCGTCAGCTCGCCGGAGAAGGAGCTGACTTTGGAGAGGTCGATGCGGACGGGGATCTTGTTTCTTTCGTCGGTATTGACTATCTTTATGATTATGTCGTTCTCGTCCTCGCCTATGACGGAGTAGATGCCGCGCGTGTAAGCGGAGTCAAAGTCGAACATGAGCTCGTCGTCTATATAGCCCTTTATGTTGTAGCCTTCGATGACGATTTTTATCTCATACGTCTTGCCGTTCTCAACTCTGAAGTCCTTGACGGTGCCGGGGAGCTGTCCGCTCTTCGCGCCGCCCTCACAGAACTCAACGGCGGACTTTGTGTTGCCCCAGCCGCCTATGTTCCAGTGGAAGAAGTCCTGCGCGCTCTTGACTGCGAACGGGATGATGAAGCCCTCGCCGCCGCCCGTCTTTGTCGCCTTGAACGTCAGCGTGTAGTTGGTCCATGACGCATCGCCGAAGTAGATGACGTCGCCCGTGACGTCGTTTGAAGGATATGCGGTGTTGGTCTGCGTCAGAACTCCGTTCTTGACGGAGAATGCGCCGCCGACCTTAGTTGAGCCCTTGAGATCGGAGTCGGAGAAGTCGTTGGAGAAGAGGACGTCGCCCGTCTTGTTGTCAGTCACCTTTATGTCGTCGAATGTGGCGGAGGTGACCCATGTCCCGACTCCTATCTTTCCCGAGAGGGAATTGAGCTTCGAGTAGCCGAGGCCGTCGAGCTCGGAGGGGATTATCTTGTCGGGCTGATTGTTCATGTATATCTTCTGAACGTAGTAGTTCGTCGAGCCCCATACCGTGTCGGAATTGAACCAGATGAGGTCGGGCACCCATTTCCAACCCGCAAAGGAGTCGTTCGCGAGCAGGGGAGCGTATGCGGCGAGCTCGACTATGTCTCCGTTGCGCTCAACGGAGGTGAGGTACGCGGCTTCAGCCATCGCGGAGAGCGAGGTGTTGCTCTGAGACGCGTATTCGCCGATAAATACCGTCGGACCTTCGCGGTCGTAGGAGTCGTAGCGGTTCTCGCTCATAAGGAACCATGTCGGCGAGTTGTAGTAGTGCTCGTCGAGCGTGTCGGCGAGCTTCGTTCCGCCGCCTGCCGCCTTGACGGAGTCCCAGCCGTCAGTCGAGCCGGAGGTGAGACCGTTCGCCATGATGAGCTTTATGTCGCCGTAGAGCTCGGGGTCCTTTTCCTTGGCTTCGTTGAACGCCTCGCGGAACTTGGCGTAACGGCGGTTGTATTCGCTGCCGAACTGCTCGTTGCCGATGCCTATGTAGTGCAGCTCGAATTTTTCGGGATGACCCATTGCGGCGCGGACTGCGCCCCATTCTGTATCGGTGTCCCCCATGCAGAACTCGACGAGGTCAAGCGCGTCGTCAATGTAGCGCTGGAATTCGGGCGTGCCGGGCTCGGGTCCCGAAGCGTTCGGACGGCCGAGGCAGGAGAGACCGCAGTTGAGTATCGGAACGGGCTCACATTCGAGGTCCTCACAGAAGAGGAAGTACTCGTAAAAGCCGAGGCCGTATGACATATAGTAGGGGTTGGCGTCAACGAGGGGCTCCTTGTTGTCGTCCCATCCCGCCCAGATGTTGACCTGTATCGGGCGCGTCGCGACGTCTCCGACTGTCTTTTCGCCGTTGATGTCGAATTCGAGACCGTAGCCGATCGAGGCCTTCCAGTCATATGCGTACTCGAGCGTCTCGCCCTCGATTATGCATCCGCCGGGGAAGCGGAAGAACTTGGGCTGAAGGTCCTCTATCATCTCCGCAATGTCGCGGCGCAGACCGTTCTCGCGTCCCTTGTATGTATCCTTCGGGAAGAGGGATATCATGTCAAAATCAACGGTGCCGGTGTCTATCCTCACGACGGCGCGAAGCCCGGAGGAGACCTTCTCGGTCGCCTTCATCGTGACCTCGTATTTTGCCCATTTGTCCGTGATCTTGTCGACCGTGCCCTCGGCGAGCTTTTTGGACGATGAGTCCTCGATGCTCAAATACACCTTTCCGGAATAACCGTCAACGGCGCGCGCGTAGAAGGAGAACTTGTATTCCGCATCCTTCTCGACCGCTATCATGTTGTAGTAGCCGTTGTTGTATAAGCCCTTGGGCTCGGTGTTCGTGTTCGTCACGCGGGCGTAATGCGGGTTGTTCTCGTTGAGATACGATTTGTCCGCCGTGCCGTCGATGACGTCGAACGTGACCGACTGCGTGCTGTCGCGCTGCCATGCGTGCTTGCCGCCCGCAGCCGCCATGCTGCCGTACTCGAACGAGCGGTTGTTGACGAGCTCGGCGTAAAGACCGCCGTCGACCGCACGGTTGATGTCCTCAAGGAAGAGGCCGAAGAGGTTGTCGCTTATGTCATAGCTTTCCTCTCCCGTAGCGGTCAGTTTGAACCCGTCAAAGGGTTCGTTCGGGTCGATGTTGACCGGGGGCGCCTCCGTGCCGCCCGCGGTGCCCGACGCAGATGCGTCGCCGGTGTCGTCGCCGCTGCCGCCCTTAGGTCCGCACGCGGAAAGCGCGAGCGTCAAAAGGGTGACGAGCGCGAGAATTGCTGATGTGATCCTTAGCTTCATGCTTTTTCCTCCGAAAATTTTATTTTCTTTGAATAATACGCATTATTTCTTCGGCACGCGGATGACCGCCATGCCGTAGCCTCCCGCGCTGAACTCAAACGTCCCGTGGTCGACGCCTTTTATCGTATCGGTCTTTATTTCGACGGACGTTTTTCTTCGGTTGTTCACGGTCTCGGGAGAGATGAAGTCGATATATTCAAGCTCCGCGTCGCCGGAATAGCGCGTCGCCGAGGAAAGGTCGACGAACAGTGAAATATCCGACGTGCCGGTGTTGACTATCTTTACTATGATGTCGTCCTCGTCCTCGCCTATGACGGAATATATCCCGAGCGCGTCCGAGGCGGTGTAGTCTATCATCAGCTCGTCGTCGATATAGCCCTTGACGGAGGCGCCGTCTATGACGAGCTTTATTATATATTCGCGGTTGTCCTCGACGGTGAAGGGCTTGTTCGTCGAGTCTATGATGCCGCTCTTCACGTTGTCGGTCGTGTGCTCGAGGCAGGATACGGTGTTGTTCCAGCCGCCGATGTTCCAGTGATAGAAGTTCTTCTCGTCGTCGACCGCGAACGGGATGATGAAGCCCTCGCTGCCCGACAGCTTCTGCGCCTTGAACGTCACGGTGTAGCTGCTTGATTTAATGTCGGTGAGGTAGATGACGTCGCCTGTGATGTCGTTTGCGGGGTTGCCGGTCGAGGTCTGCGCGAGCCCGCCGCGTCTTATCGCGAACTGCCCGCCGGGGCTCTTCGTCCCCGAGAGATCCTCGCTTGAGAAATCGTTTGAGTAGAGCACCTCTCCCGTCTTGTTGTCGGTGACTTCAAAGTCGTCGAACAGCGCCATCGTCTTCCATGTGCCGACGCCCACCATGCCTGTGAGCGCGCCGCCGGAGGCGTGCGACAGGTCTGTTTCGGACGGGATGACGGCGTCGGGCTGGTTATTGGAGAATATTTTCTGGACGTAGTAGTTGACGGAGCCCCATACCTCGCTGCCGTTGAACCAGATGAGGTCGGGTTCCCACTGCGTGCGCCCCTCGGAGGCGAAGAGCGGCGCGTACGCGGCGAGCTCGACGATGTCTCCGTTGCGCTCGAGGGAGGTCATATACGCGGCCTCCGCTATCGCCGCCGCCGAAGTGTTCGACTTCGCGGCGTATTCGCCGACGAACACCGTCGGCCCCTCGCGGTCGTAGGAATTATATCTGTCAGTGTTGGAAAGGAACCAGGACGGATCGCAGTAGTAGTGCTCGTCGAGGAGCTCGGCTATGTCGTTGCCCTTTGACTTGACGACGTTCCAGCCGTCCTGAGACGTCGCCAACGGACCGTTTGCCATGATGAGCTTTATGTCGCCGTAGAGCTCGGGGTCATTTTCCTTGGCTTCGTTGAACGCCTCGCGGAATTTCGCGTAGCGGCGGTTGTATTCGTCGCCCCACTGCTCGTTGCCGATCCCTATGTATTCAAGCTCGAACGGCTCCGGATGTCCCATCGCGGCGCGGACCGCGCCCCACTTCGTATCCTCGCCTCCGCGGCAGAATTCGACGAGGTCGAGCGCGTCCTGTATGTACTGCTTGAAGACGTCGCCGTTTATGCTCGGCACCTCAACGCCGTTCGGACCGGGCTGCCCCTGGCAGGACATGCCGCAGTTCAATACCGGAACGGGCGCGCAGTCGAGATCCTCGCATAAAAGGAAATATTCGTAGAAGCCGAGGCCGTATGACATATAGTACGGCTGCCAGTTCCAAGACCAGATGCTCTCGCCGAGCGGACGCGTCGCGACGTCGCCGACCGTAGTCTCGCCGTTTATCTCAAACTCCATGCCGTCTCCGATCGAATCCTTCCAGCTGTAAGCCTTCGCGAGCGTGGAGCCTTCGATTATGCATCCGCCGGGGAAGCGGAAGAACTTCGGTTCGAGCGCCTCGAGCATCTCGCCAAGGTCGCGGCGGACGCCGTTCTCACGCCCCTTGAACGTGTCCTTCGGGAAGAGGGAGACCATGTCGAGATCGACCGCGCCCGTGCCCTCGAGCGTGACCGTGACTCTCGTCGCGGACGGGGAGTCTTTTTCAGCCTTGAGCGTCAGCGTGTACTTCTGCCATTCGTCCGTGAGCTTTTCGGTCTTGCCCTCCGCTATCGTATTTGTCCCGCGCATGAGCGCGACCTTGAGGGCGCCCGAATATCCGTTTACGGCGCGGGCGAAAACGGAGAAGATGTACTCGCCGTCTTTCTCTATCGCCGTTGCGTTGTTGAAGCCGGAATTTGCGATGCCGTCGCCCGCGGAGCCCCTGACCTTTGCGTAATGGGGGTTGTTTTCGTTTAAGGACGAGCCGTTTTTGCTGCCGTCGACAACGGAAACTGCGGCGCCGCCAACCTTCGACCAGGTGTACATCGCGCCGTCCGAAGTGAGCGAGCCGTATTCAAACGAGCGGTTGCAGACGAGCTCGGCGTAAAGCCCGCCGTCCACGGCGAAGTTGATGTCCTCGAGGAATATCCCGAAGAGGTTGTCGCTTATGTCGTATTTGCCCGACGCGTCTGCCCTCAGCACATATCCGTTAAAATCGGACGGGACGGTTGCCGTAAAGCCGTCGTCCTCTGGCGCTGTCGTGCCGTCGCCGGTGTCGTCGCCTGCGCCGCGTTTCGGACCGCATCCGCCTAAAATCGCGGGAAGCAGCGTCAGCGCCGCCAGCGCGGCGGCAAGAAACCTTTTTTTCATGACCGTCTCCTTCTCTTATTCTTTATTCTATTTTCAGCTGCCCCGCGCCCTTTTCGGGCGGAGCTTCGGTTTCGGTTTCCGACCTCGTATACGGGATGCCGAGATGCTCGTATGCCATGCGCGTGACGACGCGTCCGCGCGGCGTGCGGGCGATATAGCCGATCTGCAGCAAATACGGCTCGTATACGTCCTCGATAGTGACGGCCTCCTCACCGATCGTAGCGGCGAGGGTCTCGAGCCCGACGGGCCCGCCGTCGTAGAAGCGTATCATGGACGAAAGCATGCGGCGGTCTATGTTGTCAAGACCGAGCTCGTCTATCTCGAGCATGGAGAGGGCGTCGCACGCGATGCTCTCCGTTATGACGCCGTCGCCCTTTACCTGCGCGTAGTCGCGCACGCGCATGAGGAGGCGGTTCGCGATACGCGGCGTCCCGCGCGAGC
Source organism: uncultured Clostridia bacterium (assembly GCA_947628165.1). Lineage (GTDB taxonomy): Bacteria > Bacillota > Clostridia > Oscillospirales > CAG-272 > DTU064. Next base: position 23,762 of record CANQYV010000010.1, on the reverse strand, counting down.
GGGAAGCGATCTCGTATGCGCTCTCGTCCGTTATCTCCGTGCCGACGATGCCGGCGCTGCGCTTGATTATCGTCGCAAGCTCCTCGGGGTCGTAGAGCTCGAGGCGAAGGACGACGCCGAACCTGTCGCGCAGAGGCGTCGTCATCTGACCGGCGCGCGTCGTCGCGCCTATCAGCGTGAAGCGGGGAAGCCCGAAATGGATGCTCCTCGCGGACGGACCCTTGCCTATGATTATGTCGATGGCGTAATCCTCCATCGCGGGGTAGAGGATCTCCTCTATCTGCCGCGACAGGCGGTGTATCTCGTCAATAAACAGCACGTCCCCGGGCGCGAGATTTGTCAGCAGCGCGACAAGGTCGCCCTGCTTTTCTATCGCGGGGCCGCTCGTCTGCCGGAAATTGACTCCCATCTCGGAGGCGATTATCCCGGCGAGCGTCGTCTTACCGAGCCCGGGAGGACCGTAGAGCAGGACGTGATCGAGCGGCTCGCCGCGCCCCTTGGCGGCATTTATGTATATGCCGAGCTCCTCCTTCGCGCGGCGCTGACCCGTGTAGTCGGCAAGCGACCTCGGGCGCAGCGCGTTCTCTCCTGCGGCGTCCTCGCCGCCGAGGTCGCCGTATTGGAGCGAGGAGTCGACTATTCTGTTTTCAAAGTCGAATTCTTCAAAATCCATATGTTCCGAACCTCAGATAATTTTCGCGCAGCGGAAATCACAGCCTCATAAGGGCGAGCCTTATTATCTCCTCCGTCGTCTTCGAGTCCGCCCCGTCGACGGAGGCGACGACCGCCTGCGCGTCCGCCCGCGAATAGCCGAGCACGACGAGCGCGTCCGCCGCGTCGGCGGCGGCGGACCCAAGCGGCGCGCGAGTCACGCCCGCGGACGATGACGCCGCCGTCGCGACGAGCTTCCCCGAAAGCTCGAGCACGATGCGCTGTGCCGTCTTTGTTCCGACGCCGGGCGCGCGCGATATCATCTTGACGTCCTGCCCGGCGACAGCCTCTGCGAGCGAGGCGGGGGAGAGCAGGGAGAGGACGGAGAGCGCCGCCTTCGGACCGACGCCCGATATTCCTATCAGGAGCCGGAAAGTGTCGAGCTCCTCCGAGGTGTAAAAGCCGAAAAGCTCCGCCGCGTCCTCGCGGACTGAAAAATGCGTGTATAGCCGGACGGTCGGCCGCGCGCCCGCGCCCGTCAGCGCGAGCAGCTGAGACGACGTCGTCCCGCTGACGTTCAGCTTATAGCCGACGCCTCCGCAGTCGACGACGGCAAAGCCGTCTCCGACGTGCTCGAGAGTCCCGTTGAGGTAGTAAAACATTTTGTTTTGTGTCCTTAGATTTTATTCTTTTTCCGACTTGCCGTTCTCCGGTGGTTCGGCATCGGTCACGTCTTCGGTTTTGGGCGTTTCCGCGTCAGCCGATAATGCCGCGCCGGTATCGACATCTGCTTCCGCGTCCGCCTCTGCCTCTGCCTCTGCATCGGCGGATCTGCGGCGGCGCTTCTGCGCGTCGATGACGCAGGCTCCGGCAAACATCACAATCCCGAGGCAGGAGACTATGCTGCCGTAAATGACGCAGGCGGGGCGGTATTCCATCGTGAGCGTGTGCTCGCCCGGCTCGGCGTAGAAGCCGATAAGGGCGTTCATCGTCTCGAAGATGTCTACGCGCTCGCCGTCGAGGCGGACGACCCAGCCTTCGTCGTAGGGGATGGAGGTAAAGACGAGCTCGTCGCCTTCCTTTATGTCGATCGTGCCCTTGAAGCTGTCCTCCGTGTACTTCTCTATCTCATAAGTGCTCGCGGAGAGCTCTTCCATCGCGCTTTTGAACGCGTCCTCGTCGAGGCGGTAGAAGTATGTGTCCTCCATCTTGATATAGAGCTTGTCGTTCTCGTCCATGCGGAGCTCGACTGTCATGACCTCGCCGCTTGTGTGATGACCGAGGTCCATGATGCGGTACGTCTCGTTGTCGTAGTATGTGGATATGCGGGCGCCGTTGACGTAGAGGTCGCATTTGCGGATATAGTCGCTCGGGAAGTAGCAGTATACCTCGCCGTCACTGTCGACGGTGATCGTATATGTGATGCGCCCCTTCGTGCCCGAGGCGTCGTCCGTCAGCGCCTGATGGCCCGTCGTGTATCCGACCGTGCAGTGCGCGGTCTCCTCTTTGTCTATCGGTATCGGCACGAATATGCCGGCGTCGCCGCTGTTGTCTCCCGTCATGCCGGAGACGATGTTGTCGAGCCTGTCGAACGGTGTGTCAAACGACGCGGGATTGCAGGCGAGCAGCGAGCCGTTGACGCCGTACGCTATCGGCAGCGCATAGGGATTGAGGTACGCTTCGAGCGGCGCGCCCGTCTCACCCTGATAATCGTATTTCTTTTCGTAGAGCGGCGAGACGTCTGTGCCCTGCTCGATGACGAGGTATTTGATCCCGAGCAGCGAGTCGACGACGGGGGTGCCGCCGAGATACTTTGCCCAGTGCGACTTTGCGGAAAGGCCGAGGCTCGAGAGGAACGCTATCGTCTTTGCGTTCAGCGTCGACGTCGAGTTCGAGAGCCCGCGGAAGCCGAGCGCGAGCGCGTCGTTAGTCTTTCTGTGCAGCGTTTTCTCCATGCGGTAGAAGCTGTCGTCGTCAGCCTGAACCATGTCGACGATGGGCTGCACGCGGTCGACGAACGAGCGGTACGAGGTGCGCGACGAATATACAACGTCGTCGCCGAGGGCGAGCAGATTCATGAGCCCGCCGACGAAAGATTCAAGCACTACTATCGACGCTATGGCGAGCGCGACGCCGCCCTTGATCGTGGAGGTCAGGTGGAAGCGCAGCAGAATGATATACGCGGCGAAGAACGCAAACGTGAGCCACACCGTCCCGTAGTCCGATATCCACTCGTATGTGTCGAGCTTCTGAAGGATGATGAGGACAAACGACCACGCTATGGCGACGCCGATAATATACCTTATATTTACTTCCCGTATGTGCAAAAATGCCCTGTAAGCGGCGAAAATCATAAAGAAGCAGAGGATGAAGCTGTAGCGGTAGTTGAGCCAGTTCGGGCGCTGGAAGCCGTGCCATACGAGGTCGGCGGCGGAGACCGTGAACGACAGCGTGAAGAACAGGCAGCACGCCGCGACGAGCAGCTTTTCCCTCACGGGGACCGATTTCAGGAAGAAATATATCGGCAGAAGCAACAGGACGAGCGAGCCGCAGTAGACGAAGGGGAGCCCCTCCGGGCGGACGGTGTCGTAGCTTCCGATAAAGAGCTTTGAGACAAGGTCGAGTATGTCAAACTTCGAGTCAAGCGTCCACGTCGGGTTCGAGAACGTAGTCTTGCCGAACGTCAGCCCGTAGTAAGCGCTCCAAAGTATAACGCACGAGGTCATAAGGACGATGACGGAGCTGCCAGCTATTCGGGAAAGCGACCTTGCGAAGTGCTGACCCTCACCGAGGGGATTTCTCTCTTCTGGAGCCATCGTCGCGTAAGCTATGAAGAAATAGAAGAAAACGAAGATGCAGGTCATGTATCCGATATAGAAATTGGACATGACGGCGACCGTGAGCGACACGATGAACAGGCGGAAGCGCCCGTGCTTTATCATGCGTTCGATGCCCATTACGATGAGCGGCAGGCAGATGAGGTTATCTATCCACATTGTGTTGTGCTGCTGCACGACGGCGTATGCCGTGAGGGCGTAGATCGTCGAGAACATTACAACGGAGGCCGCGGAGAGCTTTTTCCTCGGCGTCTTATAATCGAGATAAATGCCGAATGTCAGCCCGCAGAGCCCCGTCTTTAAAAGGAACATGAGAAGCAGCGCTTCCGTTATCATCTTCTTCGGGAAAAGGCAGACGATGAAGGAGAACGGCGAGGCGAGATAATAGGCGTATATGCCCATGAATTCGCCGCCGAGCGCGCGGCCCCAGCTGTATATGAGGCTCGCGTCGCCGAGGACTATCTCGCGGAGCTGTTCAAAAAAGTAGACGTACTGACCGTTGAGGTCGAGCACGAGCACGCTGCCCTCGCCGAACGGATACGTCCCCATCGCGATATAGATGAGCCACATCGTGAGCGCGGGAACGAGAAACGCGAACCCGAGATAGCGGTAGCGCAGCACGCGTTCGCTGTAAAAAAACGACGGGAGCCGGAGTTTCTTTTTCCCGGCGGCGGGCATCGGCGCCTCGTCCCATTCGGACGCCTTTTTCTCAAATTCTTCAAAGCCGCAGGCGTCGTCTTCCTCGCCGTCGGCGGCAGGGGAGGCGGCGTCCGCTTCCGCTGTATTCTTTTCGTTTTCAAGTTCTTCAGCCATTGTCCGTTTTTTATCCTTTATTTTTTTGCTCGGAACCGTCCTCGGGGACGGGGGCGTAGGCGAGCTTTTTTAGTGAGCGTTCAAATTTTTCGCGCGGGAGCGTCATGTCGCGGCCGCAGCCGAGGCAAACGATGCGGACGTCGGCGCCCGCACGAACGACCCTGAAATCATGCGAGCCGCACGGGTGCGGCTTTTTGAGCGTCGCCGTGTCGCCCGCGCGTATGACGGGGCGCGCGCGCCCTGTGCTTCTGCCGTTATCCATTGCCGCCTCGGGGTAAAAATATACATAATATTATAGCTTATTATACCATGTATCGTTCGGTTTGTAAAGAGCAAACACAAAAACGAAAGCACGCGGTGTGCGGCACTTGACATTGCCGCAATTTGTGATAGAATATATGGGAAAAATCACGGAAGGCGGAAAGACAAAGCATCATGATGCCGAACATATATGACATTGACCCCGCGCGCCTGCCGTGGGGCGCAAAGACGGAAGCGGCACACGCCGCGCACGGGGACATGAGCCGAAACGGAAATGCGGCATAATAACGACTATATAACAACTATATAATAATGAAAGGCAAAACGATATGGCTTTTTTGAATGAAGATAAAAGGACCCATTACTGCACGTCGATAACGGAGGCGGACATAGGCACGCGGGTGACGGTGAACGGCTGGTGCGCGAAGCAGCGCAACCTCGGCGGTCTCATATTCATAGACCTGCGCGACAGAAGCGGGATAATACAGCTCGCGTTTGACGAGAACACCGCGCGCGACGTTTTCGAGACTGCGGCGGGCGTCAGGAGCGAATATGTGCTCACGGCGTCGGGAACGGTGCGTTCGCGGGGTGCCGACGTCAACGAGAACCGCGCGACCGGAAAAATCGAGATATACGTCGACAAAATAAAGGTGCTCTGCACGGCGGAGACGACGCCGTTTGAGATAGTCGACGACAAGAACATCAGAAACGACCTGCGCATGCAGTTCCGCTATCTCGACCTGCGCCGCCCGACGATGACGGAGAACGTGAAGCTGCGCTCCGAAATAACGAAGCTCACGCTCGACTATTTCCACGACAACGGCTTTCTCTATATCGAGACGCCCGACCTCATAAGACCGACGCCCGAGGGCGCGCGCGACTACCTCGTCCCGAGCCGCGTATATCCCGGGAAATTCTACGCGCTTCCGCAGTCGCCGCAGCTTTATAAGCAGCTTCTGATGTACGCGGGCTTCGACCGCTATATCCAGCTTGCCCGCTGCTTCCGCGACGAGGACCTGCGCACCGACAGGCAGCCCGAGTTCACGCAGATAGACCTCGAGATGTCGTTCTCCACCGAGGAGGACATCATGGAGATCAACGAGGGATTCCTCAAATACCTGTTCCGCAAGCTCTTCGGCATCGAAATGACGGAGAAATTCCCGCGCATGACATGGCGCGAGGCGATGGAGCGTTACGGCTCGGACAAGCCCGACATTCGCTTCGGCTTCGAGCTCTGCGACCTGACCGAGCTTCTGCGGGGTACCGAATTCCGCGTCTTTGCGGGAGCAATTGCCGCCGGCGGCAGCGTCCGCGCGATAAACGTCAAGGGCGGGGCGAAGTTCTCGCGCCGCGAGATAGACGGGCTTGCGGACTTCGTCAAGTCATACCGCGCAAAGGGGCTCGCCTGGGCAAAGAAGTCTGGCGGCGAGGTCTCGTCGTCATACGCCAAGTTCCTGACTGAGGCGGAAAACGATGCGATATACGAAAAGATGGGATTTGAGGACGGAGACCTCATCCTCATCGTCGCCGACAAAAACTCCGTCGTCTTCGATTCGCTCGGCGCGCTGCGCCGCGAATGCGCGAAGATGCTCGGGCTGCTCGACCCGAAGGAGTTCAAGTTCCTGTGGGTAACGGAGTTCCCGCTCTTCGAGTACAGCGAGGAGGACGGCAGATTCTACGCGATGCACCATCCCTTCACGGCGCCGATGGAGGAGGATATCCCGCTCTTCGACACTGACCCCGGCGCCATGAGGGCGCGCGCATACGACATCGTGCTGAACGGCACGGAGCTCGGCGGCGGCTCGATAAGGATAAGCACGCCCGAGATGCAGACGCTCGTCTTCTCGAAGCTCGGCATAGGAGAAGAGGAGGCGAACGCGAAGTTCGGCTTCCTTATGGAGGCGCTCAAATACGGCATCCCGCCGCACGGCGGCCTCGCCTTCGGCTTCGACCGTCTCGTCGCGCTCCTTCTCGGCTACGAGGATATAAGGGAAATAATCCCGTTCCCGAAGGCGCAGAACGCCTCCGAGCCGATGTCGAAGTGCCCGTCCGAGGCGGACGCTAAGGCGCTTGACGAGCTCGGCCTTGCGATAAAGAAGCACGATTGATCCGGCAGGCGTCCCCGAAGGAAAAGTTATTTCGGGGGCGGAAAAAGAGATTTTTTTCAAAAATACTATTGACACGAGCCATCCGCGGTGGTATACTATCAGTACCTCTGCGGAGGGCTCTTTTTTTGCGCGCCGAAAAAGGCACGCGAAAGCTCGCCTGCCGCGCCACGGCAGGGCGGGGACCGTCCGCCCGAGGGAGGTACAAAACAGAAAAATCAGGAGGTGCCGCTCAAAAATGAGAGTCAAAGTAACACTCGCCTGCTCGGAATGCAAGCAGCGCAATTACGACACGATGAAGAACAAGAAGAACGATCCCGACAGGCTTGAGATGAAAAAGTACTGCCGCTTCTGCCGTAAGCACACTCTCCACAGAGAGACGAAGTAAACCGGGGAGAGATCGAAAAGATGAAGAAAAACATATGGAAGCTGCTCGCGGCGACAATCGCGCTTCTGGTAATGCTCACCGCCGCGTCGGTGCCCGTCTTTGCGGACGAGCCGGCGGGCACGGGAGACGTGACCGAGGCTGAGACGAAGGCGGACGCCGCCGACACCGCTGCCGCCGATACGGGCGCGGCAGACACGGGCACGGCAGACACGTCAGCCGAAACGGAGAGCCCGTCTTCCTCTTCGGGAAGCACGAGCACGGAAAAGGAAAGCCGCTTCGGCATCACAACGCTCATAATCCTCGCCGTCATTCTTGTGGCGATACTCATTTGGGTGCTTCGCGACCGTGAACGCGCCGTCAAAACGTGGAGGTCGTTCAAGAGCGAATTCAAGAAGATAGTCTGGGCCGACAAGCACGAGACGCTGAAGAACACGATACTCGTCGTTGTGGCGATACTCGTTTTCGCGCTCATATTCGGTGTTGTCGACTATCTGCTCTCGCTTCTGATAGTCACTATCGGACGCATCCTTTGATAAAATGAGCGATATAAACGAAATGAACCTCGGCCCGCGCTGGTATGTGGCGCATACCTATTCGGGATACGAGAACCGCGTCAAGGCGAACCTTGACAAGATCGTTGAGAACCGTGGGCTCGGTCACCTTATTTTCGAGTCCGTCATCCCCACCGAGACCGTCACCGAGGTGAACGGAGACGAGGAAAAGACAACGGAGTCAAAGATCTTTCCGTGTTATGTGCTCATCAAAATGATAATGACGGACGAAAGCTGGCACGTCGTTAGAAACATCAGCGGCGTGACGGGGTTTGTCGGTCCCGGGTCGAAGCCGGTGCCCCTCACGGACGAGGAGGTCGCGGCAATCAACCTTGAGACGCATACTGAGCGCTCGACCGTCGAGGTCGGCGACACCGTCGACATCGTGGACGGACCGTTCGTCGGCTTCTCCGGCACGGTGCAGTCGTTCACGCCGGACGGCGCAAGCGTCACCGTCGTTATTTCGACTGCGGGCAGGGATATGCCCGTTATGATGGAAACAAAGCACATAAGAAAAAAGTAAGCAAATGCGAACGCGCGCGTTTGCGCGCACATGTGGGAGGGAGAAAAATTTTTTGCGATTTCTCCCGCGACGTTACCACAACAGGAGGTTATAAAACGACATGGCAAAGAAAATCATGGGCTATATAAAGCTCCAGCTCCCCGCAGGAAAGGCAACTCCCGCGCCGCCCGTCGGCCCGGCGCTCGGTCAGTACGGCGTTCCGATACCGAACTTCACGAAGGAGTTCAACGAGAGAACGAAGAACGACATCGGTCTCATCATACCCGTCGTCATCACGGTGTATGCTGACCGTTCCTTCACGTTCATCACGAAGACCCCGCCGGCTCCCGTCCTCATCAAGAAGGCGTGCGGCATCGAATCCGGCTCGGGCACACCTAACAAGACGAAGGTCGCGACGATCAAGCGCGAGCAGTTGAAGCAGATCGCTGAGACGAAGATGAAGGATCTGAACGCAGGCTCCGTTGAGGCTGCGATGAGCATGATCGCAGGCACGGCGCGCAGCATGGGCGTCGTCGTCGAGGACTGAGCGGAGGTGACGAGTAATGTTTAAGGGCAAGAAATACAAGGAAAGCGCGAAGCTCATAGAGTCTTCCAAGCTGTACGATACCGCCGAGGCCATAGACCTCGTCCTCAAGACCGCAAAATCCAAGTTTGATGAGACGATCGAGCTCCATGTAAGGCTCGGCGTCGACTCCCGCCACGCTGACCAGCAGGTCAGAGGCGCCATCGTTCTCCCGAACGGCACCGGTAAGACGGTGCGCGTCCTCGCGATCGCGAAGGACGACAAGGCGGACGAGGCGAGAGCCGCTGGCGCTGACTACGTCGGCGATCAGGACATGATAGAGAAGATCCAGCGCGAGAACTGGTTCGATTACGACGTCATCATCACGACGCCGAACATGATGGGTCTTCTCGGACGTCTCGGCCGTGTGCTCGGTCCTAAGGGCCTTATGCCGAACCCGAAGTCCGGTACGGTCACGATGGATATCGGCCGCGCCATCAAGGAAGCCAAGGCAGGTAAGATCGAGTACCGTCTCGACAAGACGAACATCATCCACTGCCCGATAGGCAAGGCGTCCTTCGGTCAGCAGAAGCTCGAGGAGAACTTCTCGACGCTTATGGAAGCCATCATCAAGGCAAAGCCGGCCGCCGCGAAGGGTCAGTATATAAAGAGCTGCGTCATCGCGTCGACTATGGGTCCCGGCATCAAGATAAATGCCGCAAGGCTCGGCTGAGTTTAATAATACCCGGCAAAAAGGAAAGCCTGCCGCGTCACAATCGACGCGGCAGGCGCTTTTTTTATTTGTTTTTCGCGGCGGTTTTGATAAGCGCGTCGGCGGCGTCCTCTATCGTCCGCCGCTCGGAGAAGGGGAAGTATTCGCCGTTTACGAGGATGAAGCTGTCGCGCCCTTTCCCCGAAAAAAGGACGATGTCCCCGTCGCGCGCCTCGCGGACGGCATATCCGACTGCCTCTTTCCTGTCCGGAATGCAGACGAACGGCGTTTCTTTGTCCCCGAAGCCGTCGAGAATGTCGTGGATAATGTCCATCGGGTCCTCGAAATCAGGGTCGCATGACGTGAGGATGCAGAGATCGCAAAGCTCCGATATCGTGTCCCCGACGGTCTCTCTCAAAGCCGTCGTCTCGCCGCCGGTGCCGCCTGCAAGAACTATGAGCCTCCCCGGCGCATATTCGCGGAGAAGGGAAAGGCTGCGGCGCAGAGCAGCCGCGCTGCGTGCACGGTCTATGACGAACGCGGCGCCGCCGGTGCGGCTTACGACCTCAAGATGCCCGGGCACGGACGCATTTTCTATCGAGCGGACGACGCGGTCCGCGGGAATGCAGAGGTGACGGCAGAGCGCTGCGGCGAGAAGTGCGTATTTTATCGTGTCCTCTCCGGGGATCGGAAGCCTTATACGTTCCTCTGTACCGAACGCGTTCACGGTGAAGTCGACGCCGAGCGCGCCGCCGTTTCTCCATATTGACGCAGAATGCGCGAATATGTCGGCGTCCGTGCCGGCTGTCGAAACGGTCGAGACGAGCGCGGACGCGCCGTCGAAGAACGTGCCGCCATCTATGCCGAGGCTGTCCGAGTCTTCGGTGCAGTACGCGATATATTCGCAGTCGTGAGCCGTCACAAGCTCATGGGCGGCGCGCCGCGCGGCGGCAGATCCGGGCTCGCCCTCGCGTGGCATATCGGCGACGACGCAGGCAAACAGCTTTGCACCCGTGACACATTTCATCGCGACACCCCTGCGCGAGAGCTCGACGACAACTGTCGTGACGCCGGCGGCCTCCATTTTGTGAAGGTACATCTGCACCTCGGACGCCTCCGGCAGCTTGCGGAGCGCGGAGGTGCGGACTCCGTTTACGGTGACGCCCCCGCTGCCGATAATGCCGACCTTATGGCCCGCGTCAGCGAGCGCGCCTGCGATAAGATGTGAGGTGACGGCGGCGCCTTCCTCGCCGAAAACCGCGACGAGCCGCAGCCTGTCGGCAGGTCTGCCGTAAAATTCCGCGGAAACGAGGGCGAGCGCCTCGCGCGTGTCGGGGCAGAGTGTGACGCCAGCGTCTTCCGGGAGACCGAGCGGCTCCTCCGCGAGGAACACGCGGCAGCCGCGCTCGTATGCGTCGGCGGCAAATAGGTGCCCGTCGGCGACTGTCCCGCGCAGCGCGACGAAAAGGGAGCCGGGTGCGCACATTCTCGAATCGTATGAGACAAGGTCGATGATGTCGTTTTCGTGCCCTCTCGGAATTTCCAGTGAGAGCGGCGAAAACAGCGCTTTTAAATTCACGGGAGCCTGTCCTCCAAAGCCTTGATAACTGTCAGAGCGTCGACGAAGCGGTCGTTCGGGTGCTCCTCTGTGAAGAAGCCCGCGATGTATGTCACCCCCTCGATGTCGGCGGAGGCGATGAAGGAATAATTGTTGTCGGCGGAGCCGGTCTTGAGCCCCGTCGCGTAGGGAGAATAAAACTCACCGGACGGGTCGAGCAGCTTGTTGGAGTTCGTCCACTTGTTTGTGTGCTGGCTCGCGTAGACGACGTTGTCGACAAGAATGCGGGCGTATTTTTTGATTATGCTGTTCTTTACGGCAATGGCGGAGATTATCGCCATGTCCTCGACAGTTGAGTAGTGATCCTCATCGGGGTATCCGTCGGGGCAGGTGAAGTGGCTGCCAGTCATGCCGATCGAGTTGGCGTATTCGTTCATGCCGTCGATAAAGAGGGCGACGGCGTCGACGGCGGGGATGCCCTTCGGGTCGTCGGAGAGCTTTCTGCCCGCGGCGCAGGCGAGGACGTATGCGGCGTCGTTGCCGGACGGCAAAAGCATCCCCTCTATGAGCATCTCGACCGTCAGCGTGTGGTTCGGTCTGACGTAGGCGAGGCTCGAATGCTCATTCACGAGCGACAGCTCGTCGCCGGGCGTCACGAGTTCCGACGGGTCGTCGATGAGAGTGAGCGCGTATACGATCGTGAGCAGCTTAGTCGTGCTTGCGGGAACAATCCGCTCGCCCCTGCCTGTGAGGTAGAGAAACTCGCCGGTGTTCACGTTATAAACAAAGCTCTGCTTTGCCGTCAGCTCGAGCGTGAGCGGCTCCTTTGAAAATCTGATCGGGTCGGCCGTCGTCTCGGGCTCGGTCGATAAAGGTTCCGTTTCGGGCGGCTCGGTGACGCGCGGCGTCGTCGCCGCATCTTCATGCGTCGTCGTTGCGCCGCCGCTTTGACCTCCGCCGAAGCCGATGATGCCGCATCCGGAAAGGACGAGCGCCAGGGCGAGAAGCGCCGCGGCAAATGCTGCTGAACGTTGTTTCATTTTATGTTCCTCCCTGTGTTTTCAGAGCCGAGGCCGTCCCTCGGCTCCTTTTTGTATCCCGCCCGTCATAAAGGCGGACGTCAGGTGCGAAAAAATCTTTTTTGCCGTCGGAAAACGCGGCTCTGCCGCCTCTTTCCCCTCGGCGGCAAGGCGGCGGGCGCGCGCCGCCGTCGCGGCGTCAGCCCCCGAAAGCGCCGCCCTTTCGGACACGTCGCGCCAGAAGAGCTCACAGCATGCCTCACAGTCGGAAAGCTCCTCCCGAAAGACGAGGTCGCGGACGGTGAGCGAGGCAGGCGAAAATCCTGCGGCAGCGGCGTAGCGGCAGTCGAAGCCCTGATAAGGCTCGGCGCCGACGAGCGAGCGGTCATTTGAAAAAAGGAAGCTCGCAAATCCGCGGTATCCCGCGCGGTCGAGCGCGTTTTTGAGCGCCGCCTCTTCCTTCGGCATACTCGACACGAAGAGCGCCGCGTGGCGGCGGAGTGAGGGCATATCGCGCAGCAACTCACACGAGCAAATCGCGCGCACATTTCCGTTTCTGTCGGAATACGACGTCACGATGTATCTGACATCCCCACGCGAGCGGACGCCGCCGAGGCTGCCGCAGATGCGGACGAGCGCGCCGCCGTCCGCGGAATATGGCACCGCGCAAGGGACGGGGAGCCTGTCCGCCGCTCTTCCGAGAAGTGCCGAAGTCTCGGCTCCTGTGGAGAGAAGGACGGGCGTCCCGCCCGGATACTTTTCCGCGAGCTTGCCTACCGCAAGGATGACGTCGTCGACGGATGCCGGCGGCGGGCATTCCATGTATTCCGTAATGCGGGAGCGGGTCTCCTCGGGGGCGGCGACGGTGCTTTTCAGCCTATATTCTTCATAAAAATCGCGCGCCATCCCGAGCGCGCCTGCGCCCGCCCCGAAGATGATGGGTATTATCTGCGCCATCTGCCGCCTCCGCAAAGCCGCCCTGCGGCAAATTATTTCTCATATATTATAATACACCCGAGCCCGAGAGTAAATACTTTTATAAAAAAGAAGCCCGAAAAAGTGCCGCCGAATAAAAATCACCTCCGGCGTCGAAAATGACTCCGGAGGTGACAAAATGAAAAATAGAAGTGCGTTTTTCTTTCGGTCGCTGTCGGGATACGCGGCGGCGCTTGTTTTCGGCGGCGTGATGTACGGCGCGCTCGAAACGTTGTTTCGCGGCTACACGCATCCGTCAATGCTCCTGACGGGCGGGGTCTGTTTTCTCGGGCTTTACGTTATTGACGGTACCGGAAGGTTCCCGCTGTGGAAAAAGGCCTTGCTCGGCGCCGCCCTGATAACGGCGGCGGAGCTTGCGGCGGGATGCATCTGCAACCTTTGGCTCGGCTGGGGAGTGTGGGATTACAGCGGGATGCCGCTCAATTTCCGCGGGCAGATATGCCTGCCGTTCTCGCTTTTGTGGCTCGCGCTGACGCTTCCCGCATATACGCTCGCGTCATGGCTGCGGCGCGCCGTCGGCGCTCAGCCTTCGGAATCCCCGGAGCCGTCGGACGCCTCGTCCCCGTCCTCGTCCTCGAGCGGGTCGCCGTTCTCGTCGTAATACGGGTCTATCATTATTTCCTTTATTTTAGGATACGCGGCGTAAGTCCCGATCAGGGTGAGTATCGCCGGGGTGATGATGAAGGGGAGCACGATGCCTACGGGGATGTAGACGGAGAGGATGAGGTAGTTTATCGCAATGACTATCACGCCGCCGAGCAGCCCCATGATGTTGCGCTTTATGCCGAGCACGGAGAAGATGAGGGAATTTTTCAGTATCTTGAAAAATCCGAGGTCGAACGTTATCATGATGTGATAGACGTAGAAGCGCACCATAAAGTAAATGACGAGCATCGCCGTCGACATCGAGAGCATCACGAACATCGCCGGGGACGTGAGGTTCGCGCGGAAAAAGCGGATGTCGTTGATGAGAAGAAGGAGCGCGCCGAGGTCGAGTATGCCCATCGGTATAGACTGACGGATGTTCTTCTTCACTGTGTGCCAAAAGTCCTGCCAAAGGAAGATCGGATCGCCGCGCAGCATGCCGCGCGTGATGTATGTCACGCCGGAGTTGACGGGACCGAACGTGAAGAATACGAGCACGGTCAAAAAGAGGAACACGAGCGTCGCGGGGGTGTTCGCCGTTATCGGGACCTGCATCCCGAAAATGCCGTACAGCGCCGCCGTCGCCGCGTTTTTATTGAACATCGCCGTCCCGTAGAGCGGGATGAAGTTCTGATAATACGGCGCGGTCGACGATATGCCGAAATATCCGGCGCGGTATATCATATAGAAGAATATTGGAAAATTGCCGAACACCAAAAGCAGGTTCACGGAGATCAGCATGTTCCACTTGCGCCCGAACAGCTTGAAAAAGTTGAGAAAAGTCGGCTCCTTTATTATCGGCACTTCGTCCTTGTCGACGCCTTTGCCTTCGAGCCTGTAAAGCCCGAACCAGTCAAACTTTTTTTTCTTTTTCGGCGGTTCGTTTTCTTCGTCCGTCAGACGCGTGTCTTTTTCGTCGTCCATTTTTGACGTCTCCTTGTTTTTTGCCGGGCAGATCCCCGGCGCGTGTTTTATACGATTTCAGTTTTATGCAGAAGCCCCGCCTGCCGCAAGCCTCGACAAAAGGATGATGACGGTCCGCAGAGCTATGACGGCGCCGGAGGTCGACGCTGCTGCCGTGACGGACGCCGCGAGGTCTCTGACATACGGCGCATACGCTCCGCGCAGCCTTATCTTCTCGTGGGACCTGTCCGCGCGGTACATCATGAAGTAAGTCGCCGGCAGACCGATTAGCAGCGACGCCGCCGCGGGCGGCGAGCCTATCGCGAATATGACGGCGACGGCAGTCAGCCATGTCCGGCAGAACGAGAACAGCGCCGTCAGCGGGCGCGACGCCGCAGTGTACGGGAACAAAAGCGAGAGAAAGAACACGGCGAGATCCGCGCGCGTAAGCATTATCGCCGAGGCAAACGCCCCGTAAAGCCCATCATGTGCGGGAGAGAAAACCGAGGCGTAACCGGCGGCGTTCTTCGACAATGCGGAATAAAGCATGCCGCCCTCCTCGGGCGAGAAGAATGCCGAGGCGGCGACGCCGAGCGCAGCCGGAAGAAGCACGAGCGTCAGGCTGACCCATTCGTGACCGACGGGCGCAGACGGGACAGCACGCCCGCCGTCCCGTCCGAGATATGATGACAGATCGGGGGTCGGCGCGGTCTTGGCGTTTTCCGTGTCGGTTATAACTATATCCATATATGCCACCTCGCAGCGTCGTCTTGCTTCATACTGAAAATATATGACGCGCGTTCGGCATGTATGTTATAAAAAGATTTTACCACAAAAAAGCGCATATATCAACCGCCGTGCAAAAAAAAGCGCCCTTTTGGGCTTGATTTCGCACGGCGGCGAATATATAATTATAGCAAGAGATCAAAGCCGTGCCGGACTTTCGGGACGGCGGAAGGGGGAGGACGCATGACAGACGACGGTGTGCGCCGCGTATTCAGAAATATGCCCGTGCTGTCGACGCCGAGACTTACTCTGCGCCGTATGTACCGCACGGACGCGGACGATATGTACGAATACGCGCGTCTGCCGGAGGTGACAAAGTATCTGACGTGGGATCCTCATCCCGACCACAGATACACGGCGCGGTATCTTTCGTTCCTCTCGGGGCAGTACGCGGAGGGCGCGTTTTACGATTGGGGCGTCGTCTTCCGCCAGGACAAAAAGCTCGTCGGCACATGCGGATTCACGCGGTTTTCGGAGGAGAACAACTCGGCGGAATGCGGTTACGTCCTCTCGCCGCGCTATTGGGGGCGCGGCATCGCCGCCGAAGCGCTCACCGAGGTGATGCGCTTCGGATTTGCCACGCTCGGGCTTCACAGGATAGAGTGCAGGTACATGATAGGAAACGAGCGGAGCCGCCGCGTCATGGAGAAGGCGGGCATGAGCTACGAGGGGACGTACAGAGACGCGCTGCTTTTGGGGCGGGAATACAAGACCGTCGGTGTCTATGCAATAATAGAGGATGAATTTTTTGACCTCTTGCGTAGGCGCGCGGACGCGCCGCTTCACTGATTTCGGCAGAGCAGCATTTCGGAAAGGGTGACGAACGTATACCCGCGGGATATGAGCTCGGGGATTATGACGTCGAGCGCCTCCGCCGTGTGCGCCTCGCCCGAAATATAATCGTGCATAAGGATTATGTCGCCGCCCTTGACGTTGTCAAGGACGGTTTTTATTATCGCGTCGCGGCCCGTGTGCGCCCAGTCTCTTGTGTCGATAGTCCAGAGCGCGATCATTTTTTCCGCCTCCTCCGCCGCCGACGTCACGGCGTCGTCGTATATCCCTCCGGGAGGACGCAGAAAGCGCGTCACATATTCGCTCTCGGCGTAAATCGCGTCGTCGGCGTCCGCAATCTCGGTCAAGACGCGCTCCTTTGAGAGACCGTGGAGAAACGAGTGCGAGTCTGTGTGATTGCCGATCTCATGTCCTGCCGAGATAACGCGTTCGGTCACCTCCGGGTAAAGGCGCACGTTGCAGCCTATCTCAAAAAACGTTGCCCGAACTCCGTATTTGTCGAGCACGGAGAGTATCCCGTCCGTAAGATGCGGGTGCGGCCCGTCGTCGAACGTGAGCGCAATTCGGTCCCTGCCGCATCCGGCAAAGACGCTGCCCGCGTGCCATGAGGCGCCGGGGGCGCCCTCATATGCGGCGATGGCGCGCGGCGCGGGGAAGGCGAGGAACAGAAGCGAGAGCGCGGCGGCGAGCGCCGCTTTTACTTTGCGGCGCACAGCTCGTCGAGCGTGCCGAAGCGGTATCCTTCGGCGCGCAGCTTGTCAATAAGTCCGCCGAGGATGTCGGCGTTCGTCTTTGACGTCGGATGAAGGAGAATGACGGCTCCGTTGTGGATGTTGTCCGTTATTTTTTTCATCGCAAAATCGCACGAGGGCTGCTTGTCGTTGTCCCAGTCGGCGTATGCGAAGCTCCAGAATATAGTCTTATATCCGAGGTTCTGCGCGAAGCGGAGGCTTCGTTCGCTGAAGCGGCCCTGCGGCGGGCGGTAGTATTTCGCCATCTCGCAGCCTGTAAGCTCGCGGTATGCGTCCGCCATCTTCGTAAGCTCGGCGGAGAACTCCTCCTCGGACTGAACGGCAGACATATCGTTGTGGGAATATGTGTGGTTGCAGACGGTGTGCCCCTCGTCCTTCATACGCATGACGAGCTCGGGGAAGCGGGCGGTCATGTTGCCGAGAATGAAGAACGCGCCCTTCACGTCCTTTTCCTTCATCGTGTCGAGTATGCGGGCGACGTTGCCGTTCTCGTATCCCGCGTCAAACGTGAGGTATACGACGCGCTCGTCCCCCTCGCCGAGCCCCGAGTGCCGCTTGTCGACGTAATAGCCGCCGTACTTTTCGACAAAGGTCATATTAGGATCGGCGTCGGGCTGGGTGTGATCCTTTTTGCGGACGACGTACCAGTTGTAGGGGCGCGTGTCGTCGTAAGCGGCCGCGGCGCGGATTGTCATGAGTGAGGAGAGCAGCGCCGCCGCAAGGAGTACTGTCGCCGCCATCCTTCTGTATAACATATTCATTTGTTCTGTCTCCGAATGAAGCCCGGCAGTCCCGCCGTGCCGACGAAAAAGACATAGGCACGAAAAAGGAACGTATACGGGCGGATTTTTCTTTCTGAAAATATTATTTCGCCGAAATTGGACGCATAAACGCGAAAAAAACTGCATGCCGTGCGAAAAACTGGTCTTTACAAAAAATCCGCGTACTCAAAAAACGCACGCTCGGGCGAGCCCAAACGTGCGCTTATTATTCAGGTTTCATTTTTTTGACCCGTATGCCGAGCCGTGCCCCATTATGACCTCGCCGCCGTTTATGTTTATGACGCCGAAGTCGCCGAGCATCGCGGGTCCCGGGTTGAAAAGGCGAATCGCCCGGCGCGCGCCGTCGGCGGGAATATACCGTTCGAGCGGCTCGTGTGTGTGCCCGAAAATGACGATGTCGTATCCCCTCATCCTTGCCTCGGCTTCGAGCGCGAGCGTGCCCGACTTTACGCCGAATTTGTGACCGTGGACGATGAGGATCCGCATGCCCTCGACCGTGAGCTCCGCCTCGAGCGGAACGTCCGAGGCGCCGATGTCGCAGTTGCCGCGCACGGCGACAGGCGTCATCTCGGGATGCTCCCGCATCAGGGAGAGAAACGAGAGCGCGCCGTCACCAGCGTGAATGACGTAGTCCGCGTCGCGGACGGCGCCGACCGTGCGCGAAAGCGTCAGCGTGTCTCCGTGAGAATCGGAAAAGACGAGCAGTTTCATTGAGAGATTAAACTCCTTTGTTGTACGTTTTGCCGTGTCCCGCATATACTTATTGTTGGACGACCGTAAAAACGCGGCCCCCTATCTAATTCAAATGCGGGAAACACATATGCCGCGGCTGCCGGCAGCCCGGTGCCGCGGGAAAGGAAAAGGTGATTTATAATGAAGATCGACAAAGCAACGGTGGACAGACTTTTAAAGCAGAACGACGACCAGCTCTGGCGCACGGTCCAGATGATAGCGGCGCAGGGCGGCGTCAATCTCTCCGGCGTAAAGCGTCCGGCGGATCTTTCAAAGCTGCGTTCCGCGCTCTCCACCATGACGGACGGCGACATAAAGCGCGCGACCGAAATAGTTGAGTCCTACAAAAGGAACGGAAAATGACGGAGGAACGCGGGAGCCTCCGTCCTCTGCTCGACGCCGTGACGGGACTTCTCTCCGACCCCGCGGTCATTGAGGGGCTGGTGGCGGGGATCTCCGCCATCAGCGCTTCGCGCCGCGCGAAAAGCTCGGGCGGCGGCGAGCAGGCGTCAGGCGGGCTCCTCGATATGCTGCCCGGAGTGCTCCCGCTGCTCTCGCTCATATCTCCGCAAGAGAGTAAGGAGCCCGGGGCGCGGCAGGAAGCGGCGCAGGTCTTTTCGGATGCCGACGCGGACTCCGTCGCGGATGCGGACGGCGGCGAGGCGGCAGACGTCGATGCGTCCGGCGTCAGTTACGGTGAAGGCGAAGAAGGCGGCAGCGGCAACGCCGAGGAAGGCGGCAATGATGACGGCGACGCCGTTCAGACGTCTTCGGGCAATCTTCATGCCGAAGTCTCGGACATCAGCCGCGAGGCGCAGCGCGAGAATCTGCTCTTAGCGCTGAGGCCGTTCCTTTCCGAGTCGAGAAGAGCGGCGGCGGACGCTATGGTACAGGTGAACAAGCTGTCCGGACTTTTCGGACAGGTGCGGAGAAATTAGCCGAAAGGAGGGGTTCTCGTTGGTATATGTCGGAAAAAGCGGCGCCGTCCCCGATGAAACAGAAGACGGCGCGGGGAGAGGCGGAAGAGATGCAAAGGCGCGCGATGACGGAGGTGCTGACAACATGAAGCTCCCGCCGGAATACAGGGGCACTGCCTTTGACAGAAACGGCGAGCTGCGTACATACGCGGATATGGGAGATGGCGGCGACCCGTTGAGGCACGCGGAGGAGCTTTTCCGCCGCGGTTATGTTTTCGAGGACGCAAATTCTCCCGACGCAGAAACGGCGGACAGCGCCGCCCGTGCCGACAGAGGCGACAGAGTTGACAGAGGCGACAGCGCCGTCCGCGCCGATGAGAGGCGCGGCGCTGAGGCGGATGTGCCCGTGTCCGCCTCAGGGACAAAGCGGGATAAGGCTGCCGGAAATGCGGGAAGTCTGCTCTCCGGTATCCTCGGCTCGATAGGAGCGGAGGAGATACTTATAGGTGCAATAATACTTATGCTGCTTGTGAACGGAGGGGATGACGGGCTTTTGATAATGCTCGTTATATTACTTTTCTGCTGACCCCGTACTGCATATGTCGAAGATAAAACGGACTGCGGTTTCCGCCGCGAGGGCGAGCATAGCCGGAGCGATGCCGCCGTCCTCGAGCGTCTGCCCGGAGGACGGTGTGCGTGCGATAAGACGGAAGCCCGCCTTCCCGCCGCCGTGCGCGGGCAGAAGAATGCAGCCCATGGCGCGGGCGAGCGAGCATGCAAACAGCACGTCCGGCGCATGCGGACCGAAGGACGCAGTATCAACGATCGTTATGCCTCGGCGGACGTTGGCGCTGACCGTGAACTCCGCCGCCGACGCCGTGCATCTCACGGACATCGTCAGCTCGCCCGAGGCGGCAAACCCGACGGCGCTGCATATCGAAAAGAGCGTTAGCATGAGCGCATATGCGTCGCCGTTAATGACGAAAAACGGCGTGACGCTCCTGTCACAGGACAGGACAACGTCTCGTCCTATGCGAGCCTTGTTTGAGGAGGCGATGCTGCGGAATGCGGACAGAAGATCCGATAAGAGAAGGGGAGACTGCGCCTTTCCGCGGAAGCAGGGAGGAATGTTTCCCGAGGCGAGCG
Source organism: uncultured Clostridia bacterium (assembly GCA_947628165.1). Classification (GTDB taxonomy): domain Bacteria; phylum Bacillota; class Clostridia; order Oscillospirales; family CAG-272; genus DTU064. Next base: position 3,391 of record CANQYV010000010.1, on the reverse strand, counting down.
CCTCGCAGAGCTGTGCCACCCTGAGGTCCGTCTCCGGGCACTCTTCCGATGATGAAAGGGCAAATTCGCGGACGATGTCTTCATATGACAGCGCGCGCGGTTCTTTCTGCGGAAGCGGACGGAAGAAGATGACATTGTCTTTATCCTCTGTCGAAAGATCCACAAGTACGTCTCCGTCGTAAGTTTCCGTGAGGACAAATGTGGAAAGACCTGAGGCGCGCGCCTCTTCCACGCGCCGTTTCACATCGGAATAGCGCAGACACAAGTCGTCGCCGTACTCAAGTGCGGCGCATTTTTTATGCGCGGCTTCGTTGCAGAAGATAACGGTAAAATTTCGGTCGGTAGCGTAAACAGGAAGCGCTTCGTCGGTAAAGCTGCCGAACGTATCCTTGTTGCTGTCCATTATAATTTTTGTCTCCTGTCAGAGATTCAGTTTTCGTCGGCAGGGCTTGGGTTGTTGTCCCCACCGCCGTTATCGTCACGAGGAGGTTCCTCTTCGGGCTTGGGCTCCGGTTCCGTCGTCGTTTCCGGAGATGTCGTATCGGCCTTATCGGACGTGTCGGGCTCCGGCGCGTCGGTCTCGGTGCCCTCGTCAGGCTCGGTTTCGGTCGGTTTGTCTGTCTGCGGTTCGTCCGTCACCGGGGGCTCCTGTGTCCCGGGGGCTTCTGTCCCGGGCGCCTCTGTCACGGGCGCCTCGGTCGTTGCGGGAGGCGCCGTCGTTGATGCCGGCGGCTTTGTCTCGGAGGGCTTTGAGGTCTCGGGTTTTCCGGGTTTTGCCGTCGTGTCGGGTTCCGTGACGCCGCCCGTCTCGGGAGAGGCCGGAGCATGATATTCCTCGGGGGCGGAGATGACGAAATATCCGTATGCCCCGTTGCGGCTCAGCGCGTCGACGGCTTCGCTCTCGTTATATGTCACGTCACCGCGTATGACGAATCCGAGGCTGTAAAGCGAGACGCTGCTCTTTATTGATGACGCGGCGTCGTCGAGCGCCGAGTATATCGAAGAATGTCTGACCGTGCCGACGCCTGTCGCCTGCTGTCCCTGCTCGTCGGTGTATGTGTATTCCTCCTCCGTCTCGCTGTAGGACCAGTCGAGCCCGAGCGTGTCAACGGCGAGCGCGCCGGCTTCCTTTGCGAGCGCGTCGAGCGTCTGAGACATCGAACGGTCTGCGAAGGTCTCGGGAGGGAAGGCGAGCGTCAGCTTTATATCGGGGGCTGAGGAGCGGAGCTTCTCTATTATGGCGAAAATGCCGTCGGCGTCCGTTATCCTGCCTCCGTCAGTCGGAAGTCCCGTTATGAGCACATTGTCGGCTCCGAGCGAGAATGCCTCGGCGATGACGGCGGTCTCGTAAAGCAGCGTTGCCTCCGATATGACGGGGTCGCTCGAGGCGGAATATGTCATGTCAAAATAGAGCGTTATCTGCGGCTCCATCCCGCGCGCGCGCCCGGCGGCGCGGACCGCGGACATCGTGTCCCTGAGGTCGGCGAGCTCGACGCCCTCGGGAAGGCGCGACAGCGTCTCGGCGGCCGAGGAATAGTAGAGCAGCGTGCCGGAGGAGTCCTTAAGCGGAATCGTGACCGAGTCGTAGCCCGAGTCGAATATCCTTCCCGCAAGCGCGTATATGTCCTCCGAGGCGTAGGGGAAAAAGCAGCCGGAACGGTGGGAGGCGTGGCTCTGCGCGGCGTCCGAAACGCTCGGGTGAGGGCCCGTGTCGGCTTTGTCATTTGTATCAAAGAAGGTGTCGTCGCCGGCTCCCGCGCCGCCGACCTTGTCCTTCAGATAATTCCCGAGAACGACGGCGCCGACAAAGCATCCGATTATAAACAGGACGACGAAGAGCACAGTCAGGTTTATGCGGAGCTTTTTTCTGCCGTATCTGTTGTAATGGCGGCGGCTTCTTCCGCTGTGCTTATACTGTATCGGCGCGTGGTATCCGTTCATGCGCTCCTCCTTTCGTCCGAAATTGCGTGTTTTTTGCCTTATCGCGTGAAAAAGGTGTTATTTTATATCCGCCGCGGAAAGCGATTTCAGATAGTCGGTCTCCGTGACCGTCAGCTCCGAGACTCTTTTTGATACGAGCTCATAATATTTGCTCGCACGGTACGCTTCCGCAAGCTCGTCGAAATTCTCCTCTACATAAGACGGGTCAAGCTCGCAGCGCAGGATTATGTGGTATCCGATCGGGGATTCAACGACGTCCGACAGCTCGCCTATCTCGAGGTCGAACGCGGCGTTCTCGAATTCCTCGATGAGCTGGCCGCGCGGGAAAACGTAGCCCTTCGGCTTCGTTATCATATCCATGTCCTCGCCGTTCTCGGCTATGAGCGTGTCAAAATCGACGCCGAGCTGCGCCTGCATCAGTACGTTCTCGGCGAGCTTTCTGTTCTCCTCCGGGTCGTCTCCCGGATCGTTCATGATGAGCACCTGCTTCGCGCAGCAGAACTCGCCGTCGGAAATGGCGTCGATGACGGCGTCGTCGTCGGTCTTTATCACGCCTTCCTCGCAGAGCTTGTCGAAAAGGCGGCCATCGCACTCAAATTCGGAAAGAATAAAGCGGTATACGGAGGCGTTCATGTGCGCGGTGCCGAGGCCCGAAACAAAATTGTCGACGCCGCCGAAGTCGTTCTCTATCGAGTCCTCAAGCGTTTTTTCAACTTTTTTTCTCACCTCGCCGCTTTTGTAATCGATGCCGTGTTCGGCGGCGAGGTCGAGCGTCGCGTATATGCGGAGCAGGGCGCCGCGCGTCATCTCCTTGAGCTTGTCAAATTCCACGTCCTCGTACTCATCGGTATAATTGAGAAAAAAATAGCGGAACTGCTCGTATGGCACTTCGTGCTCTCCCATGACGTAAACGGCGCGAAGCTCGTCCTCGGTGCTCTCCGGCAGGTCGTATTTCCTTCCGCATGCGGACAGCGAAAAAAGCGTCGCGGCGGCGAGCGCTGAGGCGGCAATATGCATTATCGTATATTTTATGGTGCGCACAGTCATTATTTCTTTCGGAAACATGCCTTTCTTTTTGTATATCTGCCGTAAAAACGGATTTTTATGTATGTCCGACAGTACATATTTATTATATCTCGCCTACGGCGCAAAGTCAACCGAAAATAATGCATTTGCAAAAACGCGTGAAAAGAAAAAAGTGAGGCTGACGCCTCACGGGCGGGAGATGTAAAAAAATAAAGTACATAGAATATATTATTCTATGTACTCTGCTTTTAATACAGTTTACTACTTGCGATACGATTTGTCAATATCTTTTCCGAAAAAACAATAAATTTTTTTTATTATGCACATAAGGACAAGCCCGGGCGGCACATTCCGGCGCGGAAAATGTCCGCAGAATAATATATTCTGCGTACTAAGCCTGCCCCGAAAAAAAGGGGGCGCAAGG
>CANQYV010000009.1 GCA_947628165.1 uncultured Clostridia bacterium | reverse complement strand
TCCTCGAGCTCGAGCACTATCCTGTCGGGGATCGCGCGGCGCACGTTCACGGACTTAATATAAGGAAATCTGTCTATTATCGCAGCCTCCGCCGCGTCTTTGTCTATCGACGGGGAAAACAGCTTGTCCCCCGGCGAGATGCCGCTCACGGCGATTATATCCTCCGCCGGATATCTCCCCGTCCCCGTCACCTCTATGTTGTCAACGACGAGGACGTAGGCATAAAGAAGATACCCCGCCAAAAGGAGCACGAACGCGCCGACCATTATGAATGTGTAGAGCCGCCAGCGCACCTTGAAGCGGCGGCGCCGCTCGTGCTTGTTTGTGACCTTTACGTTGTGGGCAAACCTGTCCTCGTTCTCCCTGCGCTCCGAGTTGCTTTTGACGAGCGCGACGAGCTTCGGCAAAAGCTCCGCCTGCTTCTCGGGCTTTTTCCCGAGATACCCTGTCTCGAGCATCAGCCAACCGAGCTTTCGTCTCTCCTTTTTGTCGAGCTGCCGGACGATCTCGGGAATATTCCGTTTTTTTCTTCTTCTTTCCTCTGCCATATTCCCGTGTCGCCGTTTCTTTTTATTTTCCGGTTAGCCGGCGCAGCTCGTTAAGAATTCGCCTGTTGGCGTCCTTTACCGCGAAGCTCCCGGCCGCCTCTCCCATGAGGCGCCTTCTCTCATCGTCGCCGATGAGCTCTTCCGCCCTCCGTCTTAGGATGCCGATATCCTCCGCGAGCTCGCGCTCCTCCGTTATAACGGCGGCGCCTGCGTCCGCGAGCACGGCGGCGTTTTTGTACTGATGATTCTCCGTCACGTTCGGAGACGGGATGAATATCGCAGGCCTGCGCATCATCGCGACCTCCGATATCGTCATGGCGCCCGCGCGGCAGATGACAAGGTCCGCCGCCGCCATCTGCGTCGGCATATCGTATATGTATTCGACGAGCCTCAGGTTCTCTTTTCCCTCGAGCCCGTATTCCGAAAACATCTTCTTCGCCGCCTCGAACTCGATCGAGCCGACGGCGAGCGTGTGGAGTATCTCCGGATGCTTTGACGTGTAATCCCTCATCATGGCGAGCACGGCTTCATTGACGCGCTCCGCCCCCATGCTGCCGCCGTATGAAAGGATGACGTGCCTGTACCCCTCCGCTCCTATCGCGCGGCGCGCCGCCGCCCTGTCGGCGTTTTCCGAAAAGCCGGATCGCAGCGGGTTGCCGACGACGACGAGCTTTTCGGGCGGGCATTTTTTCAAGTATTCCGCGGTCTTTGCGAAATTGAGCAGCACCCTGTCCGCCTTGTCGGCGAGCATTTTCACGGCGACGCCGGGAAACGCGTTCGACTCGTGGAGCACCGTCGGGACGCCCGTCATCTGCGCCGCCTTGACGACGGGCCAGCTGACGTATCCCCCCGTGCCGACGACGACGTCGGGACGAAATTCCTTTATTATCTTTTTCGCCTTGTAGGGCGAGGTCACGGCGAGATACGCCGCCTTCAGATTGGACGGCGTGAGCTTGCGCCTGATCCCGCGCACATCCACATGGTAGAGCCTGTATCCCTCTTTCGGTACGAGCTTGTTCTCTATTCCCCGCGGCGTTCCGACGAACGCTATTTCCGAGCCCGGGACGTTCAGCTTCACCGTCTCCGCTATCGCGAGCGCGGGATTGACGTGGCCGCTCGTGCCGCCGCCTGTCATAAGTACACGCATTTTCCGATGCACTCCTGTTTTTCTGCAAAAACTACAGCTTCTGCTGCCGCGAGTGACGCGATATCGACAAAACTATCCCCATCTCGAACATCAGCATGATGAGAGACGAGCCTCCGTATGAGAAGAACGGGAGGGAAATGCCCGTGTTCGGTATCGTGTCCGTCACGACGGCAATATTTAGCAGCGCCTGGAGCGTTATATGGCTCATTATGCCGTAAACGACGAGAGAAGAGAAAACGTCGGGGGCGCGCCGCGCTACCGTAAAACCGCGGAAGAGCAGCGCCGCGAACAGCGCTATCACGAAAAGCGCGCCTATAAAGCCCGTTTCCTCGCACCAAATGGTGAAGATGAAGTCGTTCTGCGGCTGCGAAACGTAGCTGAACTTCTGCCTCGACTGCCCGAGACCGAGCCCGAACAGCCCGCCCGACCCTATCGCGTAAAGTCCCTGCGTCGTCTGCCATTTGTCCGAAAGTATGTCCGCGTTCTCGTTCAGCTTAGTCGTGATGCGCTTCAGCGCGTACGGGTTCATCGAGAGGTACGCAATTGCCGCGCCGATGCCGAGCGAGCCGTAGAGCCCGCCCGTCATGAATATGCTCGTTCCGCCGAGGAAGAGCACTATTATCCCTATAAGGAACAGAATGACCGTTCCCGACAGGTGCTTTTCAAGCAGCACGAGCGCACACGCGGGGAAAATGATGAACGCGGGATATACCGTGCCGTAGAGGAAGCGCAGCTTCGCCGAGCCGTCCTTTCGCCTTATGTATTCCGCGTATTTGCCGAGATAAGCCGAAAGCAGGAGTATTATCCCTATCTTCATTATCTCCGACGGTTGTATCGTTATCGGAACGCCCGGTATCGCTATCCATCGTCTCGCCTCGCCCTCCGACGTGCCTATTATGAGGACGACGACGAGCAGCACCATCGCGACGGCGTATATGACCGGCGCGAGCTTTTTGTACTTGTCATACGATATCCTCATCGCGACCGTCATTCCGACGAGCCCGAGCGCGACGAATATGACCTGCCTTCTGACATAGTAATAGCTGTCGAGCCCCTGGCTCTTGGCGTAAGGGTAGCTCGCGCTGAAAACCATGACCGAGCCTATGCAGACGAGGGACAGCACAAGGACCATGAGTATCCTGTCGGGCGACGTCTTTATCCTGACGTATTCGCGCTCGGCACGCCGCGGCTTTTTTTCGGGGACGTCGAGGGCGACGGCGCCGCTGCTCTTTTTAACCGGCATGTTTTTTCTTCCGTCCGTGTTCATATAGTCCCCTCCTCCGCTCTTTCGTTTGTTATCATACTCTTAAAAGGACCGACAGCGCCGGCAGACCGTAATACGCGGCGGCGCAGAACAGCGCCGTCATAAGCGAGAATACGGCGACGATCTTGACCTCTCCCCAGCCGCACTTCTCGAAATGATGGTGTATCGGCGCCATGCGGAAGAGCCGCTTTCCGTGCGTCAGCTTGAAATATGCGACCTGAAGTATATCAGAGACCGTCTCGATTATATACATCAGCCCGTAAACTATGACGATCAGGGGATTTTTCAAAAGCAGCGCGCCGCCCATGACGACGCCGCCCAGAAACAGCGAGCCCGTGTCCCCCATAAACACGCGCGCCGGATGGAAATTGTAGACGAGGAACCCGAGCATGCCGCCCGCGGTCACGGCGCCGAGCACCGCGGTCTCCCCAGAAATGAGGGCGCTCGAGGCGTATTTGACGACGCCGCACAGTACAAAGAACGCGGAAACGACGAGCGTCTCCGTCGCGGCGAGCCCGTCTATGCCGTCCGCAAGGTTGACGCTGTTCATGACTCCGACGGCGAGCACGACGAGAAACGCGTAATATATGATGCCGCAGCCCTCAAAGCTGACGCCGATATAGGGAATGTAGAGCGTGTCGTCTATGCAGCCGAAGTACACAAGACCCGCTATATATCCGCCCGCGATGACGAACTGGAGCACGAGCTTCTGTATCGGGGTGAGCCCCTCGTTTTTCTTTTTCTTCAGCTTCGCCGTATCGTCTATGCAGCCTATAAAGCCGCAGAGAAGCGCGTATACGAACGTGAGCGTCAGTCCGGTCGGGACGGCTCCGAGCCCTATCGAGAGCAGCGCGATGTCGCAGGCGATAACTATCGTCATCGCGAAGATGAACGTTATGCCTCCCATCGTAGGGGTGCCTTCCTTCGACTTGTGCCAGCGCGGCCCTATGTCCAGTATCTTCTGCCCCATCTTGTGACTTTTCAGTATGGGTATTATTATGCGCGAGAAGATAACGGTCAGAACAAAGACCGCAATGGCTGACGCCGAAAGAAATATTGCGAAACTGTGATCCATAGAGCTTTACGTCCCAAATGCCTTATTGTAGTTGTGTTTTTATCTGCTGTCAGCTCTTTATTTTTGCCTTTATGTAGTCGAGCACGGCTTCTGCGGCGACGGCGCGGCTCGCCTTGACGAGGAGCACGTCCCCGGGCACGAGCGCGCCGAGCACCATCTCCCCCGTCGTCGCGGGGTCGGTGCAGTCGAGATTGACGTACACGTTCTCGGCGCGTATGCCGTTTCCGATGGCGGCGACCGCGATGCTCTCCGCCAGCTGACCGTATGTAAAAAGCACTTTCACGCCCGCTCTCGCCGCGTGGACGCCGAGCTGGTCGTGCATGAGGCGAGAATATTCGCCGAGCTCCCTCATGTCTCCGAGCAGAGCTGCGGGTCTCCCGCCCTTGTCGCGGGCGAGCGAGACGAGCACGTCTATTCCTGCCCTCATAGACTCGGGGCTCGCGTTGTAGCAGTCCTCGATAACGGTGATGCCGCCGAGGTCGTATATCCTCTGCCTCATCGAGGCGTTCTTAAATTCCTTGAGCCCTGCCCTTATCTCGGCCTCGGTGAGCCCTGAGAGTATCCCGACCGCGAACGCGTATAGCGCGTCGTAGACGTTGTGCACGCCGAGCGTCGGTATCTCTATGTTCGTCGAGACCTTGCCCTCGTATATGAGATCGAACACGGTCCCCGTGCCGACGCGGCGCAGATTCACCGCCCTGTAATCCGCGAACCTGTTGTGGAGCGCCGCCGTCTTTACCTTTATTCCGGGAAAGCTGTCCTTCACGCCGTAAAGGAGCGGCTCGTCTGCGTTTATGAGCAGCGTTCCCCCGGGCTTCATCCCGGATACAATTTCGAGCTTCGCGCGGGCGATGTTCTCGCGGCTGCCGAGCTTTTCTATATGCGAGGAGCCGATGTTGGTTATAACGGCAAGCTCGGGCTCGACGATGCCGGACAAATACTCTATCTCCCCGAACGCGCTCATGCCGCACTCGAAAACGGCGTATTCCGTGCCTGCCTCCATGCCGAGCGCCGTCAGCGGCAGACCGATGTCGTTGTTTTTGCTTCCGTCGGTTTTATGTACCCGGTACTTTGCCGAAAGGCAGGCGGCGATAAACTCCTTCGTCGTCGTCTTACCGACGGAGCCGGTGACGGCGACCGTGTGCGCCCCGCTCTCCTTTATGAAGGCGGACGCGAGCCTGCCGAGCGCGCGCACGGTGTTGTCGACAAGCACTATGTCGACGCCGAAATCAAACTTCCCGATGCCGTCCGGTATGCGCTCCGCTATTATTATCCGCGCACCGATCCCGATGGCGGCGCCGATGAAATCGTGCCCGTCAAACTTTTCGCCCGTGATCGCGGCGAACATGCACTGCCAGTCTATATGGCGGGAATCGGTGGAGAACGTCGCCGCCTCCCCGCCGTACCCACCGGAGATGGGCTTGACGGCGCCTTTTGTCACTGATGCGACGTATTCCGCCGTTACGGGACGGAAAAGCGTTATTGTGCCTTCGCTTATGCTCATGCTTTTTGTCTTGCCCCTCCTTTTTTATCGTTCGTTTGCTTTTTCAGGGCTCAGATGCCCTCGCCCTTGACGGCGTATCTTTTTTCGACGGCTGCCATGACATAAGCGCGCTCGTCGAAGTCACGGCGCACGCCTCCGACGTCCTCGTAGCTCTCATGTCCCTTTCCGGCAAGGATTATGACGTCGTTCGGCGTCGCGTTCATTATCGCGTACTCGATAGCCTCAGCGCGCTTCACGATAGTCGTGTGAGGCGTGCCCTCCGGTATCCCCGCGAGTATCTCCGAGATTATGTCCTCGGGGCGCTCCGTCCTGCTGTTGTCCGATGTGACTATCGTGAAATCCGCCGTTCTCGCCGCGATTCCGCCCATGACGGGGCGCTTCGTCCTGTCGCGGTCGCCGCCGCAGCCGAACAGAAGAACGAGCCTTTTTGTCGGTTCGAGCTCACGCACCGAGAGCATCAGTCCCTCGAGCGCCGCGGGCGTGTGTGCGAAGTCAATCAGCACCGGCGGCGAGAACTTCGTCTTGTCGCAGCGGACGCGCTCCATCCTGCCGCGGACGCCGCCGAAGACGCCGAGCGCCTCGCGCACTGTCACCGGATCTATTCCGAGCTCGACCGCGCACGCCGCCGCCTCGATGCTGTTGTATACCGTGTATCTTCCGGGCACGGGGCACGCTATCGGGAAGATGGCGCGCGGCGAGGTGTACATATACTCAACGCCCGAGGTGCCCGCCATGACGACGGAGTGAGGATAGACGGAGCCCGGCTGCCCGCCGTCGCCCTCCGTGTCGACTGCGACGGCGCCCTCCCCGCACATGGAGATGAGCCGCCTGCCGTATTCGTCGGATGTGTTTATGATGCTTATCTTCGGCGAGAACTCCGTGAACAGCCTCGATTTGACATAAAAATAGTCTTCCATGTCGGCATGATAGTCGAGGTGCTCGGGCGTCAGGTTCGTGAATATCGCCGCCGACATCTCGCAGCCGAGCATATCGAGGCCCGCGAGCCTTTCCTGCGATATACCGTGCGAGCTTGCCTCAAAGACGATGTAGTCGGCGCCGTTTCGTATCATGTCCCACAAAAAGCTGTAGAACTCGTCAGGCGACGGCGTCGTCATCGGATACGCGCTGCCGTAGCCGCGCTCGCCGAGCGAGGCGCCGACCGTGCCTATCACGCCGACCTTGTAACCCGCGTTTGAGAGAATGTCTCTCATCATATGCGTTATCGTCGTTTTGCCGTTCGTTCCCGTCACGGCGACAAGGCGCGTTTTGTGCGGGCGGCACGCCTCGTCCCCTCCGTACCATGCGGAGTACGCCCTCGAGACGAACTTTCTCGTGCTGTCCGTCACAACGACGGGGACGCCCGCTCCCGGCACCTCCCGCTCGGAGGCAACGGCGGCAACGCCCTTCTTTATCACCTCGTCGATATAGTCGTGCCCGTCTGTGCGGACGCCGCGTATCGCGATGAAGAGGTCGCCCGCGCCTGCCTTTCTGCTGTCTGTCGTGATGCGGGTTATTTCGACGTCCTCACGGGGCGCCTCGGCTCCCGTGAGCCTGCATATGAGGGAAAGCTTCATTGCCGTGGCCTTTCTTTATCAGTCGGAAATATTTGAAAGATGTCTGAACGTAAGCGTTATGACAGTGCCCTCGGGGACCTTTTCGCCCGCCGCAGGGAACTGGGATATAACAGTCGCGCCGCCGTCGCTCGAGAAGTTCGCGGCGCCCTCTATCCTTACGTTCAGCTTTGCGTCGACTATTATCCTGTTGGCCTCCTCCGCCATCTTGCCGACGACGTTCGGGACCTTGACGGTGTTCTTCGGCTCCTCGCCGTTCGTGTAGAGTATTACGAGCTTGGAAAGATTTGAAACGACCGAACCCGCCTCCGGGCACTGACCCGTGACCGTCGTTCCGTCGCCGACGATGACGTACTCAAAGCCGTCGCGCTCGAGCTGCGACACCGCCGACGTCGTCGTGAGCGTCTCGTAGCTGCCGACCGTCTTTTCTATCGCCGCAGACTCGTCCTCCGAATACTGAGGCTCGACGCCGAGATAGGGGAGGGCGGCGGCGAGATATTCGGAAACGTAGGGTGCTGCGACGACTGAGCCGTACATATTGCCCGCCGACGGCTCGTCGACGAGTATGAGAACCGCTATCTGCGGGTCGTCCGCAGGAGCGAACGCGACGCAGGAGCTGACGCGGAGCGTGTCCTGCCCGTTTTCGTCGAGCTTGTCGCGCTTCTGTGACGTTCCCGTCTTCGCCGCGACCTTGTAGCCCGCGACGTATGCGTTCTTCGCGCCGCCGTTGCCGGAGACGCCCTCTTCGAGTATCTGCGCGAGCGTCCGGCACGTCTCCGTGCTTATGACCTGACGGACCGTCTTCGTCTCGTATGTGTCGATAACGTTGCCGTCCTTGTCTATTATCTGCTTCATGACGTGCGGCGTCACGAGGTTGCCGCCGTTCGCGACGGCGGCTATCGCCGTCAGGTGCTGTATCGGCGTCACCTTGAACGTCTGCCCGAATGCGTAGACGGCGAGCGAGACGTTTGAGAAATCCTTATAGTTGTGGTAATAAGTCACAGCCTCGCCCGGCAGGTCTATTCCGACGCGCGAGCCGTATCCGAACTGCTTGAAGTAGTTGTAGAAGTTCTCGCGCCCTATCCGCAGACCTATCGCGACGAGCGCGGGGTTGCACGACTGCTGGAGCGCGCCCGGGAACGTGAGCGTCCCGTGGCCGCCGCGCTTGTGGCACGATATCGGCGAGCCGTACCCTTCGATTTTGACTTTGCCCGTGCAGGTGAAGGTGTCCGTCAGCTTGACGACGCCGAGCTCGAGCCCGATGGCGCTCGTAACTATCTTGAACGTGGAGCCGGGCTCATAGAGCTCCGTCACCGCCTTGTTGTTCCACATCGTATACCGCAGGTCTGAGACAAGGGCGTTGTATTCGTCAGTCCCCTCCGAAAGACCCGACGCCGCGAGCTTGTCGGTATAATACTCCGTCAGCGTATACGGGCTGTTGAGATCAAATCCGCCGACTGTCGCCATCGCGAGTACGGCGCCCGTGTTCACGTCCATGACGATGCCCGCGGTCCTGTTCTGCGCGCGGTTCTCCGTGAGCGTCTCCGTCAGGACGGTCTCAAGCTCGTATTGCAGATACTGGTCTATCGTCGAGATGACGGAATACCCGTCCTGCTCCTCGATGTAGCTCTCATAATCGGTCGGAAGGTCGTTGCCCTTGCCGTCGCGCGCCGTCAGGTATGTGCCCGAGCTGCCCTTGAGGACGTCGTTGTAGTATGACTCCATGCCGTAGACGCCGTCTCCGTCGGCGTTGACGAATCCTATGACGTGGCAGGCGAGCGTGTTGTTGGGATAAAATCTCTTCGTGCTCGGGGTGAGATATATCTGCTCCTCGAGGTCGTATTCGTCTATGAACTCGCGGACGCGGTCCGCCTCCGCCTTCTCTACGTTCTTCTTGATGACCTCGTAATAGCGGCCCTTTTTCGCCGTCAGGTCCATTATCTTCGCGTAGTCGACGCCGAGTATCTCCGACAGACCCTTTGCTATGAGCTTATCCATCGTGTACGAGGACATGTTCCCGTCGGCATCCGTATATGTGTAGTAGTATGTGTCCCGCTGTATGTCTCCGAAGCTGCCGGGCAGCTTTATGCCCGCCGGGTTCGAGGACGAGGCGAAGATGGAGAAATCGTCCCCCATCGCGCTTATTATGTCCTGCGGCGAGATAAAGACGAGGTAAACGGTCTTGTTTCCCGCGAGCAGGTTCATGTTCGTGTCGTATATGCTTCCCCTCTCGGCGGTAACGGAAGTCTCCTTCGTTATCTGGTCGAGGACGTGCCCCTGATATTCCTCATACGAATTTATCTGTAAATTGAAGAGAACCACGCATAGACCGAGCCATGCGATGACAAACACTGCGAGCACAAAGTATGAGCGCTTTGATATATCCCCTCCGATATTCATTTTTCCTCATTGACCTCCGTGGTGCGGTATTTTTCCCGTTTTTTCTCCGTTGACTAAAAAGAGTAACGAGCCAGTTTTCGGTCATAACTCCTTACTCTTTTCGTGTCATTATTCATTCTATTGAACCGACGGCGTCTTTATGACTCATACGCCCGTTCATTCTCCGCCGCCGACAAGCGAGGAGAGCCTCTTTCTCACAGCGGAGAGCAGCGTGGTGAGTGCGTTCGTCGTGCCTTCGTCCTCGTCGAAATTCTCGATGAAGTCGCCGTCCGACAGATCTATGTACTTGCCGTTTGACTGCGAATCCTTTATCATCCCGAGCTCTTCCGCCCTGTCCTCGATATACGCGAGGTCGTCGCGCTGCTCGAGCTCTGAGAGCAGCTCGTCTCTCTTCTTTTCGAGTGCCTCGACCTCTTCCTCGAGCTTGTTTATGTCGCGCTTGTATTCGTAATTTGTCACTATGCTCTGCACCATGAAGAACAGAACGACCGCCATGAATATGACGACGAACGCGAACTTCGGGAACGGGACGCGCCTGACGGCGACCTCCCTCGGACCCGACTCCGCAAGCTGTCCTTCTTCACGCCGCCTCACTGCCGGTGGCGGTGCCGTGCGGCGCACGGCGGGGGATTGTGACGGGGACTTCGGCATCGGTCTCTGCGGGCGAACGTTTGCCGCAGGCGTCGTTTCGGCTGCCGCCTTTGCCTCGGCAACGCGGTGCCTCATCTCTTCCTGCCTCTTTTCCGTCGCGCGGCGCCTCATCTCCTCCTGCCGCTCCATCATTTCCCTTGCGGCCTCGGCGTTGACGTTCGAGTACGGGCTGTAATTGTTGTCAAACGTCCTCGGCTGCTGCCTTTCGGGAACTCCGCGGTACGCGTCCTCGATGAGCGCGCTCGACGTGAGTCTTACTGCCGCGCGCGGATCCGTGACACCTCTGTGGCGGAGCTTGCTGACAAGCTGAGCCGTGTTCGCGTCCGCGCCCGGATAGCTGCGTTCGACGTAGTGTATTTTGTTTACGTTTCCTGCGGGCCTTCTCTGCCGCATGTTCGTTTCCGTCATTGCCCGGCTTGTCCTTTCCGTTGTTTTTTTATCTTCCCTCCCGCGTGCGGGAGTTTTTTATTATATCTGCCTCACATCCGTCCTGCGGCGTCACAGCTTTTCGGCGACCCGCAGCTTTGCGCTCCTCGCTCTCGGATTTGCCGAAAGCTCGTCCTCACCCGCCGTCGCGGGCTTTTTTCCTATGAGACGCACGCTCGGCGTCCTGCCGCACACGCAGACCGGAAAATCAGGCGGGCATATGCAGCCTCGCGCAAGCTCAGAAAACACCCGCTTCACTATCCTGTCCTCGAGCGAATGGAACGTTATCACCGCAATCCTGCCGCCGGGCGCCATAGCGTCCGCCGCCGCCCTCAGCGCAGGCTCGATGCCGTCGAGCTCGCCGTTGACCTCTATCCTTATCGCCTGAAACGTCCTTTTCGCCGGATGCGAGCCCGAAGGCACCGTCGCCGCCGGCACCGCAGAGGTGACTATTGCCGAAAGCTCCCCCGTCGTCCTTATCGGCGAGCGCTCCCGCGCCTCCGCTATCCTGTCCGCTATCCTGCCCGCAAATCTCTCCTCGCCGTACTCGGAGATTATGCGCCGCAGCGTTTCTTTGTCGTATCCGTTCACGACGTCGTATGCCGTCAGCACATCGTCTCTCGACATCCTCATGTCGAGCGGAGCGTCCCCGTCGTGACTGTATGAAAAGCCGCGCTCCTTTGAGTCTATCTGATGCGAGCTCACCCCGAGATCGAAGAGAGCCCCGTTTATCTTTTCTATTCCGAGCCCCGAAAGAATCGACGCAAGATTTCTGTAATTGTCGCGGACGAGCGTGACGCGGTCCCCGTATGCGTCGGTCAGCCTGCGGCACGCCTCAATTGCGTCGCCGTCTCTGTCAACAGACACAAGCCTGCCTTTGCCAGTGAGCCTTTTCGCTATCGCCTCGCTGTGCCCGCCGCCGCCCGCGGTCCCGTCGACATATATGCCGTCCGGCGAGATCCTGAGCGCGTCTATGCATTCCGACAGCATGACCGGCAGGTGCACGAATACGGGAGCCTGCTCCGATATCCGTGCGCCGCCAGTCGCCGTACTGCCGCTATCAGTTTGCCGCGGATGTGCCGTAAAATCATCCACGGCAGTCAAGTTTTCGCTTTTACGTTTTCCGCCCATCAGAACCTGTTTGCCTGCATGAAGCTGATGAGCTCCGCCGTCTTCTCCGCCGTCTTGTCGGCGTCTCGTCTTTCCTTGTCCCAGATCTCGGCGTGGTCGCCGACACCGATGACGTATATGTCCTTAGAAAGACCGGCGTGGTCGCGGAGCGCCTGCGTCAGAACGACGCGCCCCTGCGCGTCGGGCTTGGCGTCCGTCGCGGTCGAGAAGATGAAGCGGATGAGTGCGGCGCCTTCCGTTGAAGGGAGCGCGAGCAGACGTTCCGTATATTTCTGCCACCCCTCCTCGGAGTATACTGACAGGCATCCGTCAACGTTGCAGGTGATGTAGGCGCGGTCGCCTATGATCTCACGGAACTTGGACGGAATGAATATCCGGTTTTTGCTGTCCATTACCTGCTGATACTCACCGAGAAAACAGGTCATATCTCTCCCCGCGCCTCCTTTGCGGTTGATTTTCGATGCCCCGATGTGGATTTTAGCACCACTTCGCACCACTATGATGTTATTATAAACTTTCCCCGCCGATAAGTCAAGCCGAATAATAAAAAATATGGTGCGTTTTTCCGATATTTTTTTAATTTTTTCGCCCGAACTTCCTTTATTCGCCTGATATCGCCGCATGTTGCGGCGCGATCCGTTCGTTTTGCCCGAAATCCGACATGTCTCCTCTGCCTTTTGCCAATGCTGCAGCGTCATTTTTTTCAAAAAAAGGCTTTCCCGCGCCGCCCGGCGATTTCCCGGGCGGAAAAATAAAAAAACCGCGAACGGCGTGTTCTTTTCTGCCGTTCGCGGTTTTTTGCACCTATGTTTTCAGCTTTTGTTCTTTTTCCTTTCGGCAAGTATCGCCTCTGCCGCCCGTCTGCCCGACTCCGCCATAGCGACCTCGCCCCTGCCGTATATGATCATATCCCTCGCGACCGTCGAGCTTATGAAAGAAAGCTCCGGCGACGCCGGGAATATGACTGTCTCGAGCCCCGAGAGCGCGCGGTTGACCTCCGCCATCGACGCCTCGTACTCAAACTCCGCCGATCCCCTCGCGCCCCTTATTATGAACCCGATGCCTCGCTCGCGCGCGAAATCGGCGAGAAGCCCCGGGCAAATCTCCGTCTTTATGACGCATCCGTCGGGAGCGGCGCCCGAAACGGACGCCTCCGCTATCGCGACCCTCTCCTCGGGCGTGAACATCCCTCGCCCTCCCGAGGCGGATTTTTCCGTGTTGACGCAGACGGCGACCGTCACCTCATCAAAAAGCGCCGCAGCCCGCCTCACGATATCGAGGTGCCCCTTTGTGAACGGGTCGAAGCTGCCGGTAAATACGGCCTTTTTCCTGCTCTCGCTCATTTCTCTCCCTCCGAAATTTCCCCGCCGCTGTCCGCGGGCGTCAGTATCGTTATGTGCGCCTTGCCGTAGCCCGAGCTTCTGACAATATCATAGCTTGCCCGCAGCGCCTCGTCGCCTCGGAAAATATCCCCGTCCGGCGACTCGCAGACGATGAGCGCGCCGCCCGAGGCGACGCCGCCCCTTGCTATAAGCACGAGAGACTTGTAAAGCAGATCGCTCGCGTAAGGCGGGTCGAGAAAGATAATGTCAAAGCTCTCCCTGCCGGCGGCGCGGCGCAGAAACTGCTCCGCGTCCATGACGGAGACGCGGCAGCGGTCGAAAAGCCTTGTCCCCTTTGCGTTCCGCTTTATTATTTCGACGGCCTCGGGCGAAATATCCGTTATGACCGCGCTCGCCGCGCCTCTCGACAGAGCCTCGAGCGCAAGCTGTCCCGAGCCCCCGAAAAGGTCGAGCACGCGCCTGCCCTCTATATCAAACTGTATCATCGAAAAAACCGCCTCTTTGACGCGCTCTCCCGTCGGACGTGTATTTTCGCCCTCGAGCGTTTCGAGCTTTTTGCCGCGCGCCGTACCCGTGATTATCCTCATCGAATGCCTCCTATTTTCCTTCTTTCCCGTGCAGAAATTCGTATATGTCCTCCGCGTTCTGCCTGCTCACGCCGCGCACGGCGGAAATTTCCTCCGCGCCCGCCTCGCGCAGGCGGGAAAGCGTGCCGAAATGCGACATGACGGCCCTCGCCTTTGCCTCCCCGATGCCGCGCACCGCGGTCAGCGACGAGCGCTTCAGCGTTTTCGACTTTGCCCGCTTCATTCCCGATATCGTGAACCTGTGGACCTCTTCCTGGAGCCTGTATATGAACTGGAACACCGCCTGCTCGCGCGCGATGCCGATCTCCTCGCCCTCGTGCTCGCCGATAAGCGCCCTCGTCTTGTGAAAATCGTCCTTCACCATGCCGAACACGGGGACGTCCGCTCCCGCCTCGTCAACGACGCGGCGGATCGTCGAGACGTGGCCCGCGCCGCCGTCAAGAAGGATGAGGTCGGGAAGCGGGCCCCATTCTCCATGTCCGAGCCTGCGCCTTATCGCCTCCGCCATCGCTCCGTAGTCGTCGGGCGCGCCGTTCCCCTCTATTTTAAAGAGGCGGTAGTCGCTTTTTTTCAGCTTCCCGCCCTCGCAGACTATCATCCCCGCCGTGATGTGCTCGCCGCCGAGATTTGATATGTCGTAGCACTCGATGCGCTCGGGGACGACCTCGAGCGACAGGAGCGAGGCGAGCTTCGCTGACGTCGCCGTGTCGCGCTTCTGCCTCGATTTGTACTGCTCCGCCGCGACGCGCGCGTTCTCCTCCGCCATCTCGGCGACCTTTCTGCCCTCGCCGCGCTCCGGCATCCTTACGGTCACGCGGTGCCCCGCGCGCTCGGTGAGAAATTCCGACAAAAGCCCGACCTCGCCGTCCTCGAGCGAAAACGCCGTGAGGACCTCGTGCGGGATATACTCGCGGTGCGAATACAGCATAGTAATAAATTCCGCAAGTCCGCCCTCTCCCGAAATGCCGTTTTCGTCCATGAGCTGCGCCGCGCCGAATTCAAACGTCTGCTTGTCCGCGACGGCGCCGCCCCTTATGACGACGAGCGCCGCCGACGAGCATATCCCCTCGGGGTCCGCGTAGTAAGCGATAACGTCGCGCTCCGTGTCGGGAGAGGCGACGACGTGCTGCCTCTCCTTGAGCCTTCCGAGAGCCGCTATGCTGTCGCGGCACCTCGCCGCCGCCTCGAAATTCTCATCCTCCGCGTACTTTCCCATGCGCGCCTCGAGGTCCGCCTTCGCCGCGGAAATATCGCCTCTGAGGACGTTTATCACATCTCTTATCAGATTTTTGTACTCTTCGGACGTCACGTTTCCGCGGCAGATACCGACGCAGCGCCCCATCTGGTCATAAACGCAGCTGCCGACGCGGCCGATGTTGCGCGGAAATTCGTGCCCGCACGCCGGCAGCCTGAATATGCGTTCCACAGACGAAATTATGTCCCTGACGGCGCCCGCGCTCGAATAAGGCCCAAAGTAGACGGCCTCCCTCGAGCTCTCGGAACCGCGCCTCCTCGTCATCTCCGGCCTCGGAAAATCGTCCGTGAGGCGCAGCTTTATATACGGGTACGATTTTGCGTCCTTCAGCTTTATGTTGTATTTCGGCTCATACTGCTTTATGAGCGCGTTTTCGAGCGTCAGCGCCTCTATCTCGGTGCCGCATATTATCGTGTCGAAGCTCTCGACGCCCGACACCATGCGCGCCGTTTTGACCGCGTGCTGCGTGTTCGCAAAATACTGCGACACGCGCGAGCGCAGCGCGCGGGATTTTCCGACATAGATCACGCGGCCCGCTTTGTCTCTCATTATATATACGCCGGGGCACAGCGGCAGCATGGATGCCGTGCGGAAAAGCCTCTGCCGCCTCGCCTCACGTCCTTCGTTTTCCATAAAGCTCACCTCCCGTCACGAAAAAGCGGACGCAACCGTAAAATCGCGTCCGCAAAAGATATTCTCTATCGTTTTCCCGTACTTTATTCGGAAAAACCCGCCTCGATCAGAGCAACGAGCCCGTCAACGGCTTCAACCTCATCCACGCCGGTAGCTGTAAGCGTTATCTCCGAATTCTGACCTATACCGAGCGAGAGGACCCCGAGAAGGCTCTTGGCGTTTACCTTTCCGCCGTTGCATTCTATAAGGATTGAGCTCATAAAGCTGTTGGCCTTCTGAATGAAATATGTCGCCGGCCTTGCATGGAGTCCGACCGAGTTTTCAACCTTTACGGTGCGAGATATCATTCTGTATCATATCCTCCGACACGGATGGATACGACAGTATTCACCCGATAAATTATGCTTGCGATAATTATATCAAAACGACCGGGTGAAATCAATAGTACATATTCATGTTTTTCGACGCCGCCTGTTTTTGATTTTAGGCGATTTTTCACGATTTAGGTCACTCCTCACTCTTCGAGCGGAGCCGAGTCTATGACGAGGGCATTGACGACGACCCCGTCGCCCTCGAGCTTAATCTCGGCGCCGGGTATTATAGGCTCGGTCCCGCCGAGCAGGAAGATGCCGTCCTTGAAGAAGCCGTCAAGCACGACCGTGCACCTCACGTCCTTTTTGCCGTTCTCGTCCGCCTGATAGGCGAGCACGAGGTCCCCGTTTTCATCCTCCTTTATATATTCAGCCGGAGTCACCGAAACGGGGCTCAGTATCTCGCCCTCGCCGCCGGAGTCGCCGACGCGGAGCTTGCCGCCGTCTGTAAAGAACTCCGTCGAGGTGTTCTCCACGTTCGTTATGAGCACCTGCACCGCCGCCGAGACCGTGTCGGGCGTCGACGCGAGTATTCCCTTCTCGTCAGTCAGCACGAACCGCACGGCAACCCCCGCCGCGCACAAAACGACGAGCAGTATCAAAAATATATCGAGTGCCCCGAATGAGGCGCGTTTTCTTTTCATTTTCCCACCGTCCAAAAACAGTTCTTTCGTCGTAATTTTTCCGTCTCAAAAGAATCTTCCCTATCCGCGAACGCTCACGACGACGCCTTTGAAATAAAGTCCCTTCGTGTAGAGCTCGAGCTCGTGCTCCGCCGCCAGCTTTACGCCGGAAACCTTTCCGTCCCCGTCAGCCAGCGCGTTTATTGTTATGTAGAGATCCGTCCACTGGTCGGGGAGCTGCCTGCCCGTTTCGGGGTCTATCGCCGCCGCCGCCGTGCAGGAGACAACGCGGCCCATGAATTCGCCGTCCTTGCTGTGTACCTCGTCGTCCGCCGAGACCCTGTCCGAAAGCTCAGTGCGTATGGCGGACACCCTGACAACGTACTCCGTCTCGGCTCCGTCTCCCGACGTATCCGCGAACGTGTATCTGTATATAAAGAACCCCAGGAGCAGAAGCAGAACGACTATAATGACGTCGGCCGCCGTAAACGCTGCCCGCTTTTTTTCTCTCATGCCGAGAACCTCCTAAACTTTCTCATCAGCCTGCCTCGCACAGATTCTAGACCATATCTATCGACGCCGAAGCGCCGTCACCGGAGACGTATCCCACGGCGGCGGCAGCCGCCGTGCGTTCGTCCTCCCTCACGCTGTTGTAGGCGGAGACGACCCCCGCGAACATAAAGAACAGAAGCATCATCCTGTCGTCTACCCAGATATAGCCCGAAATGCCCGCTATAAGCACCGCCGCAAAGCCGGAGCCGAGCGCGCCCGAGCACCTCTTCTGCGCCTTGTCCTCACGCACGGCGGATGCCGTGAACGCCTTGATCAGAAGGAGCACGACGACTGTCAAAAACGCGAGCAGCCCGAACACGCCGAGCTCGCACGCTATCTGCAAAAACAGACTCTGCGCGTTGTCGGCGGACGCGCCGACCGGCGAGCTCGCGTCGTAAACGGCGTGGAACAACCCGTCCCCCGAGCCGATGCCGCCGATGAAGTTGTCAAAGAATATCGAGCCCGACAGCCTTCGCACCGAGGCGCGCCACACGGTAGTATATCCCGTCACGTCGAGCAGCGACGACGCCGCGTCGAGCACGGACTGCGGCAGAACGAGCATCAGAACGGGCGTCAAAACGGCGCCGGCGAGCGGAAGAAGCGCGAAGCGGACGTCGAGTATTATGAGCATTATGACGACGCCGGCGAGCGCGCCGAACCATATCCCGCGGGACATGGTGAGGACGGCGGCGGCAAGCGTCAGCGCGGCGAAAAACGCCGTGTTGATCCGCTTTCCTCCCTCTCCTCTGCGCGCGATATACGCTATCATGACAGGCATCATCATCGCAAGGTAATATGACGCGGTCTCGGCGTCGGCGGACCTTTCGCACGCCCAGTCAACAAGCGCATTTACATACGCGCTGCCCGAGCTCCCCGCAAACGACGCGATATTTTCGCTGAACATACCGAATATGCTCACGACGGCGAGCGCCGAGCCGCCGAACATGAGCGCCCTTATGAGTCTGCTTCGCCACGCCTTGTTCGTGATGAGCCCGACGACGAGGAAATAAGGCACAATATAAAGGATGCGGCGAGGGGAGCCCGTATGCTCCGTTCCCGCCCCGTAATTTATCGCGGAGGCAAGGATAAAGAGCGCGAAGAACAAAAGCATGAATATGTCGGCCGTATCTATGTGAAGCGTTCTTCTGCCGCAGGCGAGCTTTACGAAATACGAAACAATGATAAGTATTATGAGTGTCGAGAGCTGCCCGTCTGAGAGGAAGGGGAAGCCGGCGAAAAGCAGTATGAGCCCCGTTTCAGGCTTTGAGCCGACGACGTAGAGCAGGATGAGAGAAAGAACAGCTCCGAGTATGCGGTGCGGGCTGAACAAAAACGTCAAAAGCCCCGCGACCATGCCGAAGAGGAACATGGTATCCGCACGCGAGAACTTACCCGCGTCCCTTTCGGCTTCCTCGCGCCTGTATCCGAGGATGTCGAATGCGAGGTATGACGCGAGCTTTCCGGATGCGACGGCATCTGCGAGCGTTTTCCCCGAAAGAAGGAGCGGCACCGAAAGGAGCATTGCCAAGCCTCCGCTGACAAGCGCGTCCGTTTCAAATGCGGCGCCGCCCGACGCTATCGCCTTTATAGTACACACTACGGCGACGTAAAATCCGAACGAAAATAAGAACATGCCGTATGAACGCAGCGTCATGCGCGGCAGGATCGCCGCCGCACGCCTGACGCCGCGAAGTATCGCGCTGCCCTCAAATGAGCGCGACACGGCGCGGCGGACCTTTGCCGTCACGCGCGACGTGCGCACGCCCGCGAAAAATTCACGGAAGGCGCCGTGCTTCCGCGCGCTCTCTATCTGTCCGTATGACGTAAAGACCCTGCCGAAAAAGCCCTGTTTCAGGCTCTTTTCGGCGCGCACTCTTCTGCTCTCGCCGCGTCCCATCAAAGCCGCCCCCTTTCTTTTTCGCTCACTTTTTTATTCTTTATTTTCCTCATCCTCCGCGTCCCGCAAAAGGTCGGGGCGGAGCTTTTCGGTCGCAAGCAGGGCCTCTTTTGCCCGCCATGCGTTTATTTTCTCGTGATGTCCCGAAAGCAGTATCTCCGGGACCGCAAGCCCGCGGTAAACGGGAGGTCTTGTGTACTGCGGATACTCGAGCAGCCCGTCCGACAGGCTCTCCGTCTCGTAGCATTCCGGCGAGGCGAGCACCCCGTCGACAAGGCGGGACACCGCGTCGACAAGGACGCAGGCGGGCAGCTCGCCGCCCGTGAGCACATAATCCCCTATCGAGATATACTCGTCCGCCACAAGGTCGAGTGCACGCTGATCTATCCCCTCGTAATGACCGCAAAGTATTATGAGGCAGTCGTATCCCGAGAGCTCTTTTACCTTCCGCTGCGTCAGCGGCATCCCCTTCGGCGACATATACACGCACCTGACGGACGCCCCTTCGGGGACCGTCGCCCTGACGGCGTCGTAACAGTCGCAGACGGGCTGCGGCATCATCAGCATCCCCATCCCGCCGCCGTAAGGCGTGTCGTCGACGCGGCGGTGGCGGTCGAGAGTATAGTCGCGGATATTGTGCGCCCGTATCTCTATTTTTCCCGACGAGGCGGCCCTTCCGATTATGCTTTCGGAGAGCACCCCCATGACCATTTCGGGAAAAAGGGTCAGAATATCAAATCTCATGGTTTTTCGTCTTTCAGTCGAGCATTCCCGGTATCGGGCGCACAACTATCGCCTCGTCCGTTATGCTTATGACAAATTCGGGCACGGCGGGCATCATCCGCTCGCCGTTCGGGGTGTCAACGACGTAGATGTCCTGCGCGCCCCTGTTTATGACGTCCGTCAGAACGCCCAGCACGTCCCCCGTGTCGGCATCGACGAGCGGAAGCCCCAGAAGGTCGGCTATGAACCTGTCTCCCTCACCGAGAAATTCCGACAGCTCGTCCCTTTCCGCGTATATGTTCCTCCCCTTGAGGCGGACCGCCGCGTCAAGGTCGTCAACTCCCTCAAGCGTCAGAAGCACAAATCCCTTGAGCACAGAGGCGCCCCTGACTTCATAAGGCGTAAAGCTGCCGCCTCGCTCGGTGTAAACGCGCCGCAGCGAGGCGAGTATCTCCGGGCTGTCGCAGTCCGACCTCGCCTTGACAGTACCCTTTACGCCGTGAGTGTTTATTATCTGCCCGCACTGAAGGTACGGGGATCTCTCTTTTTTCTCCATATCAAAAGCTCCCGCGCCGTTTTTACCCACCGTCCGAAAGGATGTGCTCCGCCGCCTCCGAAAGGTCGCGGCAGACGAGCTCCGCCGAGGCGAGGCACTCAGCGTCGGGCATCATAAGATCCGGTATCATTATGACCCGGCAGCCGGCGGCGTGCGCCGAGGCAACGCCGGCGGGCGCGTCATCGAGCGCCCAGCACTCGCACGGGGAAAGCCCCAAAAGCTCGCACGCGCGAAGATATATGTCGGGCTCGGGCTTGTATCTTTCCACCATGTCGCCGCACACGACGGCGTCGAAAAATCCGACGGCTCCGGCGTCCGTCAGCTGGGAGAGCACCGTCTCCCTCTTCGTCGACGACGCGACCGCGAGCCGCAGTCCCGACGACGAAAGTCTTTCAAGAACGTCGAGCAGACCCGGCTTTTTCGGGATGCCGTGCTCCGCGAAATAACGCGCGCGGAATTCGTCCGCGTACCGCCTGAACTCCTCTTCGCGATATGCCTCACCGTATTCGCGGTAAAGTATCTCCGACGACGCCTGCGGGGACAGCCCCAGCATCCGCACCGTCAGATATCCCGCCTTGCCGACGCCCGTCATCTCGCCCGCATAGTCGAACGCGAGCCTTGAGACGCGCTCCGTGTCGAGCATGAGCCCGTCCATATCGAAAACCGCGCCTCTCATGGACTTCATCCGCACCTCTTCCATCTTTTTCTCGTTTCGAGAGCGCTCCCGAAAAGGGCTGCCGCAAGCATCAGCGAAAGCACGGCGTATACGGTAAAGAGCGATTTTGAAATGCCGCTCGTAAGAAACTCCATCGCGTGGTTGAAAAAGTTCGTCACGGTCAAAACCTCCGTCACGAGCGACAGCACCATGACCGCGTGCGGCAGCGCGCCGAGAGATATGCCCCCGAGCGCCGAGGGGACCCTGTCACCGCGAAATCTGTAGACGGTGTAAACGACGCCGGCGGCAAATGTCAAAACGCACACGGGACACAGAAATATCCCCGTGCCGGTCGCGGTTATGAATGGCTTTTCCGGCTCGCAGGCGTCCGCAAAGCAGAGGAACAAAAGATATAAGGACGCGGCGGCGACGGCGGCGGCAAGAACCATGGCAAATGCGTTTCCGACGCCCGCTTTTTTCACGCCCGCGCTTTCATTTCCAGTATCTTTTTCGTCCGTTTTCAAAACGCCCGCGTCCCTCACGCTTTTTTCCGTCCTTCCGCCAAAAGGCCTTTTTTCGGTCTCAAAGCATAATACATAATTAAGTATACCACCGGCAGGGCGAGTTTGCAAGAAAAAATAGGACGGCGGGCGCCGTTTTTCAAAAAATAGGTGTTTACAAATCGCCGGAACTCGTATATAATGTAGTAAACGCAATATGAAACAGACGTTGACCGGAAAGAAAACGGGATTTGCCCGCGTCAAAGAGACCGTCTTTAAAGCTGAGAGAGACGGACGCGCGCCCCGTATGTGCGTCCGCGAGTCTCTGCGGGGGAAATTTCAGTATCCCGCGGCGTCACCGGACGTTATACGGAAGAGAGCGACAAATCGGAGTGGAACCGCGGCATACCGCCTCCCGTGAAATTTCACGGGAGGGCGGCTTTTTTGTTTCGGTGCCGCGCGCTTCCCTATAAGACCGAATATACGAAGGAGGCTGATATTTTGAGAATGATCATATCATTTACGGGCGGGGTCGAGGCGGACCGGCTCGCAGGACGAATAAAGAAGAGCGTTTCCGACGCCGTAACGGAGGCGCGCCGCGACATAAAGGCCGTCCGCGACCGCGACCCCGCGGCGAGGAGCGACCTCGAGGCGGCGCTGCTCTATCCCGGAGTCCACGCGATATGGGCGCACCGCGCCTCGCACGCGCTTTACGAAAGAGGACACTATTTCTCCGCACGCGCGATAAGTCAGGCGGCGCGGGCGCTCACCGGCATCGAGATACACCCCGGCGCGAAGCTCGGGCACGGTCTTTTCATAGATCACGGCGGTGCCGTCGTCATCGGCGAGACCGCCGAGGTCGGCGACGACTGCACCATATACCAGTGCGTCACGCTCGGAGGCAACGGGAAGGAGCAGGGCAAGCGCCATCCGACGCTCGGGCGCGGCGTCATGGTGGGAGCAGGCGCCAAGATACTCGGCGGCTTTGAGATAGGCGACGGGGCAAAGATCGCGGCGGGCGCCGTCGTGCTCTCCTCCGTCCCCGCAAACAGCACCGCCGTCGGCATACCGGCACGCACGGTGAAGATGAACGGCCACAGAGTCGACGAGCTCGATCAGGTGCACATACCAGACCCCGTTTCCGCGAAGCTCTGCGAGATCGAATTCGAGCTGTCGGAGCTCAAAAAACGGCTCCCTGCCGTCGACACCGCCGACGGCGATATTCAGGACGTTAAACAAACCAAAAGGAAAGGAAAAAATGAAAAATGATCTGCAAACGCTGCTTTCGCATGTCCGATGACGGATTTCAGTACTGCCCCTACTGCGGCAAATCCTTCACCGACGATTCCGAAATAGAAGTAAAGTCCGAGTCTGCCGACGACGGACTGACAGCTCCTCCCGAAAATAACGGCGCCGACGGCGCGAAGGCCCCCGGCACGCCTCCGCCGTTCACGAACGGCGGAAACGGCAACGGAGGCGGCTACGGCGGAAACGGCGCGGGCACCGGCCGCCCCGACAACGTGCCTCAGGGCAGGTTCGGTCCGTATAACGGCGGCGGCTACGGCTACTACGGCTACAACAACAGCGGCTACACGGTCCCGCCTCCGTACGTCCCGCCCGTCAGGCGCGAAAAGACGCCGTCGCAGAAATTCTTCTCCGCGCTAGGTCACGCCGCGCTCTACTTCCTTCTCTTTTTCCTCTGCCAGACGATAGTCACCTTCGGCTTTATCTTCGTCCGCGCAGCCGGCATGTATACCGATTTTTTTGACGAATACATGGACGAGATTCCCGACAATGGGTATATCTCTGACGAAGAATACGACAGGATAATCGGGGAGATGCAGGATAAGATCACGGAGGATCTCACCGATCTCGATTTCAACCTCATAAGCCTTACATCTTCGGTTTTAACTATAGTGGCGCTCGCAGTCACAGCGGCGCTCAAACACCGCCCGTTCTCCGAGCACACGGGCTTTTACCCCCTCCGCACATGGAAGGCGGCGCTGCTCTTCCCGCTCGGCGTCGCGGTGCAGTTCCTCGTCACGATGGTCGTCAACCTTATCCCCTGGTCTCAGGAGATGCTGGAGAATTTCAACTCCGTATACGAATACATGGGGCACAGCGAGGGCCCGGTACAGTTCATAGTCGAGATCGTCGCCGTCGGTATAATGGGGCCGCTCGTTGAAGAGCTCATCTTCCGCGGCTGCATATACACGCGGCTCCGCCGCGGGATGCCGACGGCCGCCGCCGTCATCATCTCCGCCGCCGCGTTCGGCATGGCGCACGGCGTGTTCATCGCCTTCTGCTACGCGACCGTGCTCGGACTAATGCTCGCATATACTTACGTCAAGTTTGAGACCGTGCTCGCGCCCTTCATCCTTCACATGGGCTTCAACCTCGCCAACTACATCCCTCTGATGCGCGAGGACTCGTCCCCCGCGGAGGTGATAATAACTCTCGTCGTGTCCGCGGTCGTCGCGGTCGCGTGCGCCTCCGTCATCGTCCTTTCGGACGTGAGCCGCAAAAAGGCCGTCAGCGGCACGATAACGGTGAACGTCGACGGCGAAAACAACGGCGGCAATAACGATATATACCCGCCTCAAAGATAATATATCGAGGAGACATCTTATGCTGTATCTTTATAATTCCCTCTCCCGCGAACGCGAGCCGTTCCGCCCGCATGAGGAGGGCAAGGTCGGAATGTACACATGCGGACCGACGGTATATCACTTCGCGCACATAGGAAACCTCCGCACATACATCATGGAGGACATCCTCGACCGATATCTGCGTTATTCCGGCTACGACGTCAAGCGCGTCATGAACATCACCGACGTCGGCCACCTCGCCGGCGACTCCGACGACGGCGAGGACAAAATGCTGACGGGCGCGAGACGCGAGCACAAGACGGTGCTCGAAATAGCGAAATTCTACACCGACGCGTTTTTCGAGGACTGCAAAAAGCTCAATATACGCCGCCCCGACGTCGTCGAGCCCGCGACTCACTGCATCGGAGAATATATCAAGATAATAAAAAAGCTCATCGATACGGGTTACGCCTACGTTTCGGGCGGGAACGTGTATTTTGACACCTCGAAGCTCGAGAACTACTACGTCTTCAACCGTCAGAACGAGGAGGACCTCGCCGTCGGCGTCCGCGAGGGCGTCGAGGCGGACGACGCAAAGCGCAATAAGTGCGACTTCGCGCTCTGGTTCACGAAGAGCAAATTCGAGGATCAGGAGCTCAAATGGAACTCACCCTGGGGGCTCGGATATCCCGGCTGGCACATCGAGTGCTCCGCCATATCGATGAAGCACTTGGGCGAATATCTCGATATCCACTGCGGCGGCATTGACAACGCCTTCCCCCATCATACGAACGAGATAGCGCAGTCGGAGGCCTACCTCGGGCACAAATGGTGCTCGTACTGGTTCCATGTGCTCCACCTCAATACGCAGAGCGGAAAAATGTCGAAGTCGAAGGGAGAATTTCTGACGCTCGGAACGCTCGAGGACAAGGGGATCTCCCCCGTCGTTTACCGCTTCTTCTGCCTCGGCTCCCACTACCGCAAATCCCTCGTTTTCTCCTGGGACGCGCTTGAAAACGCGCGCGGCACATACGATAAGCTCGTCTCCCGCGTCGCACAGCTGTATGCCGAGGGAGACGGCGACATCGACGCCGCGGCGTTTGAAGAATACAAACGCCGCTTCACGGACGCGCTCGACAACGACATAAACACATCCCTTGCAATAACCGCGCTCTACGACGTATTAAAGGCCGACACGAACGACAAAACTAAGCTTTCGCTCATAGAGGATTTCGACCGCGTGCTCTGCCTCGACATCGCCAAAAACGCAAAGGCTCGCCGCGACGCAGACGAGGCAAAGCGTCAGGCGGAAGAGGGCGACCCCGAGATCCTCGCCGCGATAGCAAGGCGGGCGGAGGCGAAAAAGAACCGCGACTTCGCGCTCGCGGACGCGATAAGAAATGAGCTTTCCGCACGCGGAGTAACTCTCATAGACACGCCCGAAGGCACCCGTTACACGGTGAGCGGGGCGCAGAAATAAAGACGTGAAAAAGAAAAAACGCAGGAAATTCCCGCCCCCGGCAGCGATCCTCTACTATCCCGCCGCGGCCCTCGTGTCCCTCTACATGAGGATAAGATACCGCGTCACGGTCGACAAAAGCGGCATCCGCGACATAAAGGGACCGGCGCTCGTGCTCGCGAACCATCTTTCCGACAGGGATCATTTCCTCGTCGGCATGGCGCTGCTGCCGCACAGAGCGACGTTCGTCCTCAGCGCCCATTTCTGGGCAAAGCGCTTTCTGCGCCCGATCCTCTCTCCGCTGCACGTCATAACGAAGCGTATGTTCGACAGCGACGCAGGCACGGTGCTCAACATGATGCGCGCCGCGCGCGACGGTAGGATAATAGTCCTCTTTCCCGAGGGCAGGCTGACGTGGACAGCGCATTCCATGCGGATAACGGAGGGCACGGCGGAGCTCGTGAGAAAGCTCCGTGTCGACGTCTACCGCGTCACCCCGACGGGTGCGGCGCTCACGTTCCCGAAGTGGGGGCGCGGCGCGCGGCGCGGCAGGATAATGATAGAGACCGAAAAGCTTCTCTCCGCCGACGAGATACCTTCGATGAGCAGGGACGAGATATTCGGCCTCGTTTCGGACAAGCTGCGCCACGACGACGAGATCTCGTGCCGCGGAATAAAATATTCGACCCGCGACACGACTGCGGGGCTCGACGGTATCCTTTATAAGTGCCCCTCCTGCGGCGCGGAGCGCACGCTCACCGCGGGCGGCTCGCACATCAAATGCGCCTCCTGCGGAATGGACGCGGTGCTCTCCCGCGATTATGTGCTGACCGGCGCGCCGTTTGAGACCGTCGGCGGCTGGTACGACTGGCAGTACGAAAGTTTCGACATCTCAACTCCGCTCGCGGGCGACTTCACCGTCGGCTCCACGGACGAAAAAGGCTACGTCGTAAAAGGCGCGGGCAAGGCGCACTGCACGCTCGACAGGGAAAAATTCACGTTTGACGGCACGCTCTTCGGCGAGCATCTCGCCTTCGAGCTGCCGACGTCTCAGATCCCCGCCGTCCCGATAACGGTCGGCAAGCGCTTCGACATCTATCACGACAAGACGCTCCTTCAGCTCTCGCCGATGGGCGACCCGGGCGAGGTCGTCCGCTGGGCGATATTTTTCGATAAGCTGTCAGACGAAAGGCTCGGCACGAAGGGCAAATGAGCCGACGACAAAATCGGGGAGGCGGTTTTTAAAACCGTCTCCCCTCTTCTTTTTTTCCTTACCCGTTTATCAGCTCTTCGTATTCGGCGTCGCCGTGAAGGAACAAAAACGCGTCGTTCTCCCTTATCTCCGACAGCCAGAACGAGAGCTCGCCGCCCGCGCCGTCCGGCGTTTCACACGAGGCGGACGACAAAAACGCGCTCGTGTACGCGTGCCGCCCGGGCATGATCCCGTCGTATGCCTTTGCGTGTCCCAAAGCCTCGCGCAGAGACGAAAGCGTCTTTTCTCTGTCGCCAATAATCGCGTACTGCTCCGCCAAAAGCATCTTCACATATGCGATATCTGCGTTGTGGTCGAGGTAGTTGCCGTCGTAAAACAGCGTATCCCACAGCTTTATCGCCGTTTCGCACGCGAATATGACCTCCTCCGGCGTGTCGTACTCGTCATTGAATATGTTTATCGCCGCAAGATCGATATAGGAGAGGGTGTTCTTGTGCCTCTGCTCCTTCGCCTTGTGTCTGTTCTCCGCCGTGAAATACGCGTTTTCGAGCAGCTCCTCACGGCAGGCGTACAGCGTGCCAGCCATATTTGCGTATTTTACCGCGAGCTCCTCGTCGGCGCAGGGATAGCCCTCGCGCCCGTATGTGTAGGCGAGAAGCTGTATCGCCCCATTTCTGATGTCGTTGTCGGTGCAGTCGTCGAGGATGCGGAGGCAGATGTCGATAACGCGCTCCGCGTTCTTCCTGTCGGCATCGCTCGGCGCGTCCGTGTAAGGAAGCGAGCGCCAAAGCGCGTGCGCGAGGCTGTGCAGCACCTGAAAGCTGCCGGGAAAGCGCTCGGCGGCCTCCTCCCACAGCGCGAGGTCCTCTTCGAGGCATCCGCCGCTCATAAGGCGCTCGCTCGTCTCGAAATAGCTCTCGACCTCCTCGGCCTCGCTCTCGGCGTCCCTGTCGAAAAGCTCATCCATCGTGACGCCGAAAAATTCGCGAGCGGAACGAGCAGCGACACGTCGGGCATGGCGTTGTTGTTCTCCCATTTTGAGATGGACTGCGACGAGATCTTGAGATACGCCGCGAGCTTTTCCTGCGTCATCCCGTGCGCGAGCCTCAGCTCCTTTATTTTTTCGCCGATGGTCATTTTTTGTCCCTGCAAAGATAAAGATTGCAATTATATATTTTATTATATATTGTCCCCGCGAAAACCGCAATAACCGTTTCGGCAAATTCGATTTAACTGCGGGTTGAAAAATGTCGCATACCGTTTTAATCCGAAAAGGAAAAAGCGCCGCTTTTTTTCGGCGCTTTTTTCTGGGATAGCAGGATTCGAACCTGCAATGAAAGAGTCAAAGTCTTTTGTGTTGCCATTACACCATATCCCAGTATCTACTGTCGACGGTGGTATTTTATCACAAAGGCGGGGGCGTGTCAATAACGCGGCATATGGATTTTTTTCGACGGTTATGATACAATGAAGCCGAAAGAACGAAATAAGGCGGTGCCCCATGGCAAAAGTGACGGCTGTATGCGGCAGGATATGCTGCGGAAAAACATCATACGCGAACAAGATACGGGAAAAGACGGGCGCGGTGCTCCTCTCGATAGACGAGGTCATGCTCGCCCTCTTCGGGCAGGAAGCGGGGGCGGCGCACGACACATACGCCGAGCGGACCGAGCGCTATCTTCTTTCAAAGGCGGCGGAGATCGTCTCGGGCGGCATCGACGTCGTTCTTGACTGGGGGCTCTGGACGTCAAAGGCGAGAGGCGACATAAGGGAATATTTCTCCCGCCGCGGCATACCGCTCGAGATATGCTTTATAGATATATCCGAGGACGAATGGCGCGCTCGGATAGAGCGCCGCAACCGCGCCGTTTTGTCGGGAGACGTGTCCGCCTACATAATAGACGAGGGGCTGATGAAAAAATTCGCCTCGCGCTTTGAGGCGCCCGCGCCCGGCGAGGTCGACATCATCATCCCCGCCTCCGACACTTGATTTTATTTTTCCCGCATGATACAATATGCGAAAATACCCTAATCTGTGACACCGGAAAGCAAAGAAAGCATGTTTACTGTAAAAGTTCCCGCGACGAGCGCCAATATGGGCCCGTGCTTCGACAGCGCGGGGATGGCGTTCTCGCTTTATAACGAGGTCACCGTCACATCGGGCGGCGAATGCGCCTTTGACGGGCCGTTCAAAATCGAGAGCAGAAACGAGATAGACAAAAGCGTCGAGGCGGGACAGACGATCCCCCTCGACGAAACGAATCTGATATATAAGACGATAAAGTGGTTTTCGGAGCGAAAAAAGCGCCCTCTCCCGCGCTTTATGCTGCGCCAGACCGACAGGATCCCGCTCGCGCGCGGACTCGGCAGCAGCGCCGCATGCATCGTATCCGGCCTTCTCATAGCGGACCGCCTCTGCGAAACGGAGCTTTCGCGCGACGAGCTTCTGCACATGGCGGTAAAGCTCGAGGGGCATCCCGACAACGTCGCCCCCGCTTTTCTCGGCGAAATGGTCGTGGGCGCGCTCGAGGGCAGGCGGTTCGAGTATCTGCGCGTGCCGCTTCCCCGTGAGCTCGAATTTATAGTTCTCGTGCCTGATTTTCCGCTCCCGACCGAAAAGGCGCGCCGCGTCCTGCCGCCGTCATACAGCCGCGAGCAGGCGGTATACAACACGTCGCGGGCGGCGCTGCTCGTCGGCAGCCTTCTGACCGGAAATTACGACAAGCTCTCGGTCGCGATGAGAGACCGCATGCACCAGCCGTACCGCAGCCGCCTGATCCACGGCATGGACGGCATCATAGACGCGGCGGAGCACTCGGGGGCGTTCGGCGGCTTTTTAAGCGGCGCGGGCCCGTCGCTCATTGTCGTCGCGCGCAGGGGGGATGGCGTCGCTTCCGAGCTTGAACGCTACTGCGAAACGCTCGGCACAAACTGGCGGGTATTTGTCATGGAGCCCGACAGAACGGGAGCTTTGATAATCTGACCCTGCGCCCTTATTCCTCGACCTCGAGGACCGAGTTGTCGTAGCGCTCGCGGCATTCCCTTATTATATCGAGCGCGCGCTCGCGGCGGTGGTAGTGGCCGACGACGACCTTGCCGCCCTCGAGCACCTTATAATTCTGAAAGAAATTCTCGATCTCGCGCAGTATGAACTCGGAGAGGTCCGAGAGCTCCTTCACGTCCTTGTATCTCGGGTCGCAGTCGACGACGGAGATGAGCTTGTAGTCCGTCTTGCCGTTGTCGTTCATATTCAGATATCCGAGCACGCGCGCGGGGACTATGCAGCCCGGGAACGTTTTCTCGCTGCCTATGACGAGAATGTCGAGCGGGTCTCCGTCCGGCGCTATCGTGTGCTCTATTACCCCGTACTCCGCCGGATACGACATCGCGGTATAGAGCACGCGGTCGAGGTGGATGCGGCCTGTCTTTTCGTCGAGCTCGTACTTGTTTTTCGAGCCGAGCGGTATCTCTATGAGGGCGCTCACAACGTTTTCGTTCATCTTTTTCTCTCCCTTATTATAAAATTTCGAGGTGCACAAAATGAAAAATGACAAAGAATACACTCTGAGGCTCAGCCCCGAGCTCTACGGCAAGCTGCTCTACATCGCAAACGCCGAGCACAGGACGCCGAATAACCATATCATATTTCTTCTCCGCCAGAACATCGCCTACTATGAGCGCGTTCACGGAAAAATCCCCGCCGACGCGCTCCGCGATATTGAAAAAAGCTCCGGCGAGGAAAAATAACTCCCCTTCAGGCTTCCTCACTCCGCCCGCGTCAGCGAGATCAAAAGGTCTATGTCGTCGGGCTGGACCGGAGCCTCGTGTGCCGCGCGGTTTCGGCTCTCGTGGCCGCACTTCTCGCACCGGTGCGTGATAATATACCCCCTCCTCGCGTCGGGCTCGACCTTAACGGGGCGCATTATTCCGCCGCATTCGGCTGCCCTGTCCCCGGGGTTGATGTCGACGTGGAGCGAGCACAGGCAGCGCGGACAGTGATTGCGTGACGTGTAACCGAGCGGCTCTACCAAGAGCCCGCAGTTCGCGCACACGAACCCGCTGTCGTTTTTTCTGAACCTTTTTTCATCCATACTCATATTATAAGTTTTCCTGACTTTTCCGGCCTTTCCTTTCCAAACGGCAGTATTTTTTCGACCGGCGGAGGAAAAATAATGTTGCGGGCGCAAGCCCTTATATCGATTATACAACATTTTTTCGGAAAGGACAACTCAAAAAAGTCTTATGAGAAAAGGATACAGTAAAAAAACTCTGCTTCGTACCGTGCGGACGGTCTCGGCATTGATTATTGTCTCGTTTTGCCTCTCCGCGCTCACCTCGGCGGTGCTCGCCGTTGATTGGTCGGCAGGGGCTGGCGCTCCCGAGCCGTTCGGAATGATGCCGGAAGGGGACGCAGGCATAGGCGGAAACGAAGGCAACGTCGGCGGACGTCAGGGCGAGAACTACAACTCCCCCGCGGCAAACGGCGGCGGCGAGGCGGGCGGCAGTCCCTCATACGGCGACAGAGGGCGCGAGGACGCCATGAACGGCGCCGGTGACGTTGACGACTTTGACGAGACGTTTGACGAGGAGGGCGAGGTGCTCGGCGTTACGGACTCCGAAAACTCCGCCACCGTCGGCATAATCATCGCCATCATAATCGCGCTCGCAGTAATCGTGCTCATCATCGCGCTTTTGCCGAAGGGCACCGCAGGCTCGTGATCTTGACGCACCATATGCTCCCGCGGAGGCATTCCGCGGGATTTTTTCGTTGACTGGGGCGCCGAGCGGTGATATAATTATTTTGCGGACGCTAAAGACGGCCGCGGCATGAACTTTTATGGAAAGGAAGTATAATCAAAATGCTCGATTTCAAAAACGGCGCCGTCATAAAGCTCCACCGCGACCAGAAGACGCGCGAGCAGGACATAGATGCGCTCCTGACGGAGGACGAGACCGTCATAGACACATACTCTTCCATCCGCGATTTTGTCGCGTTCACAAACAAACGCATAATCTCCGTAAACAAGCAGGGCATGACGGGCACGCGCCGCGAAATGACCTCCATGCCGTACTCTCGCGTGACGGTATATTCGATAGAGACCGCAGGCGTTCTCGGGTATGACAGCGTGCTCGAGCTGTACTTCACGGGGCTCGGCCGCGTCCGCTTCGAGTTCTCCGGAAACTCCGACATAGTCTCCGTCTGCCGCGCCATCTCGGAACATATACTCTGAAAGATTTTTCAGCGCCGAGGGACGCCGCATGTCGGGAGCGTAAACGGCTGCAGCCGCTCGCAACCGCCCGATCTCCGACGCGCATTATTACCCTATACTTCAACAATACCGAAAGCCGGCCCGTTTGCCGCAACAGACGGGTCGGCTTTTTTTGCGTTCGGATACGATCAGATAAGACTTGACGTTATCCTTCCGAGCAGCTCATAGCGCTTACTCAAGGCTGTCTTTTCGCGGAGCCCGTTTTTCTCCGCAAAAGCGTCCGCCAACGCTCTCATTATTTCGACCTGATCCCTGTCAAGCCCCGTCAGCAAAAGCGTTTCCGGCGGAACGCCGCCCGCAAGGATGTCGAGCGACACATGAAACCATGCCGCGATCTCGCACACCGTCTCAAACGACGGGACCGCCGTGTTGCTCTCGTACTTACTTATCGTTGTTTCCGACAGTTTGAGCACCTCGGCAAGTTTTTTCTGCGTATACCCGCGCTCTCTGCGTAAATTTCGCAGCGCCGTACCGAAATCAAAAGGTTCTGTCATAATAAAAGTTTCTTTTTAGTAAAAAAAAGTCCTTTATACTTGATTTTAATTCAAGTATATGATATAATCGTTGCGTTTAAAGAAAGTATTAGAAATAAAAGCTGATTTATATTCAATACGCGGCTTTAAACAAAAACATTTTTGGCGGCAAGCGGCAATAAAGCATATGCTTGTCACCGCAATCGCTTTTATATGCGACGAAATACCTTAAAAACGAAGGCGGCGCCGGCGCGGGCTCTCGCCCAGTTTTTTCCCGAAACGTCCGAACTCAAAAATGACTGTATAAAATTTGCAAATCGCGGTGAACATCGTTTTAGGAGAATGCAGCGTGAAATCGTGAAAGCAAGCAGGTCAACCTCGCTCCCGTCTCCGCCTTTACGGCCGAAAAACCAACTCCCATAATACTATATCTGCGCCGCCGCGCTGCGGCAGAATCGAGCTCAAAATGATTTTAGAAGAAATATCAAAAAACGCAGCACGCTTTCCCCAAAGAACCGCTTACTGCCAAATCGGACTTAATGACAGCAAAACCGATTCGCTGCTCTGGGGGCAGCTCGCGGAATATTCGGACAATCTTGCCGCTTACATAGCAGGACGTGTTTCGGGCAGAGCGCCTATAGTCGTTTATGGGCACAAGAGCCCGTATATGATCGTATGCTTTCTTGCCTGCGTAAAATCCGGTCACGCATATTGCCCGATAGATATCTCCGTCCCGGCAAGCAGAGTCGCCGCCATCGTCGATGAGGTCGCGCCGCCCTGCATCCTTTCAACGGAGCCGTTTCCGTTTGAGCGGGAAGGCATCGTCACCGGGGACGAAATTGCGGAAATATGCCGCACGAGCCCGTCCGAGCCTGTCACGCTGTCGCCTGTCCTCTCCGACGACGTGTTCTACATCATCTTCACGTCCGGCAGCACCGGCACGCCGAAAGGAGTGCAGATCACATGCGAGTGCCTTGACAACTATCTTATGTGGGCAAAAACGCTCGGAGGCGGACTTGACCCCGAAAAGCATTATACCTTCATCAATCAGGCGCCGTTTTCCTTCGACCTTTCCGTCATGGATCTCTACCTCTCTCTTTTCTCCGGAGGCACGCTCGCGGCGCTTGACAAGGCGGTGCAGAGCAGCACAGCCGCACTCTTCCGCGCGCTCGAAAAATCATCCGCGAACGTGTGGGTGTCAACGCCGTCGTTTGCCGACGTCTGTCTTTCCGACGAGCGTTTTTCGGAAGCGCTGCTGCCCCAGCTTGAGAAGTTTCTGTTCTGCGGCGAGACGCTGACAAATCGCACGGCAGGCGAGCTTATGCGCCGCTTTCCGAAGGCCGTCGTCGTAAACACATACGGTCCGACGGAATCGACCGTCGCCGTGACCGAGGTGAACATCACCCCGGAGGTAAACGCGGAATGGTCTCCGCTGCCGGTCGGACGCGAAAAACCGGGGACCCGGATCTTCATAATGGATGAGGCCGGACGGATCCTTCGGGACGGCGAGAAGGGCGAGATCGTCATAGCAGGCGACACCGTGAGCATCGGATATCTTAACAAGCCGGAGCTGACGGAAAAGGTCTTCGGGACATATGAAATCGACGGAAAAAGCTGCCGCCTGTACCACACCGGCGACAAAGGATACAGGCAGAACGGATGGATCTTCTACTGCGGCCGCCTTGATTTTCAGATAAAGCTCCACGGATACCGAATAGAGCTTGAGGATATAGAGAGCAATATAATGAAGCTCCCGGGCGTGCGTCAGGCGGCGGTCCTGCCCGTATACAGAGACGGGCAGGTCAGGAGCATTTCGGCATACGTTGCCGCCGACAGGTCCGACGCCGACGATTTTCAGTATTCGCAAAAGCTCCGCTCAATGCTGAGGAAATACGTTCCTGACTACATGATCCCCAAAAAGTTCGTATTTGTCGACGCGCTTCCCCGCACAGACAACGGGAAGGTCGACAGGCGGGCGCTGGGAGGGATGCGCGCATGAGCTTTTTCTCCGGATACCGGTTTTTCGTCTGTCTGTTCATTCTTTTAATACCCGCCGTCGTGATTGGGCTTATGGGCAAAAAGCTGCGGTATTACCGCCTGCTTCTGACCGCCTTCTTCATATGGTGGGTATACGGCGGCTCTCCCTCGCAGCTCCTGTATCTTCTGATATACGCCGCAGGCTCCGTCCTTCTTGTCAAGTCATATCTTTTTCTGAGGACAAAATACAATAGAAACCGGTATATATACGGATGCGCGGTCGCGTCTGCGCTCCTGCCGCTCGTAATTTACAAGGTAAGCGGCCTTTGGGGCGGAAACATCTTCGGCTTTCTCGGCATCTCCTATATCTGCTTCCGCGTGATACAGACCGTTATCGAGACGTATGACGGTGTGATAAAGGAGATAAACGAGGTCACATTTATAAGCTTTATCCTCTTCTTCCCGACTCTCAGCTCTGGCCCGATAGACAGGAGCCGCCGCTTCGCAGAAGACGACGAGACCGCGCTCTCTCCCGCCGAATACAGGGAGCTGCTCGGCTCCGGGCTTTACAAATTAGTGCTCGGGATGTTCTACAAGATCGTCTGCTCGGCGGTCTTTTACACTGTTCTGACGCACTTTTTTGAAAACAGATATACGCCGCTGTATGTCGCGGGATATGCGTATGTTTACGGCTTTTATATGTTCTTCGACTTTGCCGGTTACAGCGCGATGGCCGTCGGCACAAGCTATATTCTCGGCATAAGGATGCCCGACAACTTTAATAAGCCCTTTTTAAGCGTCGATATGACAGACTTCTGGAACAGGTGGCATATCACGCTGTCATCATGGTTCCGCGATTTCATATTCACAAGATTTATGATGGACTCGATCCGTAAAAAGCGCTTTTCAGACAGACTTGTCGGCGCCTCTGTCGGGCTCATGCTCAATATGACCGTCATGGGAATATGGCACGGGCTCGAGGCGCATTATATCGTGTACGGCATTTACCACGGCGTTCTTCTCTCCGTGACCGAAGTATACAGAAAAAAATCCTCATTCTACAGGAAAAACAAAAATAAAGCATGGTATCGCATGCTGTCGTGGTTTGTGACTCTCAATCTTGTCATGCTCGGCTTTTTGATCTTCTCCGGACATCTAAAGGCCGTTCTGCACGCGGCGGCGGCAAAACTTAATTAAAGGAAGGGACAAAAATGGAAACCAAAATACTTGATCTGCTCGCAGAGATATGCGACGACGACATCGTAAAGGAGAACGAAGATATAGATCTTTTTGAAACGGGTCTTGTCGACTCGCTTACCTTCACCGAGATCCTTGTTGCCATAGAGGATAATTTCGGCGTCATCATCGCACCGTCCGAGGTCGACAGAGCGGAGCTCGGGACGCCGCGCAAGATCATAGAGAGCGTAAGGTCGAGGCTCAACAAATGAAAAAGCTGCTGTCGTTTGCGCTTGCGCTCCTGATGCTCCTTTCATCTTGTGCCGCGGGAGGCCTTTTAATGAGGCGGCGCGTCGCGGACAAAAAGCATGCGATGGCGTATTTCAACGAGGATGTCCGCAACTCCTGCGAATATGCTCTGAATATGGTTCTGAATGATGGCGCGATACCGGTGCTCGGCTCCTCAGAGCTTTCATACTCGTCCTCCGTCCTGACAAATTCCGCGCACCCCTCAGTAATGTTCCGAAACGGCAGCTCGGATTTCAACATGATACTGATAGGGCGCGGCTACATGCAGAGCCTGCACCACGCAATGGTGCTCGGCGCCATCGCGGACGATATCCCGTGCGGGAAGGCGGTTCTTATCCTTTCGCCCCAGTGGTTCACAAAGGAGCATCTTTCGTCCGAGATATACTCGAGCCGTTTCTCGGAGAGCATATACGCAGACTTCATAAAGAACCCCAAAATATCTTGCGAAACAAAAACCGCCGTGACGGAGCGGGTGCTCGAGCTTTTGTCTGCTGACGAAAGCCAGAAGGCGCGCGTAGAGAAATACAGGGCGGTCTATCTCATGCACACCCTCGATCCGTTCACCCATATAGAGATGGGAACATACGATCTGTTTATGAATTACAAGCGGCTCTTCCTTTTAAATCTCGAGCTTTACAAACTGCCGTCGGACAAAGCGGAGGGGCCGCTTCTCAACGTCGGCTCTGTTGACTGGAGCGAAAAGATGGCCGCTGCTGAAAGCGAGGGCAAAGCCTCCTGCACGACAAACGACCTCGGCATATACGACAACTACTACAACACATATGTCAAAGACTCCTTTGATGAAACAAAGAACAGCTCCGTAAATGAGAGCTACTTGGTCTCAAAGGAGTACGACGATCTGCGCCTCTTCCTTGACGTTTGCAGAGAGACGGGGATCGAGCCGATGCTTGTCAGTGTTCCCGTGCACGGCCTGTGGTACGACCACATAGGCTGGAAGAAGGAGGACCGCGAGGCGTACTATCGGAAGATCCGCGGCATTTGCAGCGAATACGGCGTCCGGCTCGCGGATTTTTCGGATAAGGAATATGAGCCTTATTTTCTTCAAGACATAATGCACTTGGGATGGAAAGGATGGGTCTATATTGATAAAGCGGTTTACAAATTTTATAAAGGCACAGCGGACGAATGAGACATATTTGTTCATTCGCCGTACAGCGGCGTTTCTTTTCATGATGGGAGCGATCGCTGCCTTTCTCCTGCTTGCCGATTTTTCAACCGCACCCGAGTTTATTTACAATCAGTTCTGACGCGGCGCTATAAAATCCTGCGACCGCTGCGCGGTTACTACGCAAACAGCAAAAAACAAAAAAACAAAGCCCTTGAAAATCAAGCATTTTCAAGGGCTTTTCACGAGCTGCTAATCAGAATCGAACTGATGACCTCATCCTTACCAAGGATGTGCTCTACCGACTGAGCCATAGCAGCGTTCGGACGAGCATTATTATATCAAACATCTCGTGCCTTGTCAATATGTGTTTTCCCGTTTTTTCAGGATAAAATATAC
>CANQYV010000008.1 GCA_947628165.1 uncultured Clostridia bacterium | reverse complement strand
GAAGTCCTTTTCGCCGTCAATGAACAAAACGGCGTTTCCGTCCTGAATTTCCTTTACGGCGTCCGCTATCTTGTCGAGGTTCATGTGACCCGGCACTATCTCGTTATACGAGCTGACTATACCTATGAGGGGACGCTCCGTCTCCTCCTTTGTCAGCCCGAGCGCGTGGTAAAGGCTCCTGTGCGGCGCGTTGCCGAAGCCTTCTACTATCGTATCCTTTATCATGTTTCACCCTCCGTCCGCTATTATGTCCCCTCGCGGCGCTTTGTCTTGTCAGTTGTTTATGAGCTTGTCCTCGTCCGACCAGCTGTAGAGCTTTCTTATCTCGCGGCCGACGGTCTCGGACGGATGCTCTGCGGCGCGCTTTCTCATCGCGTTGAAGTGCACCTGCGCGCCCGCGTCGGACATATCGAGCAGAAATTCCTTTGCGAACGTCCCGTCCTGGATGTCGGAGAGTATCTTCTTCATCGTCTTCTTCGTCTCTTCCGTGATTATCTTCGGTCCCGTCACATAGTCCCCGTACTCGGCGGTGTTCGAGATGGAATATCTCATTCCCTCAAACCCCGACTGATATATGAGGTCTACGATCAGCTTCATCTCGTGTATGCACTCGAAGTATGCGTTTCTCGGGTCGTAGCCCGCCTCGACGAGAGTTTCAAATCCCGCCTGCATGAGGGCACATACGCCGCCGCAGAGCACAGCCTGCTCGCCGAAAAGGTCGGTCTCCGTCTCGGTGCGGAACGTCGTCTCGAGCACGCCCGCACGCGCGCCGCCGATCCCGAGCGCATACGCGAGCGCGATCTCGAGCGCGTCTCCCGTCGCGTCCTGCTCGACGGCGACGAGGCACGGCACGCCCTTGCCCGCCTGGTATTCGCTCCTGACCGTATGGCCCGGTCCCTTCGGCGCTATCATTATGACGTTGACATTCTTCGGCGGTTTTATGCAGCCGAAATGGATGTTGAAGCCGTGCGCGAACGCGAGCGTCTTGCCCTCGGTGAGGTGCGGCTCGATAGATTCGCGGTAGAGCTTCGCCTGCTTTTCGTCGTTGATGAGTATCATTATTATGTCTGCGTGCTCCGCCGCCTCGGCTGACGTCATAACGCGAAGTCCGGCGGCCTCCGCCTTCGCCCAGCTCTTGCTGCCCTCGTAAAGTCCGACGATGACGTCAACTCCCGAGTCGCGCAGATTGAGCGCGTGCGCGTGTCCCTGTGAGCCGTAGCCTATGATAGCGACGGTCTTTCCGTTGAGTTTTTGAAGATTGCAGTCCTGCTGATAGTAAATTTTCTGCATTTTGTTTGTCTCCTTTATATTTTTATTTTTCAGATATCCGATCTGTCCATTATGCTCGTGCCGCGCCCGAGCGAGACGACGCCGGTGCGGCATATCTCCACGATGCCGAGCGGCCTCATCACGTCTATGAACGCGCGTATCTTCGACGGCTCGCCCGTCACCTCGACGCACATAGACGCCGTCGTGTAGTCTATGATCTTGGCGCGGTAGATCTCCGCCGCCGCCATTATCTCCGCTCTGTTCTCGGGCGTGTTCTTCACCTTCACGAGCAGAAGCTCGCGCTCGACGGCGCGCCCCTCCTCGAGCAGCTTCACCTTCTTGACGTTGTGCAGCTTCATAAGCTGGTGCATCACCTGCTCGCGGACGTTCTCGTCCCCGTTTATGACTATCGTCATCCTTGAATACGCGGGGTCGTCCGTCTCGCCGACGGTAAGGGAATCTATATTGAAGCCCCGCCTCATGAAAAGCCCTGCGACGCGCGCGAGCACGCCGTATTTATTCTCAACGTAAACTGCTATAACGGCTCTCATATCAGCCCCTCTTTGCTCGTTATCATTTCGTCTACCGACCCGCCCGGCGGCAGCATCGGAAGCACGAATTCGTCCTTGTCGATGTATGTGTCAATGAGGAACGGTCCGCCGTGCGCCATTCCCTCCGCGAACGCGGCGCGGAATTCCTCCGCAGTTTCCGCCCGCCTGCCCTCGGCTCCGAACGCCTCCGCGAGCTTCACGAAATCCGTTTTTCTGCTGAGCACCGTGTTCGAATACCTCTTCCCGTAGAAAAGCGTCTGCCACTGGCGCACCATGCCGAGCACGCCGTTGTTCATAACGACTATGACGACGGGGATGTTGTACGAAACCGCCGTCGCAAGCTCGTTGCAGTTCATGCCGAAGCTGCCGTCGCCCGTGATGAGCACCGTCCTGTCGCCGGAGGCGACGGCGGCGCCAATCGCCGCGCCGAGGCCGTATCCCATAGTTCCGAGCCCGCCCGAGGACACAAAGCGCCGCGTCCGCTCAAAGCTGACGTACTGCGCCGCCCACATCTGGTGCTGACCGACGTCCGTCGCGATTACGGTGTCTCCGTCCTTTATCTCGTTTATTATGTCGAATATTTTCTTCGGCGTAAGTGCATCGCCCGACGCTGCCTCGGCGGCATCCGCCGTCCTTTTCTCCTCCGCCCTGAACTCTTCGACCGTGCGCCGCCACTCGGGATGTGATGCCGCGCGGCACCGCTGAGACAGTTTTTCAAAGGCATCAACGATATTGCCGATGAGCCCGACGTCGACGCGGACGTTTTTGTTTATCTCCGCCTGATCGGCGTCTATCTGTATTATCTTCGCGCCCTTCGCGTACTTCGCCATGTTGCCGGTTGCCCTGTCGCTGAACCTGACGCCGAGCGCGATGATGAGGTCGGCTTCCCCGTTCGCCATCGACGAGGCGTAATGCCCGTGCATCCCCTGCATCCCGAGGAATCGCCCGCAGGAGTCGGGGAGTGCAGACAGTCCCATCAGGGTGCAGCCGATATACGCGTCCGTCTTCTCGGCAAGCTTCGCTATCGCCTCTCCCATGCCGTGACCCGCGGCGCCGCCGCCGACATAGATATACGGCCGCTCTGAGGCGTTTATAAGCTCCGCCGCGCGCTCTATATCGTCCTCCGAGACGACGGCTTCCGCCTCAAACGGCGACACGCCGCCGGGAACAAATTCCGTCACCGCCGTTTGGACGTCCTTCGGTATGTCTATGAGCACGGGACCGGGGCGGCCCGACTTCGCTATCGTGAACGCCTCTCTTATCGTGTCCGCGAGCTCGCGGACGTCGCTGACAAAATAGTTGTGCTTCGTTATCGGCATCGTGATGCCCGTGATGTTCACTTCCTGGAAGCTGTCGCGCCCGATAAGACCCGTCGGCACGTTGCCCGTTATCGCCACCATCGGTATCGAGTCGAGCATCGCGGTCGCAATGCCCGTGACAAGGTTCGTCGCGCCCGGTCCCGACGTCGCTATAACGACGCCGACCTTTCCCGTAACGCGCGAATATCCGTCCGCCGCGTGGGACGCCCCCTGCTCATGAGCCGTGAGGACGTGATTTATCCTGTCGCGCGCAAGGTAAAGCTCGTCGTAAATATTGAGCACCTGACCGCCCGGGTATCCGAACACGTCCGTCACGCCCTGCTC
Source organism: uncultured Clostridia bacterium (assembly GCA_947628165.1). GTDB lineage: Bacteria > Bacillota > Clostridia > Oscillospirales > CAG-272 > DTU064. The sequence continues at coordinate 35,472 of CANQYV010000008.1, read as the reverse complement.
TATCAGCGTCTCGATAACTATCCTCGCGCCAGTCATTCGCTCGTTTTTCTCTGCCTGCATAAAAAACTCCGTTCGATAAAATAAAAATGCTCCCGCGCCTCACAAGGCCCCCTTGCGGGGCACCTAAAGAGACGAAAGAGCCGAAAATCTTCCGCGGTACCACTCTTTTTCGCCCGACGCGGGCGCACCTTACGGAATGCCGTCGCGGCTTTTACCGAACCGCAGATCCACATCCCCGCTCTGTCACGGGAGCACCCGTCTTTGCTTAATCCCATGCGGTTTCGGCAAAGCCGCTCCGCGGCGACTTCGGCGGCGGCGCACGGCGCCTCTCACCAACCGGCGCCTCTCTTTCAAAAAACTTTGTGCCCGTACCGCGTACTTTTCCGCATCACAGCGTTTTTATATTTTTATAATTGTATCACGCAGACTCCCCGCTTGTCAACATTCGGAAGCGGAAAAAATCCGCCGAAAGCCGAAAAAAGCGGCGTTTTTTTGTGTCGGGGGGACAAAGAAACCTTTGTCCCGAGCGCTTTCCGATATCGAGAAACCTTTGTACAAAGCGTTTTCCGGGGTCGGGAAAACGCGCTCCTTTCCCCGGATGCCTTTTTAAGATTTAAGATACGATGCCCTCCGTTCCCGCGTCGCGCAGAAGCCCGCGCAGCACGGGGTGAGCCTCGAGCCCGGGGTCTTCCCCGAGCAGCGACGACGCGTCCGCAAACGCCGCCTTCATCCTCTCCATGCCGCGCTCGTCGTCTGCCCTCGCGAGCGTGAAGCCGAAGCTGCCGCTCTGCCTCACGACTCCGTTCTGCGGCAGAAAATCGCCCGGACCGCGCTGTTCGAGGTCGCGCTCCGCTATGCGGAAGCCGTCGTGCTCGCGCCTCATCGTCAAAAGCCGCTCGCCCGCGCGCGTATCGGTCCCCGCCGCGTCCGAAACGAGCACGCAGTACGACTTCGCGCTCCCCCTTCCTACGCGTCCGCGAAGCTGGTGCAGCTGCGAAAGCCCGAACCGCTCCGCGTTCTCGACTACCATAAGCGTCGCGTTCGGCACGTTGACGCCGACCTCGATGACCGTCGTCGAAACGAGTATTTTTATCTTCCCCGCGGAAAAATCCCTCATAACGGCGTCCTTCTCCGCGCCCTTCATCTTCCCGTGGACAAAGCCGACGGCGATATCGGGAAACACATTTTCCGACAGCTCCTTTGCGTATTCGACGGCGGATTTCAGATCCGCCCCGCCGCCGTCCTCGAAGCCGCCCTCGTCATCCTCTCCGTCCCCGTCACCCACGGCGGGGCAGACGATATACACCTGATGACCTTCCTCGACCTGCTTCCGTATGAATTTGTTCAGCCTTTCGCGGTAGCTCTCGCCGACCGCGAACGTGTCGACGGTCTGTCTCCCCTTTGGCATTTCGTCAATGACGGAAATGTCGAGGTCCCCGTACATCACGAGCGACAGCGTGCGCGGGATAGGCGTCGCGCTCATGACGAGCGTGTGCACGCCCTCTCCGCCCTTTTCCGACAGCGCCGCGCGCTGAAGCGCGCCGAAGCGGTGCTGCTCGTCGGTTATGACGAGCCCGAGGTCCGAAAACTCCACCTTGTCCTCGATGAGCGCGTGCGTCCCTATGACGAGGTCCGCTCTCGGCGCGCCCGCGCCTCGGCATTCCGCCAACGAGAGCCGCTTTTCGCGCGCGCCCATCGAGCCGACGAGCAGCGTCACATTCATGCCGACGCCGGACAGCAGGCGGGAGAGATCGTCGTAGTGCTGGCGCGCGAGTATCTCCGTCGGCGCCATCAGCACTGTCTGCAGCCCGTTCTTCGCCGTCATGTATGCCGCCGCCGCCGCGACCGCGGTCTTTCCGCAGCCGACGTCGCCGACGACGATGCGGCACATCGGTACGTTGTCAAATTCGCCGCCGCCCTCATTTCCTCCGCAGAGGTCCGCCTCTATCTCCCCTATCGCGCGCTTCTGCGCGCCCGTCAGCTCATATCCGAGCCTGTCCGTAAAAGGCGTCATGTCGACGCGGGAGAATCTTTTCGCCTTCGCCTGCCGCCTTTCGTCGCGCGAGAGCCTTATCCGCACGGCGAAGAGGAAAAATTCGTCATACGTCAGCCTTCTGCGCGCGCGCTCGAGCATCTCCCCGTCCTCGGGAAAATGTATGCCCGAAAGCGCGTACCGCAGCGTCGAAAGTCCCCTTTTCTCCCTTATCTCCCCGGGCAGAAAATCCGTCACCTCAGATAAAGTCTTGTCCGCCGCCTTTTTTACGAGCGAGCCCATCATTTTCTGCGAGAGGCCCGCCGTCGTCGGATATATCGGCACGAGCGGCCGCATTTCGTCTCCAGTGTATGGCTCAAATGTCGGAGACGCCATTCTCGCGCCTCCGCGCTCGCGCGTCAGCTTTCCGAAAAAGCGGAAGCGGGAGCCGACGGGAAAGGAATTTTTCAGATAATACTGATTGAAAAAAGTTATCTCGCAGACGCCGCCGTCGTCGCGGGCGCGGAAGCGGACGAGCGTCATGCCGCGCCGCACCGTCGTAACCGACGGCGCCGTCACGACGGTGAGGATATAGGAATGCGCCTCTCCGTCAGGCATGTCGGAAACGAGGCGGACGTCTCCCCTGTCCTCATATCCGCGCGGGAAATGGTAGATGAGGTCGCGGAGCGAATATATCCCGAGCTTGTGGAGCTGCCGCTCCCTCGCGCCGCCTGCCGTCACGCCCGAAAGCTCCGAGACGGGGCGGCAGCCCCACTCGGCGTCGGCGCTCACTCGCCGACCTCCGCCGAGCCTCCGGCGGGTATCGTGACGGTCTCGCCGCCGCAGAACGCGAAGAGCTCGGTCGAGGTCGGGTTGTACGCGCGGCTCCCGTCCGCCGAAAAGATAAGACGCCCGAACGCGGCCGCGTAATCGCATATCTCTATATTCGTCGCGTACCAGACGTCGTCGCGCCCGCAAACCCTGTCGAGCAGCCCCTCCATGACGTCCCAGTTATCGTTGTCCTCAAACTCGTATGTATGCCCCCAAACGAAGAACAGAAGCGGATCGCGGACGTTTTTCACCGACGTGAACCTCTCCGCCAGCTCGAAGAGCTCGGGGTCGCGATGGTGGCACGTCGCCTCAAGGCGCATCCAGTCTTGCGGGAGCGAAAATCCGTGGCTCGACTTGACCGTGCGGCAGTACGCGATGCCCGCCGCGCGCAGCATCGCGACGACCTCGTCCGAGTACGTCCCGAACGGGAACGCGCCGCCTCTGACGAGCCTTCCGTACTGCTCCTCGAGCGCCCGCCTGTCGTTTATTATGTCCCACATTGCGACGTGCGGCGGAAGCGCGTCCCAAAACGGGTGATGCGTGCCGTGCACGGCGACCTCTATGTCGTCTCCCGTATATACCTTTTGGCAAAGCGAGAGCGGCATCCTGCGGTGTACGGTCCCCGGCTCCCATGTAAAGCCCTCGGGCGGATATTCGCCGGAGCTGAGATTGAACGTCATCTTCGCGCCCTTATCTCTCGCGAGCTCTATGAGCTTCATATCCTGCTCGACGCCATCGTCATAGCTGAGCGTGAACGCCCTCGGACGTCCGCCCGGAAATCTCATGCGTATCTGCTGCTTCATTCTGCGCCTCCCGGTTTTATTTGCTCACGCCCGCCACATGAACTGCGAGCGCAGGTTTTTATTTATAATGAGTTGGGACTTTACGAGTAAAGCATATCTTTACTCGTAAAGTTGAACTATATAGGTAAAATTTTTTTACCTATATAGTTTCGCAAGTCCGCCCTCCGCGGTCTCCCTGTAATGCGAATTCAAGTCGCGGCCCGTCTCGTACATCGTCGCCGTCACAAGGTCGAACGATATCTTCCTCGTGCCCGTCAAAAACCGCATGAGCATCACGGAATCGAGCGCCCTCATCGCGGCGACCGCGTTCCGCTCGATGCACGGTATCTGCACGAGCCCCGCGACGGGGTCACACGTCAGACCGAGCTGATGCTCCATCGCGGTCTCCGCCGCGTATTCTATCCTGTCTATCGGCATGCCGTATAGCTCCGCTATCGCCCCCGCAGCCATAGACGTCGCCGTCCCGATCTCCGCCTGACAGCCGCACTCCGCGCCCGAGATGGACGCGTTCGTCTTGACTATGTTGCCGAAAAGCCCTCCGACAGCAAGCGCGCGGATTATGCGCTCACGGTCAGCGTCCGCAAGCTCCGAACAATACTTCAGCGCCGCCGGCAGAACACCGCACGCGCCGCACGTCGGCGCCGTGACGACGATTCCGCCTCCGGCGTTTTCCTCCGCGACGGCGTATGCGTATGCGCTGACGAGCCGCTTTTCCCTGTCCGCGTCGCGCTCGCCGGTGTAGCCGCCGCGGAAAAGCGAGCGCGCCTTGCGCTCGATGCCGAGCTCGCCGGGCAGCACCCCGACGGCAGAGACGCCCCTGTCGACGGCTGCCGTCATGGCGTCCCACACGCGTGAGAGATATTCTTTGATCCCGTCCCCCTCGCGCATGAAAACGTAGTCCGAGAGCCGCAGCCTCATCGACATGCAGAGTCTCGATATTTCAAGAAACGAGCGCTCGGGGTATACCTCGCCCGCCTCGTGCCTTTCCTCTCCCTCTATCTCGACGGCGCCGCCGCCGACAGACATCGCCCGCATCGTGAAAACCGGCTCCCCGCCGCGAAGCGCCGTCAGGTCGAGTGTGTTCTCGTGCGGAAGGCCGCTTTTTTCCGTATCGAATATTATCTCGCAGTAACGGTCTCCGAGCGCGCTTTTTATCGCCGCGTCCGTCCCGTGCCCGCGCCCCGTTTTCGCGAGCGAGCCGTAGAGGACGACGCGCGCGCCGTCCATGTCCGGCACACGGCGCAGAAGCTCCTCGGCGGCGCGCGCGGGTCCCATCGAGTGCGAACTCGACGGCCCGCGTCCTATCTTGTATAGCTCAGTCAGTGATTTCATTTTTCTGTCCGGCAAAGGTGTCGTTTTACAATTTAAGTATAACAGAAACCGGCGGAGTTTTCCACCGGTTTTTTGTCGATTTTTTAAATTTACCCCGCGCTTCTTTCTTCGGCGCCGCCGGAGGCGGGCCTTATGATGTCCGCCAGCGTCTTGCCGTCGAAGAAGTCGTTTATCACGCGGTAGAACTCCGTCCACATCGGATACGTCCTGCAATCCGGCGACCTTCTGCAAGGTGCGGCGCCGTTTTCAAGGCAGGCGACGGGCGCAAGGTCGCCCTCCGTCAGGCGGAGAATGTCCCCGATCCGGCAAGCCTCCGGCGCAACGGTCAGGCGGTAGCCGCCCGTTTTGCCCTGAAGCCCCTCGACGATGCCGTTCTTTGTCAGAACGGGGAGTATCCGCTCGAGATATTTGAGCGATATCTCCTGCCTTTCCGCGATCTCCTTCATCGGCACATAGCCTCCCCCCGCGTGCTCCGCGAGATCTGCCAGCACGCGCAGCGCATATCTTCCCCTCGTTGATATCAGCATCCGGTCACGCTCCAAAAGCAGCGCATATCATTCCTCAAACATCGGCGTCGACAAATAGCGGTCGCCGGTGTCTGGCAGGAGGACGACGATGTTCTTCCCCTTGTTTTCGGGGCGCTTTGCGAGCTCTATCGCCGCAAACGCGGCGGCGCCCGATGAAATGCCGACAAGGATGCCCTCCGTTCTGCCTATGAGCTTTCCCGTCGCAAACGCGTCCTCGTCGGAAACGGGGATTATCTCATCGTAGATGCCGGTGTTCAAAACCTCTGGCACAAACCCCGCGCCGATTCCCTGTATTTTGTGTGCGCCGCCCTTTCCCGTCGACAGCACCGCCGACGACGCGGGCTCGACCGCGACAATTTTGACGCCGGGCTTTTTCGATTTCAGATATTCGCCGACGCCCGTTATCGTTCCGCCGGTGCCGACGCCGGCGACGAATATGTCGACCTCGCCGTCCGTGTCCTCGTATATCTCCGGTCCCGTCGTCTCGCGGTGCGCCTTCGGGTTTGCGGGATTCGTGAACTGCCCGGGTATAAAGCTGCCGGGCATCGCCTTTGAGAGCTCCTCCGCCTTTGCTATCGCCCCCTTCATCCCGAGGGAGCCCTCAGTCAGAACGAGCTCCGCGCCGTAAGCCTTCATGAGCTTGCGCCGCTCGACGCTCATCGTCTCCGGCATGACGATTATGATGCGGTATCCCCTCGCCGCGGCGACAGCCGCAAGACCGATGCCGGTGTTGCCCGAGGTCGGCTCGATTATGACGGAGCCCGGCGTCAGCGCGCCCCTTTCCTCGGCGTCGTCTATCATCGCCTTTGCGACGCGGTCCTTTACGGAGCCGGCGGGGTTGAAATATTCGAGCTTCGCCAAAAGCCTCGAGGTGAGCCCGAGCTTCTTTTCGATGAGTGAGAGCTCCAAGAGCGGAGTCTTTCCTATAAGCTGATCCGCCGAGGTGAAAATTTTTGACATATTGCGTTCCCTCCTTTATCTGACGGCGTCAAAGCCGGTTTGAAGATCGTTCAGAATATCGTCGATATGCTCGGTGCCAATCGACAGCCGTATTGTGTTCGGCTTTATCCCCTGGTCCGCAAGCTCCGCCTCGCTGAGCTGACTGTGCGTCGTCGTCGCCGGGTGTATCACAAGGCTCTTGACGTCGGCAACGTTTGCAAGCAGAGAGAATATCTCAAGGCTGTCGATAAATTTGTGCGCCTCACAAACGCCGCCCTTTATCTCAAAGGTGAAGATGGAGCCGCCGCCGTTCGGAAAATACTTCTTATAAAGCGCGTGGTCGGGATGATTCGGCAGTGACGGGTGATTTACCGCCTCGACCTGCGGATGACGGGATAGGAACTCCACGACCTTCTTCGTGTTCTCCGCGTGGCGCTCGATGCGCAGGGAAAGCGTTTCTATCCCCTGAAGCAGCAGAAACGCCGCAAACGGCGATATCGTGGCTCCCGTATCGCGGAGCAGCACCGCGCGGATGTAAGTCACAAACGCCGCGGGACCCGCCGCCTTTACGAACGAGACGCCGTGATAGCTCGGGTTCGGCTCCGCGATAGCGGGATATCTCCCGCCAGAGCTCCAATCGAATTTGCCTGAATCGACGATGATGCCGCCGAGCGTCGTACCGTGACCGCCGAGGAACTTTGTGGCGGAGTGGACGACGATGTCCGCGCCGTGCTCAATCGGGCGGATGAGATACGGCGTGCCGAACGTGTTGTCGACGACGAGCGGTATGCCGTATTTGTGAGCGAGCACCGCGAGCGCGTCGATATCGGGAATGTCGCTGTTCGGGTTGCCGAGCGTCTCTATGTAAATCGCCCGCGTGTTCTCTTTTATGGCTGCCTCAACTTCCGAAAGGTCGTGGATGTTGACGAAGCTTGCGGTGATGCCGAAGCCCGGCAGCGTGTGCGCGAGCAGATTGTAGCTGCCGCCGTAGATCGTTTTCTGCGCCACAAAGTGACCGCCGTTCTGTCCCAGCGCCTCAAGCGTATACGTTATCGCCGCCGCGCCCGACGCGAGCGCCAGAGCGCCGACGCCGCCTTCAAGTGCGGCAACGCGCTTTTCAAGGACGTCCTGAGTCGAATTTGTAAGTCTTCCGTAAATATTGCCGGCGTCGGCAAGGCCGAAGCGCGCGGCGGCGTGCTCGCAGTTGCGGAACACATAAGACGTCGTCGCATATATCGGCACCGCGCGGGAGTCGGTCGCCGGGTCGGGCGTTTCCTGCCCCACATGGAGCTGCAATGTTTCAAATTTGTAATTTGGCATAGACGAAAATCCCCTTCGTAATTCCTACTTCGTAGGTTGGTTTTTATGGTATCACAAAAGCCCCGCTTTGTCAACAGGCAAAAGCGAGGCCGCTGATATTTTTTACGAACGTAAGGGCGGAGCCTGCGGCGGCATCCGGTGCTGCGCCTCATTTTTTCTATTTTTCGTCAGCGCTCCTCTCCCGCGCAATATTACGGAGCGGCAGCTGATCTTCCCGAAGCGCGCACACCTCGCCGGCTTCGCGAAGATTTCGCCGACCGTTGACAAACACGCCCCTGAAAAGCCTCCGCACCCAGAAAAACGGCACAGCCCACGGATGGCGGTATGCGAACGGTGCGCGCAGCATATACCAATTCCTGTCGGGAAAGACGCGGCGAAACAAATATTTCGCCCGTGTCCGCCATGTAAACTGCCCGCCCCCGATTTGGGATCTGCTGAGCCATGTAATTATGCGGTTTGACAGTGTGCCGTACACGCCGGAGCTCTCCACCCACCGAAGCATATCCTGTTCTTTCTCCGTCAACTCCGCGCATGTATCGGGGAAAAAGAGCTTATCCGACAGGGAGCGGCAAACGGCCTCAAACTCCGTCAGCCCAAGCCTTTGAAGCTCCGCCGCGACACGGCTTTCGTCCATAAAAGGCGCCGACCGCCGGTACAGGTACAAGTCAAGCAGAGTGCGCAGCCCCGTACCGCTCCCGTCATAGTGCTTATATGCGTGGGCAAGGAAAAAAATATAGAAGTCCTCGTCGCCGAAATGATAGCCGAAGGCGTTGTCATTGTCCTTTATCAGCCTCGATTTCACGTTTTCATAATAAACGGCGCAGTCGCAGGCAAACGGCGTTTCCATGTTATCGAACAGCATGCGATGCATCTCGAAATTGTAGACGGGCGGCTTGCGGTAGACATCGTGCGCTCCCTTGCCAACCGTGTACGCGGTGAAGCCGCGCCCTTTCATGATTTTCTTGACATCCCGCCAGCGGGACGCGTCGAAAAGGATGTCGTTGTCCGCGAACTGCCGCGTGCCGTATCGGGGATATAAAGTGTTCAGGATAACGCCCTTTAACGGCGCGTACCAGATGCCGTTTTTCTCAAATTCGGAGAGTATTTTTCCCCGTTCCGCGTCCATGAGCAGCGTCCTGCGGACAGCGGCGTGCCTCGATGCGCGAAAGCGCTCCCCGATCTCGGGCGAGCAGTATGCCATAAGGCCGGTGCTCTCAAGCGCCGCGCATGCGGCGGCGGACAGAAAATGCCTCTCCGCCTCCCGAAAAAGCGCCTCGAAGTCAGGCATTTCTGTCGTCTCCAAGGCGGTTTTTTGTATCCATGCCCCCAAAATGCGGCACAGCGTTCTGCTCGTGTTTTCAGTTGTCACCATGTCATAATGCGTCATTTTCATCAGCCCGTGCCTGCCCGCCCGCTTTCCATTCTTCATATGCGCCGAGAACAGCACGGCTGAGTCTGATCCTCTTTTCCTCCCGCTCGACGGGAGAGCAGCGCTTCGTGTGCATCACGCACATTTTCAGCCTTGCGCACCGAGGATAGAACTCGCACGTCCGGCACCTCTCCTCCGGCGGACGGCGCTCAAGCCACTGCCCGATCACATCCCCGTCCCGCTCTTCGGAAAAAACGCTGCCCCATATTCCCTTATCTATATGGGATTCGCACCGCCCGAGACAGCCGTCCGGCGTGATTGTGGCTGCATTCGTTCTGTCCGACCAGCAGGAATAGAGCGTAATGCCCCGATTCAGGGTACTCTTGGCCGCCAAGCCTTTTTTGTCGAGATACGCCCACATCGCCCGAACCTTTTCGGCAAGAGAACGCCGCTCGTCCTCCTTATAGCAATGGGGGACCGTCCCCTTATTTTCTATTATCGCCCTCGGCGCGATGCGGAACCCGGGCTTTCCGCCGAAGCGCATCTCAAGCTCGCTTATGAGCGCGTACAAATCACGCTCGTTTTCGCCGTCCATGTTCATACGGACGTCGACCTGAACGCCGGCATCGAGCAAAAGACCTATATTCCGCAGAACGCGCCTGAACGGACTGCCGTCGGGATTCACAAAAGCCTTGCGGCTGTTGTAGACTTCCTCCGTGCCGTCGACGGTAATCTGCGCCTCGTAAAGGTTCCAATCGTCCTTGACTCTCCGTGCCAGCGCCTCGTCAAAGAGATAGCCGTTGCTGTCGATTCTTGAGCGGAATTTGACGCCCCTTTGATGCAGAACGCCCGAAATCACATCTATCGCCTTCACATTTACAAGCGGCTCGCCGCCGAACCACGCGATATTGACCGGCTTCCCGCCGCAGTGCGCCGCGATATACTCTCCCGCCGCCCGCGCGGTTTCTTCCGACATGGTGGCTTTCTTAATGCCCGCTTCAAAGCAGTAGAAGCACCGCGCGTTGCACGCCGTTGTGGTGAAGATGAGATATTCCGTCAAGGGGACGTCTTTTCCCATCAGACGCCGGGCTATGTCCCGCGTCTGATCCGCGAGCGCCATTTCGTCCGCCCCCTCGGGGACGAGGAACCGGCGCGGGACAAGCTCTGCCAGTGCCGTGGGAACAGCACCGGACAGCTTCTGAAGCTGCTCGGCTTCTTTCTTTTCAAGCAGGAGCAATTCTCCCGTCAGCGTATGATAAAGCAGGACCCCTTCCGGCTGTTCGAGCTGCATACAGTGCGCTGTCATCCGGTGCGGGGCCCGCTCGTCCGTCTTTTGCTGTCCAAGTATCTTTTGCGCCAAAACGATTGGCGGAAGTATCTGCCGCATGTTTATTCTCCTTATGCAGACCCGCCGGTCAGTTTTGACCGGCGGTTTTCCAATCTTCATAGGCTTTCAGAATACCCTGACGGCGTCTGAACTCCCGATTTGCACGCAGGATGGGAGAACAATGTTCCGGCCAGGACGGGCATTTCTTAAGCAGCATGCACTGGGGATAGGCAAAGCAGGTTTTACAGGCTTCCTCCAACGGTTTGCGCTCACGCCACTGCCGAAGTACCTCCTCGTCTACCGCGTCGGAATAGATGCTCCCCCAAATACTGCCATCCGTGTCGCCCGCGCACCGGCAAAGCCGCCCCTCCGGTGTTACGGTGGTAAACCTGCCGTCCTCAGCCGCGCAAGAATTGACTAGCAGTTCATGTTTCAGCGACACTTGTCGCTCTATGCCCTTACTCTCAATATAATTCTGCAGCGCAAGGAGCTTTTCGGCATAAAAACTTCGAGTTTCCTCTGTGTAGCTTTCGGGTTTTGTCCCTGCGTTTTCAAAAGGTATGGCCGGATAGGCGCCGAAGCCCGATTTTCCTCCGAACAGCGCTTTTAACTCATCGACCAGCGCGTACAGGTCCTGCTCATTGTCCCTGTCCATGAGCAGTCGGGCGTTGACTGAAATGCCCGCATCCAGCAACAGACCGATGTTCCGAAGCACCCGCCGGTAGGGGCTGCCCTGGGGGTTTACATAGGCCTTGCGCCGATTGTAGACCTCCTCCGTGCCGTCCAGGGTGATCTGCACCTCTTTTAGGCACCAGACATCATGAGCCCGCTGAGCAAGGACCTCATCTAAGAGGTAGCCGTTAGTGGTCATGGTGGAATGGAATTTCACCCCCTGCTGCCGCAGATAATCGGTAATGACATCGATGGCATGGACGTTTGCCAAAGGTTCTCCCCCGAACCAGCTCAGGCGAACCGGCTTGCCGCCGCAATGCTTCGCGATGTAACTCGCCGTATCGCGGGCAGTCTGCTCTGACATGGCGATCCTTTTTATGCCTGCCTCGAAACAGTAGAAGCACCGGGCGTTGCAGTCCGTGGTGGTAAAGATCTTGTATTTCGTAATGGCGGGCTCTTTTTTTGTCAAGTGCACTGCAATCTCCCGCACCTGATCCGCCAACGCTATGTCGTCCGTGCATTCAGGCACAAGGAAACGACGGCGAACAAGTTCCGCAAGCGCCGGAGGGACGGGGCCGGGGAGTCCCTCCAGCAGTGCCGCCTCCGCAAGTGACAGCAGAAGCAGCTCCCCGGTCAGGGTATGATAGAGCAGGACCCCTTCCGGCTGCTCCACCCGCATACAGTGGGTGGTCAGCCTGTACAAGGCATCCTCGTCCATTCTTTGTTGTCCAAGTATTTTCTGAACCAAAACGATTTGCGGGGCGATTTGTCTCATAGGAGTGTCTCCTGTCCGGGATTGTTTCGGCAAGCAGGTGCTTTCAAAAGCTGCCTGAAATATTTAGCAGCCGTCACCCAAGTTACTCGTCTCTGCACAGCTTTCGCCGCTTGCAAAAATGATATCGGTCTCGTCGATCTCAACGATCTCGACCTCGGGGGTTACATACTCTTCTTTCATGGATTTTTTCCTCCTAAAATAAAATTAGATAATTGTGTATTCTGAACGAAAGAGTTACCCCCCCCCGATTCAGTCGTTTTGTTATGGGTGCCTTGTGAGTTTTCTTTTTATTCGACCGGGCAGAGCAAGACACCGCAGGGCGGCGGCGCGCAGCCAAAACAGATCGCACCACAGATGAACATACAGCCGATAGCGCCTGTTTGTCACCGGAATTTCTCTTCCGTCCCGCACAAACGCGGTCAGCACGCCTATTATCTGCCGGTCGGTGACGCCGTACTCCCGCCGCCACTGGTTGTCGCCGCAAATCACATAACCGTCTTTTCGTACTTTCAATATGCGGTGCAATATATATTTGCCGGAGTCACGCTTATAGAGAGGGACGTCGTATCGCTTCAATTTTCCGCGCGGCGGCTCGATGATGAGTAAGTCCTTTTTCTGCCGCAGCATCGGCATCATGCTGGTTCCGACGACGGTGTATATGAGCTTGCCGTCTTTGGCAAGGATATCCTCGTAACTGGCGCTCAATCCTCAATAGCCCCGATGGAGCGCAGCTTGCCGATAACGGCCGCCACATCCTTTGCAATGACCTCGCGCGGCGCGTCATACTTTTCCGCCATAGCGTCCGCTATCTGCTCCGGCGTTGTGGGCTCTTTCAGCGACTCGATGATGAACGCGGCGGTCTTGTTGCTCCTCACAATGCCTGAAAAGCCCTCCGCCGCAACCATTGTATGCTCTCCGCCTGCCGTATATGTGATAAATGTGTCCTTCAGCTTCATTTTTGTCCTCCTTTGCTCATCGCGTCAAACGCCACGCGTGCTGCCTGAACATCCGGCGTACAGCGCAGCCTGTAAAGGCGGACGCTTCTTGACAGGGTATCCGTTATGACGAGCGTCCGCTTCAGCTTATCGGGGTCCTTTGACCTATAGCTCTGTCTATAGAGCACGGGCCACGCCTCCTCGGCGGAAACGGGCTCTATAATGTTGCTCTCACCACGTTCGAGAATACATACGGCCTCGAGCGGTACGGAGATATTGCTGCTCAGATGATGCTTCCCGCACCACGGCGTCCCCCATACTGTGACGCCTGTGCCCGAGACGGTGAGGAGCGGTTTGTCGTCGTTCACCATGACGGCCCGCTCGCCCAAAAGCTCCCGCCAGAGGCGTGTGTGGGTGGATTTTCCCGTGCCGCTTTTGGCGGCGAATAAATAACAGGCTCCGTCAACCGCCACGGCGGAGCCGTGGAACAGCAGAACGTCATATTCTATCAGGCTCTCCGCGATTTTGCGGTAAACGGCCAGCGTCTCAAGATACGCGTCGTCTCCGTGTTTATCATCTGCGTCACCGCCCGGTATTCTTCGCTCATTGTCGATGTCGCTCCGGCTCACCGACAGGAGCATTTCCGGGGCGTCGTCCGTCCGATACTCGCGGCACAGCCTGTGCACCTCCGAATAAAGCGAGCATATCTCAAACGTATGACCCGCAAAACGATAAACATGCTTTTCCATTAACCCAAATATGCCGAGGCTTTTGATTCAGACGGCCCGTCCTTGGCTCCGCGTTTCATCTTTTCGGCACAATACACGCCAAGACAAATTTTTCCCGATAAGACCAAATAAAAAAGCTGACAGCCGGATATACTATATATATGTGTACGGTCGCAGAGTTATTCACTCTGCGTCAACGCCGGCACAGACGCCGCCCGCTTTCTTATGCCGCGGTTAAGTGCCGCCTCCTTTCTCCCTTTCGCGACTGAAAAGTCTGACTGCTATCGTTCACAGAACCGCGACCGCCAGCTTGTCCATATTTTCGCGCTTCAGCTCCATTGAGGAATGGACATATCTGTTGAGCGTTATAGACGTGTCTGAATGACCGAGTATCTCGCTGAGGCTCTTCAGCTCAAATCCCGCCTCCACGCAGCGCGTGGCGAATGTGTGGCGGATCGTGTGAAAATGGACTCCCTCAAGTCCGCACTCCTCAGTATATTTCGTAAGCCGCTTCTGCACCTGACGCGGCTCCATAAACCGCTCCGTGCCGGTCAAAAGAAACGCGGCGGGACTGTGCGGATCATACAGTCCGCAGAGCCTGACCGCGCTCTCCGCGAGAGGGATCGTCCTGACTGATGTGCTGCTCTTGGGGCTGCCGATCGTTACCTTTGTTTTTCCGCTCCCCGTGTTTTCATAATCACGCAGCCTCTGCATCGTTGCGCATACATGTATCGTCCTGTCCGAAAGCGAGATATTCTCCCATTTCAGGGCACAGAGCTCTCCGAGCCGAAGGCCCGTAAGCAGCGCCAGAATGACGCCGAGCTTGCATTCGTCCATGTCGGTCAGAAGATATGACACAAAGCGCCGCTGCTCGTCAAGGCTGAGAACGCGGGCTTCCCTTTTCTGCTCCTTCGGGTATGCTATCTCAACGGCGGGGAATGTGCCGGGAGACTGCGCCTCGGCATATTTCAAGACCGTGCGCAGCACCGTGAGGATATCCCGAACGGTCTTGGCGGAAAGCCCCTCGACCATAAGCTCCTGCTTGAACTGCTCCGCAAGCTGCGTTGTGATACCCTGCGGGAAGCACCCGCCGAGCTTGGGTATGATGTGATTTTTCAAGATAGTATCGTACTTTACATATGTGGATTCTTTCACTTTCCCTTTTTCGAGACACAGCCATTCCCCGCAGAAAAAGGAAAGTCTGCGGCGGCGGTTTGCCGCAGGCACAGGCGCACCCGCCAAAAGTGCCGCTTTGCACAGCGTGACCTTTTCTTTCGCCTCCCTGTAGGTTTTGCCGTAGCAGAACCCGTACCTGATCTTGCCGGAAAGCTCGTATCCCTTGACATACCTTGCCTCCCAGCGTCCGTCCTTGCGTTTGAAGATGTTTTCTCCTTTTCTCGGCATTGTTTTTTCCCCTTTGTCGGAAACTGTTGTGCTTCAAGTATATCAGAAACTTATTTTCGCGTTTCCTGACTGCTTTTCTGACTGCGATATATGCCGCCAAAAGCCGATTTCGGGCAGAAATACGGCTTTTGTATTCCTAACCGCCGCTCCTGCGGTATTTTTTCGGACGATTTTTTTGTTTTTTCGCCGCAAGCTATTGAAAATCTGCGTCGTGTGTGCTATACTGTGTATATTCTGAGGATGATAAAATACGGACGCAGAGTGAATAACTCTGCGACCGGACGGACATAAAAAAGCGCGCTCGCGTGAAAAACGAGCGCGCTTTTTCGGTTTTGGAAAACGTTTTTTATCCTCCGAGCGTGAAGAGCCAATATATGACGCCGTATGCGGCGCCTGTCAGTATGCCGTAGAGGATGACGGGGCCCGCTATCGTGAATATCTTCGCGCCGACGCCGAGCACCCACCCTTCCGCCTTATTGTCTATCGCGGGCGAGACGACGGAGTTTGCAAACCCCGTTATCGGCACGAGCGTGCCGGCGCCTGCCCACTTCGCAATCCTGTCAAAAACTCCGATGCCGGTAAGGAGCGCCGCCAGAAACACGAGCGTTATCGACGCGTATATCGCCGCGTCCTCCTTTTCCGCGCCGAGCGCGCCGTATAGCGTGCCTAAAAGCTCCCCTATCGTACAGATGAGCCCGCCGACAAGAAACGCGTGGACGCAGTTTTTCGCGCACGGCGATTTTTTCGCCGACTTGTCGGCGAATTTTTTATATTCCTCGTTTGAAATGTTCATTTTTCTCTTTCCTTTTCTCAAAAGGTCCTGACATTATTATTCTCGTCTTCTCCGCCGCGTATTCACGGCGGACGGCGACATATTTCGTTTGACAATCCGCCCGCGCCGCCGTATAATGATATCGTAAACAAACGCTTTTTCAAACGCAAAAAGGAGATCACGCTATGACATTCTGGGATGACGTATCAAAGACGGCGACGGACGCCGCGAATTTCACCGTAAAAAAGGCAGGCGAGCTGACGAACGCCGCGAAGGTGAGATACCGCCTGCACCTCGCGGAAACAAGGCTCGCGATGACGTATGAGGGCATCGGCCGCCTCTATTACAGCGCCGTCATGGACGGCGACGAGACGACGGAGGCAATATCCGACCTCATGGCGGACATAACGGAGATCAACGCCGAGATCGCCGACTGCAAGGCGCAGCTCGCCGATTTCAAAAACCACCGCCTCTGCCCGAAGTGCGGCGCGGAGATCCCCGCCGATTCCTCGTTCTGCAAAAACTGCGGCGCGAAGGTTGAGTAAATAAATATGCGAGGGGAAAACTTTAAGCGCGTCTGCGACGGCGCCGAAAGCTTTCCCCTCGCGCTCCCCTTTTAAAGCTTTCATGAAAGGGGGTTATTTGTTTTCGTTTTGGGATTTGCCTTTGATTTCGTCGAGCTCCCGGCGGGTGATGACCGTGCGGTACAGGCGCGAGTCCTGATCCTTTTTGATATAGCCGAAGGCCTCCATCTTTGAGATAATGCGCTCCGCGTCACCGTAGCTGACGCGAAGTTTTGACTGCAAGCGCGAGTTCGATATTTTCCCCTCGCTGACCGCGAGCTCGAGCGCCTCTTCAAAGAGCGCGTCGTCGTCCTTTTTGTTGCCGGCTCCGTTCTGCGGACCGAACGCGCGCTCCACAGCCTCGTTGACCTTTCGGCTTATCTGCTCTCCGAGCATCGAAAAGTCGGGGATATCGAAGCTGATGTGCTCCACGCGCCCGGACTGTTTTTTTGCGTCCTTGCCGTCGGCGGAAGCTCTCCCGCCGATGCTGCCGCATTCAACGCCGCCTCCCGCCTCGACGCTGCCCTCAACGTCGTTGCATTCGACATCACCGCCTGCGGAAATATCCCCGTCGACGTCGCCGCAGTTCACATCTCCGCCCGCGCAAATATCCCCGTCTACATTCCCGCAGCTCACATCTCCTCCGGCTGACAGGCTCCCGCTGACGTCGCCGCAGTTTACGTCACCGCCCGCAGACGCACCTCCGCAGACAGCGCCGCAGTTCACATCTCCGTTTGCGGACGCACTGCCGCCGACGCCGCCGCAGTTCACGTCACCCTCTGCGGACACGCTCCCGCCGACGCCGCCGCAGCTCACGTCACCTCCCGCTGTCACGGACCCGTTGACTGCCCCGTCGTTTACCGTCACGTCGCCGCCGACGTTTAAGGACACGGACACGCCCTTGTTGTCTCCTATAAAGACGTCCGCGTCGCCCCATATCTCGACCTTTACGTCTCCGTACCCGGCGACGCCTGAAAGCGCGAGCGGAATCCTCTCGCCCGCGTCCGCGAATTCGCTCTTCCCGAGCGGACGCTTTCCCAAAAACTGCACGACGCGCAGAACGCCGTCGTCGCGTATGCCGGGTATGTCCTCTCCGCCGAAAACATCCGTCAGCGTTCCCTCTCCCGTGCTCATGTGCACGTCGACGCTTTCGATGTCCTCACGCCTGACGCCGAATTTCTCCGCCACCGCCGAAAGCAGCTTTTCGTCCGTGTCCGCCGTGTCCGCCGTGTCTTCCGCGTTCTCGGTTTTATCCGGCTCGGGCTCCGCGCCCTCATCGGCTCCCTCGCGCAAAAGCGCGTCTATCGTCACGCCGAACGTGTCCGCTATGATTTCCAATAGCTCTATGTCCGGGTACGACTGCGCGCACTCCCACTTTGACACGGCCTGCACACTGACGCCGCAGACCGCCGCGAGCTGCTCCTGGCTCATGCCCCGCTGCCTGCGCTTTTCCTTAAGCCTTAACGCGAAAGTGTCTCTCATCGTATATTCCTCCGTTTCATTTTTCCCGTCTTCCGCACGCCCCTGAGGCGTTTTCTTTTTTCTTCCGAAACAAAATTTCATGGTTCGGTCTCCGCGCATTTTTTCGCGTTTCACCGTGAGCTCCCGGCGTCCCGCCTATGAAAAAAGCGTAACCGAAACGGCGAAAAAAGTCAATCAACAATTTGTTGAAAGGCATTTTCAACCGTTGGTTGATACGCTTTTATCATACACCGTGAAGATAAGTATGTCAACCGGCGGTTGAACAGCCAAAAAATCACCCCTCATATCGCAGGATTTTCTACTTCCGGATCTAAAATTAAGGTTGAAAAAAGCTCTGCGGCGTGTATAATATATATTAAATGTATGAAAAGGAGTCTCGTCGGCATATGTTCAAGATACTCATAGCGGAAGACGACCGCGAGCTTCGCGGGCTTTTCTCCCGCGTGCTCACGAAAAACGGATACGCCGTCCGCGGCGTCTCCGACGGGCGCGAGGCGCTCGACGCGCTCGACGCCGACTACTACGACCTTGTCATATCCGACATAATGATGCCCGTGATGGACGGCTACGAGCTCGTGAGCTCGCTGCGCGAAACGGGACGCAGCATCCCCGTCATGATGATAACGGCGAAGGACGCGTTTGACGACATGCGCCTCGGCTTTCTCTCCGGGACCGACGACTACATGGTCAAGCCCATAAACGTGAACGAGATGGTGCTGCGCGTCGGCGCGCTTCTGCGGCGGGCGCAGATGATAAACGAGCGCAGGCTCACGATAGGGGACACCGTCCTCGAGTGCGACTCGCTGACCGTCATCTCCGGCGGGCAGTCCTCCGTTCTGCCGCAGAAGGAATTTATGCTCCTTTACAAAATGGCGTCGTTCCCCGGCAGGATATTCACGCGCCAGCAGCTTATGGACGACATCTGGGGCTACGACACCGACAGCGACACCCACACCGTCGACGTCCACATAGGCAGACTGAGAGATCGCTTCCGCGACAATCCCGACTTCAGGATCGTGACGATGAGAGGCGTCGGCTACAAGGTGGTAAAGACGTGAAAGATAAGGAAAAGAAAAAAGCGAATGCGGAGGGCACGGCGGAGAAAAAGCCGAAAAAGAAAAAGCGCTTAAAGCTCCGCGTCAGCATAAGGGTGTTTTTCACGATGCTCATCATCGTTGAGGTCATCCTCGGCATAGGGATCGCGCTTCTGATACTGAGCGAGCTCTCCTCCCTTCTTCCGATAAGCATACGCGTCCACCCGTCGCTGCTGCTGATCGGCTTCTCCCTCATCGTAGGCATAATCTCCGCGTCATACATAAACAACAAGATATTCTCCCCCGTGCTCAAGATAAGCCGCGCGATGACGGAGGTCGCGGACGGCGACCTCTCCGTTTCGCTCGAGACCGAGAGCCGCATCAAGGAGATACAGGACATATACGAGAGCTTCAACCTTATGGTGCGCGAGCTCTCCGCAAACGAGATGGTGGGCGAAGACTTCATCTCGAACGTGTCGCACGAGTTCAAAACGCCGATAGGCGCGATCGAAGGGTACGCGACGCTGCTCGGCGGGCCCGACGTCACGCCCGAGGAGCGCTCCGAATACGCCGAAAAGATAATCTACAGCGCCAAGCGCCTCTCAGACCTCGCCTCCGACATCCTTCTTATCTCGAAAATAGACAATCAGGCGATCGACAGCGGCAAGCGCCGCTACCGCCTCGACGAGCAGATACGGCAGGCGATACTGCTGCTCGAGCCGAAATGGACCGAAAAGGAAATCGAATTCGACGTCGACCTCGAGGACACCGAGTACACCTGCAGCGAGAGCCTTATGCTCCATGTCTGGACAAACCTGCTCGACAACGCGATAAAATTCGACCCGAAGGGCGGATACGTCGGCGTCCGCCTCACAAAAGACGGGGATGGCGACGGCGTGACCGTCACCGTCTCGGACGGAGGTCCCGGCATCCCCGACGGGGAGAAAGCGCACATCTTCGAGAAATTCTATCAGAGCGACAGCTCCCACAAGGACGAGGGCAGCGGCCTCGGGCTCGCGCTCGTCGCCCGCATACTCGCGGCCTCCGGCGGCAGCGTCACGGTTTCCGACCGCTCCCCCTGCGGCTCCGTCTTCACCGTGAAGCTCCCGGGGCGCTGACGGATCCGCATCTGCGGCATTTTTCAACAATTGTTGACATTCAATTGATATTCCGTTGCAGTTTAAGGTATAAAATTTCTCAGAAGTAAGGAGTTCGCAAAATGAACATACCCGGCAAAGTCGATTACAGCGGCTTTCGGCTGAAAAAACTTTTCAGTCCCGAATACCGCCACATACTTTTGCTTCTTTACTGGCCGCTTTACGGACTTGTGTTTCTCTTCCTAGAACGATTTCACGAGGTAGACAGGTATTTTCCCGTCTACTGCCGGCTCGACGACATGATCCCGTTCTGCGAATATTTCCTCATCCCGTATCTCTTCTGGTTCGCCCTCATATTCGGGATGATAGTATACACTTTTTTCTATGATCCGGACACGCTGCGCCGCATGATGGGCTTCATCATCCTCACATACTCGCTCGCGCTCTTCATTTACCTCGTGTTCCCGACGTGCCAGCAGCTGCGCCCCGTGTCGTTCGCGCGCGACAACGTGTTCACACGCGCCCTCGCCGGATTTTACGGCTACGACACGAACACCAACGTCTGCCCGTCGATACACGTCATCGGCTCATTCGCCGCCGCGTTTGCCGCGTGGCGCGCACGCGGTCTGACAAAACCGCTGACGCGGTGCTTCTTCGTCGTGTGCGCGGTCCTCATATGCATCTCGACGCTCTTCATCAAGCAGCATTCGATCATAGACGTGCTCGCGGGCGCGGCCGTCAGCTTTGCCGCGTACCCCCTCTTTTTCGGCGAGAGAGAAGACGAACGGGACGGGTGACCTCGACCGGGGAGCATATTCCGTTGCCCGCTCATATATAAATAAAAGAAAGGAGACGGCTTTTTATGATACGCGCACTTATTTTTACCGTTGTCGGATACCTGTCGGGCAGCGTCCTTTACGCGACCGTATTCAGCCGTCTTTTCGGGATTGAAAACGTCGCCGAGCAGGGCAAGGACAAAAACCCCGGCACCGCGAACGCCTTCATGCACGGCGGATTCTGGGTCGGCGTATGCACTCTTGTCTGCGACATCGGCAAGGGCACGCTTCCCGTTCTGCTCTACACCTTCGGCAAAACCGAAGCGGAGCTTGCCTCCGACATATGGCTCGCGCTCGTCGTCTCGGCGCCGCTGCTCGGTCATATTTTCCCCATATTCAATAAATTCTCGGGAGGAAAAGGCGTCGCCGTGACGTTCGGTGTGCTCATCGGGCTCGTCCCCCATGCGGTGCCGCTCTTCATCCTCGCCTTCTACTTTATCTTTTTCTCCGTGGTGCTCCGCGTAAAGGCGCATTTCCACAGAACCGCCGTGACGTACTATTTCACCGCGGCAACGATGTTTCTGCTCCGCGTCGCACTGCCGGTCTCAATCGGCTTTCTCATCATCACGGCGGCGGTGCAGTATAAGCTCCACATAAGCACGGAAAAAAGACAAAAATTCGAGGTCGGTCTTTTATGGATGCACTGATAATGTCATGCGGCACGGGAGGCGGTCACAACGCCGCCGCTGCCGCTGTCGCGGAGGAGCTCGAGCGCCGCGGTCACAACGTGACGGTTCTGAATCCGTTCACGCTTGCGGACGGCTCGGTTTCCTCCGTCATAGACAACACCTATATCTCGGTGGCAAAGTATTTTCCGCGCCTTTTCGGGCTCATCTACAGCCTCGGCGCGGGCGTCAGCAGGCTGCCGATACCGTCTCCCGTTTATCTTGCGAACGGAATGATGAACGAGACGATGGAGAAATATCTGTCCGAGCATCATTTCGACATTATAGTCATGTCTCACCTGTTCCCGGGCGAGATACTCACGAATATGAAGCGTCACGGGGCGTCCGTTCCAAAGACGGTCTTTATCGCTACCGATTACACCTGTATTCCCTTCACGGAGGAAATCGACTGCGACTACTGCGTCATCCCGTCCGCGGAGCTTACGGAGGAATACGTCCGCCGCGGCGTCCCGCGCGAGCGCATATATCCGCTCGGCATTCCCGTCAGGAGCGAATTTGCCGACGGGCACGACGTCGGCGACAGAGACGCGCTCTGCCGCGGGCTCGGCCTTGACCCCGAGCGCCGCTACATCCTCGTGACGGGCGGCAGCATGGGCGCCGGCAAGCTGCGCCTCGTCGTCGATATTCTCGACGAGCACTACAAGCACAAAAACGTTTCTCTCATCGTCGTCTGCGGCAGCAACGAAAAGCTGTACGAGAAGATATCGGCGGAATACGGCGACCGCCACATAGTGATCGGTCACACGGACAAAATGGCCCATTACATGGCGGTCTGCGACGTGTTCATCACAAAGCCGGGCGGGCTTTCCTCGACGGAGGCTGCCGTCTCCGGCACGCCTGTCATACACATCACCCCGATCCCCGGCTGTGAATCGTACAACATGCGCTTCTTTGAGGCGCACGGTATGTCGATAGCGGTGCCCTCTCCGCGCCGCAGCCTCATCGAGGCGTGCGACGCGCTCGACGACGAGGCGGCGCGCGAGACGATGTCGGAAAATCAGCGCAAGGTCATCCCCGCGAACGCGCCGCGCGACATATGCGACCTCATAGAAAAGGCTGTCGCGGACGCGGACGCCGAAGGCGGCGTAACATCAGAGAGCAGGGGCGCCGTGTTTGCATAAGAAAATAAATCGGGAGAGGAAGCGTTGTCCGCCGTCCTCTCCCGAACTTTTTTTATTTTTTCCCGAAAGCGGAGAAGAGCCCCTTTTTCTCATACGGCACGGTGTCCGCCGAGAGCACCCTGTACCCCGTTTTCTCTATCGCCGCGGCGAGCGCCTCTTTGTCCGGCGCGTCGTCGGAAATTATGACGGTCTCCCCGCGCGAATGAGACGACGTGACCTTTTTGACATTGAATGCGCCTCTCACCGCGTCGTTGACGTGGCTCTCGCACATGCCGCACATCATCCCGTCTACCTTGAGCGTTGTCTTGAACATAACGATTTTTTCCTCCCGTTCTCCGCGCCCCTGCGGGCGCTTTTTTTATTTACAAATTCCGATGCCTTTTTAAAGTGCCGCCGTCAGCTCGTCGGCGCGGGCGGTGCACGCGCGCATGGCGTCTCCTATCGCGTCGACAAAATCGCTCGCCTCGAGCGAGGTTATCGCCGCCGTCGTCGTTCCGCCCGGCGAGCATATCGCCTTTATCAGCGCCTCTATCGGCTCGCCCTTCTGCCTTATGACGCCGACTGAGCCTTCTATCGTCGCGAGTATGAGCGGCTCCGCCGCCTCGCGCGGTATGCCCATGCTCTCCGCCCCGTCGAGCATCGCCTTCACGAAGAGATAGACGTATGCGGGGGCCGACCCGTTCACTGCTATGACCGCGTTCATCTTTGCCTCGTCCATAACGGAGACGACCGCGGTCTTGCCGAGGTCGGAGACAAAGCTCCCGAACGCACCGTCGTCAACAAGCCCGTTTCTCGACGCGGCGACGGCGCCTTTTCCTATCAGCATCGGCATATTGGGCATCAGCCTGATGACGCCGATATCGCGTCCGAGCGCGCCGGTGACAAACTCGGTCGGGACGGCTGCCGCAATTGAAACTATGACTGTGTCGTCCCCGAACACAGCGTTTCTTATGCCGCGAAGGCAATCCCCCATCTGGTACGGCTGCACGGCGAGAATGACGTATCGGCAGCTCTCCGCGACCTCGGACGCGTCATTTGCGCGGCGCGCGCCAATTTCTTCAAATTTATCGACTCGGCGCGCGTCTATATCGAACATCATTATCTCGTCCGCGCGCGCGGCGCCGCCGTTTATAAAGCCGTCCGCAACGGCGGACGCCATGTGCCCGACTCCTATGAATCCGTATCTGAATTTTTTCCCGCCCATCTGAATATATCCTCTCTTTATCTCTTTTCAACATGATATCACAGCGAAGAAAAAAAAGCAAGCGCGCCCGGCGGCGCGCCTGCCAAATTTTATTATTCCGTCATTCCGTCTCAGCCTGCGACTGAGTTTACGATGCCGCAGAACACCGGCGTGTGCGTCGCAGTGTCGCAGATGAAGAACACGAACGGCCGCGTCAGCTTCACTATCAGCGCCGTCTCTGTCACATTCTCGCAATCGATGCCCGATACGGTCGCCGCTCCCGCGCGCGTTCCTGCCTCGTTCACCTCTATCTTTGCGCTGTGCAGGACCTCCGAAACATAGAGCCCGCCGTCTTTGTCGATGCCGGTGAGGTCTGCCTTCCCTCCGTCAAACAGAGACGTTATGCCCATGGACTTCAAAACGTCCGATATCTCAAGCTCGCTTTCAAACGCAAACTTCGGTATCGACGTTGTGGCGGAGAGCAGCTTTCCCGACAGCGCCTCCGTAAGCGCCGCGCCGTCGAGCTTTTCGAGGTATTCCTCCGGTGTGCTGCCGAAGTCCGGCAGAACTGCCGCAAACTCAAAGCTGCCGCCAGAGTATTTGCGCACGAGACCGACCGCCCCGTCGAGCCTGAAGCCGAGGTCGCTGTCACAGTACATGAAATCGACCGTTTCCCTATTTTCGTCAGAGGATATGAATATTCCTTCCGAAATGTCGGATTTCTCGTATTTGTGCTCCCACTCGGCATCAAAAAGCACTGTGTTTATGAGATACATCACGGTGCCGTCGCTTATCTCTTTTATCATCTCGTCGATCATACCGTCGGTGTGCTTCGATATCCACGCGTTTATATCGCGCACCGTCTCCGCATTAAACGGAGCGGCAAACGCGTCCGCACCGTAAATGTCCGCGTTCGTCTGCAAAAACCCGGGTCTTACTGACAGCGCGCCGTCGCGGAACCATATCGAATTTGCCTCCGCCAGCTTCACGTTCTTTTCTTTTCCGATCGCCGCCCTGTAAGCGGACATATATTCGTTCAGCCGGGAGAGCGTCATCCCTAAGGCTCCCTCCATTTCTGAGAGCGTGTCTCCCGCGGCACCGTTTGCCGCAAGCGCCAGCACCGTCAGTACCGAATACGGCGACATTATGACGTTTGCGCCCTTTTCCCCTTTTGCCGTCTCGCGCAGGAGCGAGAGCGCAAAGTCGACGGCGGCGGGCTCCGCCTCGGGTTCGCCCGGGTCGCCCGCTTTCGAGACGTACCCCTCCGTCAGGTCGCGCGCGGACACCTCAGTCATAAACGAGCACGAAACGGCGGACATCATGACAGCACATGCGCACACGGCGGCAAATATAGCTTTAAATACTGTTTTCATAACTGCCTCCTTTCTTTCGTCAGTCGTCTTTCTTGCTCGCTTCAAGCGCCGCGCGGCGGCGCTTTTTCGAGCGTCTTGCCACGATAACGACTACTATTATGACCGCCGCTGCGGGAATTATGAGGAACGGCAGCGCCGCCGTCAGCCCGATGATTATCGTCTGACACATGAGGGAGAACGCCTCGAGCGAGCCCGAGAACGCGTTCGCCAGCTTCTGCCCGAACGACGGGTCGGGGTCCTCAGGATCCGTGAGCTTTACGACCTCGGAAAGATTCACCGTCACCGTGGAATACGCGATGAGGGAGTCGTACTTGTTCAGCGTGCCCGTGTAGAGCTCTATCTGATAGTTCACCTCCGACAGCGCGTTCGTGAGGCTTATGATGTAGTCCATGTTGTCGGCGCGGTCGAGCAGCTCCATGTATTTGTCACGCTCGAGCTTGAGCGCCGCCAGACGCGCCTCCGTGTCGAAATACTTCTCCGTCACGTCGTCCGTCGTCGTGTACTGCGAGAGCACATTGCCGAGCCCCGCAACCTTCGCCGTGAAGCCGTCCAGCTCTCCCGTCGGTATGCGGAAGACAAACTCGGAGCGGCGCGTGCCGCGCCCGCTCACGGAAAGTCCCGTCTCGCGCGAGGAGTCAATATATCCTCCCGCCTCTGCCGCCATCGACTTCAGCTTCGCCGCGGCGGTGTCGTATTCGAGCGTCTCCATATCTACGGTGACATACTGTATCCGCTTTCTGTCGACGGCTCCCGCCGCGATGCCCGCGGTCTCCCCGTCACCGACCTCGGGGCTCCCCTCCTCCGGTTTTCCCGGAGCGTCTGCGCTGTTGTCATTGTCATATCCGTATCCGCCGGAATATCCCGGCGCCATGTCGGCATTTGCCTCGCCATCGCTGCCCTTCGCCGAGCAGCCCGAGAAGACCGCCGCGAGCATGAACGCCGCCAATAAGATGCATGTCAGTTTTTTCATACCGTTTTCTCTCCGTTTTTTCTTTCTCGGGCGCACGCTTGCCCTTTCACAATATTCGACGGAGAACGCGCGCGTTTTGTTCCGCGGAATTTTAAATTTTTTTCGTCGGTCTCTTTACCGCCGCCTGATGATGAAGCTGCCGCAGAGCACCATCACCCCGAGCACCGCGATTATCGCCGCCGCGACAGAAAGCGGATCCCAGCCCTCAGCATTCTCCCCCGCCGCGTCCTCCGATGCGGCGAAAACGCGCGGACCGAGCGCCGCCGCCGAAAGAATGGCGGCGAACGCGAGAATGAGCGTCAATGTTCTTATGATATTTTTCATGTCGGCGTCTCCGAAAAATCTTATTTAATTATATAGACGCAAAAATCGACCGTTTTGTTGCACCTTTTTCAGAAAAATTTTCTCCCGCATTTTCCGGGCGGCGTCACCTGCCGGGCACAAAGCGGTCGCCGCTTGAGTAAACTTATACTGAGCGGCGCGGAAAAAACTCCCGAAAGAAAAGCTCCGCGCGCGCGTTTAGCGAACGCTCATGTCGGCAATAATAGGAACAGAAGCCGCAAACAAGTCAAAAATCCGGAGAAAAACAAAATGAACAGTGTAAAACGCGGAGATATCTATTACGCGGATCTCTCCCCCGTCGTCGGCTCGGAGCAGGGCGGTGTGCGACCCGTACTTATCGTCCAGAACGACATGGGGAACAGATACAGCCCGACCGTTATCGCGGCGGCGATAACGAGCCGAATGGACAAGACGAATCTGCCGACTCATATCGGCGTCGCCTCGAGCGAGGCGGGACTCGCGAAGGACTCCGTCATTCTGACGGAGCAGATAAGGACGCTCGACAAGCGCAGGCTGCGCGAAAAGATAGGCCATCTCGACGGCGCCTCGATGACGGCCGTCGACTCCGCCCTTTCCGTAAGCTTCGGTCTCGGCGGAGCCGAGGGCGGAGCCGCAATATAAAATATGCCGCAAGGAACCGAAAAAGCGTTTCCTTGCGGCATTTTTACATAAATTAAAAAACAGGCTCTTGTGTATTGACGGACATTCAAAAATTTGATAAAATAAATGTATAATAAAGCTTTTTTTGCAGGTCTCTCCCCTACGATGTGCTTCATACTCCGTCGGGGGTGGCTTGCGGAAGGAACACAGCCATGATGAAGAAAACTCAGGCGATACTTGTCTTATTGTGCCTCGTCACGGTTTTTTCGACCGTGATCACATCCTGCGCTTCAAAAACAGAATACAAGGCGGAACAAAAGCGGCGCGAAACATTTGAACCCGTCACCGTCGAGCCCGGTGTTGTCGGTTTTGAGTGTCAGAAGATAACGACAAAAACCCATAATGAATTATATGATAGATACGGGCTGACCATGGTGCCGCAAAGCGATAAAGACGTCGAGAAGCTGCTCAACGGGCTGATATCTTACAGTCAGGTTTTATCTGATGATATGTATGAACCCCCGGCGCTTTATTTCACAATTACATTTGAGGAAGGGACAAAAGCCAAGGACTTAGATCTTGAGTATATGAACTCCAGTCATATTTCGACATATCAAGAAAAAGGCTCGGCGTTTGTCAGCAGCGTCTGTTTGACCGTAAAAGTCAGGGACATAAGTGCCGAGGCGCTGAGGAAACTGTCGGCAGACCCCTGCGTTTTAGGCATCGAGATCGACGGTCCGGTATTGGCGTCTCCGGATCAGGCATAGTTT
Source organism: uncultured Clostridia bacterium (assembly GCA_947628165.1). GTDB lineage: Bacteria > Bacillota > Clostridia > Oscillospirales > CAG-272 > DTU064. Next base: position 7,709 of record CANQYV010000008.1, on the reverse strand, counting down.
AACTAACGCTCTTCTGCGGGATTATCCTGCATCATCAGAGCGGAGCCGCAATATAAAAATATGCCGGAGGGAGGTTTATTCGCGTCCCTCCGGCATTTTCTTTTGTTTTCTGCCGAAAAACGCATATCGGGCAGGCGGCGCGCTTGACAAACACACGCGTCCGCTATATAATATCCTTTGAATAGTTTTCCGCGGCACGGAGAAACGGAGGACCTTTTTGTGCCTGACGGTCATTTGTATACATACATTCTGCTTTATGTTTTATTTGGCGTTCTTACCTGGATGTTTTCGCTGACGTACCACGCTGTGCGCGAGGGCGTCGAATCGAGCCTTCGCAAGGAGGCGGACGACGGCGACAAGCGCACGTCGCGCCGCGCCGCGCGCCTGCTTTCCGCGATGGAGCATTCGGTCAAAATAGAGCGCGACGCGCTCTTCGCCATGCTTTTGTCATTCTCTCTCGGCAGCATCTCGTTTGTCACCGCGATCCTGCCGACGATAAAATCCGCCCTGCCGGACGCAGGCGTGTGGCTCATCATATTTTTCGCGCTGCTCCTGTCGCTTGCGGCGGGCATAATATATTTTACCCTTGGCGTCACGCTGCCCCGCCTTCTGGCGGAGCACAATCCGGGCGCCGCGTTCTCCGCCGCCCACTTCGTCTCGCGCCCGTGCCTTCTCATCCTGCGCCCGTTCACGGCGTTTTCTTCCGCCGTCACCGGCGCGATAATCTCCCTCTTCGGCGTCAAGCCCGAAGAGCTTGACAACGTCACCGAGGACGAGATACGCGACATGATAGACGCCGGCGAGGAATCCGGCACTATCGAGGCGACCGAAAAGGAAATGATAGAAAACGTCTTCGATTTCTCCGACGTCACGGCGTCCGACGTCATGACGCACAGGACTGACATGGAGGCTATCGATATAACCGAGGAGCCGGAGGAGATAGACCGTCTCATCCGCGAGACGGGCTTTTCCCGCATCCCCGTTTACGAGGACGATATAGACAACGTCACCGGCATCCTCTACACGCGCGAGTATCTTCTGAACCGCATGTCCCCCGAGCCGAAGCCGCTGTCCGAGCTCATCCACGACCCGATCTTCACCCCCGAGCGCGTCCGCGCCGACGTCCTCTTCCGCGAGATGCAGAAGAGCAAGATACACATGGCGATAGTGCTCGACGAATACGGCGGCACGAGCGGCCTTGTCACGATGGAGGACCTGCTCGAGGAGATATTCGGAAACATTTACGACGAGTTTGACGAGCGCGAGCCCGCCCCGATAGAAGACCTCGGGAACGGCAGCTGGCGCGTCGCGGGCTCCGTCGACCTCGAAACGCTGTCCGAAACGATAGGCGTCGAGTTCGACGACGAGGTCTACGAGGAATACGACACGCTCGGCGGCCTTGTCTTCTCCTCCCTCTCCCTCATTCCCGACGACGGCGAGCGCCCGCACGTCACGGCGTTCGGTCTCGACATACAGGTCGAGGTCTTTGCAGACAGACGTGTCGAATGGGCGACGGTCACGCCGATAAAGGAGGCGGACGAGGAGCCCGCCGAGGACAAAGACAAAGAGAAAGACAAAGACAAAGACAAAGACAAGGATGAAAAAGAAGAATAGGCGCGTCCCCTATGAAAAATTCGTTTACTTTTTCCGTCAACCAAAAAAGCCTGCGTGTTTCGTTCTTTGACGAAAAGACGGCGCATATCACCTTTTTCCCGGAAGGGAATGTCCCGCAGCCTCTTACGGCTGCGGGCTTTTGTCCCGACCCCGACGAAATATCCGGCACCTCCGTCACCGAGGACGAGTCCGGCGGCTTTTTCCATATAAACACGGGATATATCGCCCTCGATGTAGGCGCGGGCAGCCTTGACGTCTCATACGCCGCGCGCGGCGTTCCCCTCTCCCGCGAGCACGGAAAATCGCTTGAGGAATATAATGTTTACCGCAATATCGGCGGGAGGACGGAGATAAGGGAGACGACGGACGGGATAAGAAGCTCTTCCGTCGGCGGGGACGACGTTTTCGTGCGGACGTCGAGTCACGCGAAAATGACGGTCGATTTTGACGAATCCGAGGCTCTTTTCGGGCTCGGCAGCCACGAAGAAGGGCATTCCTCGCTCAGGGGCAATTTTTATCCTCTCTATCAGGAAAATATGCGAATCGCGATTCCCGTCTTCGTCTCGTCGAAGGGGTACGCATACATCTTCAACTGCGCGTCCCTGATGACGTTTGACGCGCGTTCGGGCTCGCGCGCCGAAATATATTTTGATTCCGTCGACGCCCTCGACTACTACTTCATCGCCGGCGACGGCTTTGACGACGTGTGCCGCGAGCTTCGCCGTTTGTGGGGAGAGACGCCGCTCTTGCCGAGGTGGGCGTTCGGATACATACAGTCAAAGGAGCGGTACAAAACGGCGGAGGAGCTTTTGTCCGTCGCCGCAGCATACAGGCGGCGCGGCGTCCCTCTCGACTGCATCGTGCAGGACTGGATGTACTGGCGCGACGGCATGTGGGGAGACAAGCATTTCGACCCCGACAGATATCCCGACCCGAAAGGAATGACGGACGCCCTGCACAAACAAAACATCCGCCTCATTATCTCCGTTTGGCCGAACATGACGGGAAACTCCCCCGACAGGCGTGAATTTGAAGACGCGGGGCTTCTGCTCGGGGACGGCTCCGTATACGACGCGTTCTCCGAGGACGGGCGCGCCATCTATGCAAGGCAGGCGTTTGACGGGCTTTTCTCCTACGGCATAGACGGCTGGTGGTGCGACTCCACAGAGCCCTACGACACGGTGTGGCGCGGGGAAAATCGCCTCCCGCCCGATGAAAGCATGGCACTCTCCGTCGGCGAGTTCAAAAAATACATCGACGACGGCGTCATAAATGCATATTCTCTCTTTCATTCTAAGGGAATTTACGAAGAACAGCGCAGAAGAACATCCGCAAAGCGCGTCATAAATCTGACGCGGTCGGCGTTTATCGGTCAGCACAGATACGGCACGGTCGTATGGTCCGGGGACATTTCGGCAAGCTGGGAAACGCTGCGCCGGCAGGTCCATATCATGCAGAATTACGTCTCCTGCGGCATGGCGTACTGGAACGCCGACATCGGCGCGTTCTTTGTCCGAAACAAGCGCGAGTGGTACCGCGCCGGAGAATTTGACGACGGCACGGACGACCCCGGTTACCGCGAGCTCTACACGCGCTGGATGCAGTTTTCCGTGTTCACACCGATGCTCCGCTCGCACGGGGCGGACACGCCCCGCGAAATATGGTGTTTCGGCGAGCCGGGAACCGTTTTTTACGACGCGATAGAGTCGGCGATACGCCTGCGCTACAGCCTTGTCCCGTACTTTTACTCCGTCTCGGCAAAGGTCACGTTCGGCGGCGAGATGATGCTCCGCCCGCTCGCGCTCGAATTCCCCGACGACGAACGGTGCCTCGCTCATACCGAGGAATATATCTTCGGTCACGAATTTCTCGTCTGCCCCGTGACAAGACCTATACTCTACGAGGCGGGCGGCAAGCAGATACCCGGCGGGGATAAATATGCGGAAATATATCTGCCGCGCGGCGGCTGGTACGACTTTTTCACCGGCGAATATTACGGCGGACATAGGACCGTCACGGTCCGGCTGACGATAGAGCACATCCCTCTTTTCGTCCGCGCGGGCGCTGTTATCCCGTTTTCAAAGGTTACGCGGTCGACGGCGGACATTCCCGACGAGCCGTATGATGTCGCCGTATACAGAGGCGCCGACGGGAAATTCACCCTCTACGAGGACTCGGGCGACGGCTACGGATACGAAGCGGGCGAATACGCCATGACCGCCATATTCTATGACGACAAAACGGGTCATATCTGCGAAAGCGTGACGGGGAAGCAAAAATATAAGCACGAACTAAGATACAGATTTGTCAACTGACGAAACAACAACAAGCGCGCCGCGGCGATACCGCGGCGCGCTTATTATGTTATTGTCTCAGCTGTAGAGCGAATCGTACACCTTCGGTATGTCGAGATAATTTACCATCACCAACGGCTCATACGGGGCCTGCCATTTTCCGTCGTGGAGCTCGAGCACAAATTCACTGTCTGTATATTCTCCCGTGAATTCGCCGCCTAAATCTACGTCGTTGTCCAAAACCTCGCGCTTTTCGTGCAGCGTTATTTTTTCCGCCGTGACTTCGAGCGAAAAGACAGGGTTTACACAAAGTTCCAAATATCCCATGCCGGTGTATTGTATATACGCCTCGCCCTCAATGTCCGCGACCGTATCGTCGAGGAACGCCTCCGCCTTATCTTCCGTGTAGAACAGCTTTACATAATCTTCAAGCTCCCCGTATGTCGTGATGCTGCCGTATGCAAACCTGTATGCAGCATAACTGTCCCCTGATTCTTCGTTCTCTAAATAAACATCATATCTGTCATAGTCCGTCATCTCGTCTCCATATTGATCCGCGGGGTCACTGACATAATACCGGAATGATTCGCTGCTCGTGGAGTATGACGCAAGCATGTTCACGCTTGCGTAGCGGAAAAGCACACGGCGCATAAGCTCATCCGCGTTCTCTTCGTTTCCCGAAACGTATTCCTTCACAAGCACCGAGATCTCCGCGTTGTCGTCCTCCGCCAAAAACCTGTCGCCCGTCCTGTCGCGCTCGTGCCACTCGAGATTTTCAATAAAATCGGGGTAGAAGTGGCCGGGCTTTTTCCCGCTTCCGTACTCGATGAAGACAAGACCGTTTTTCTCTGCGTATTCGCGCGCCTCATCAAACACCTTTGAGTTAACGCTGCAAATCAGCCTCTTTTCCTCTACCTTAGCGCCGTCAAACGCGCCTTCGGCAATTTCCGTAATCGGAACGCCTTTGATTTTTTCCGGGATCTCAATTATGTCATCATTATCCATGCCAATCGCGACGGCGTGGTCGTCGTACATGCGGCATATAAGTCCATTCGGCGTCACTTCCATATCCGTAATGTCTATCAAAACCGGGATCTTTGTCACCTCCGCAGTCTCTGTCATATCTTCCGTGCCCGGCACCCCGTGCGCGAATCTGCCGGGACCGCCCGTCAGACTCAGCACACCGCCGGAAATAAGCGCGACAGTACCCGTCAGCAAAAACAGCGCCGCCGACGCCGCTATGGTCAAAAGCCGCGAACGCCTTCTGTCCCGCATCTGATTGCCGTCCGCTATGGATTCCTCCACAAGATATGCGTTCACGCCGCCGAGCGCGTCAAGTATCATCTCGCGCCTCTCGCTGCCGCCTTCAGTGTTTTTCATATACTCACTCCCTCCCCGGTATTTTCTGCGCTTGCATAACATTTTCGCATTTTGTTATGCATCCGCATAACTATATCGTCATCCCCTCGTCGGCAAGAAATTTTGCGAGCCTGCGCCGTATTCTATATAGCGACACGCGCACGCCGCTCCCCGTCATCTTCATAAGCCTCGCTATGTCTCCCGTGGAATCGAGGTAAAAATAGCGCCTCATGAATATCATCCTGTTCACCGGCGTCTCCGACGCCAAAAACCTCTCAAACGCGCGCGTCAGCGCCATTTTGTCAAGCACGGTCTCAACATCGTCCCGCGAGGGAAAGCATTCCTCAAGCTCCCCCATAAGGCTGACGGCGGCGTTCCTTTTCTCCGCCCTGCTCTTCTTTATTTTGTCGATCGCGAGATTTCGCGCTATCCGGCATATAAAACCGGGCAGGTTGTCCGGCATCTCCGGCGGGATCGAATTCCACAGCCTGACGTAGACGTCGTTTTCGCATTCCTCCGCGTCCCGCTCGTCGCCCACGATGTTTTTCGCGACAGAGCGGCACAGCCTGCCGTATTTTTCCCGCGTCGCCTCGACGGCGTGCTCGTCTCTTTTCCAAAAGAGTGATATTATCGTCCCGTCGTCTGTTTTGCCGTTTTTCCCGACCGACGTCCCGGCGTCAGAAAAGCGATCCACAGTGCCGCCTCCTTTCGGTTTTATTCCCTCGCAATATAAGACGAATTTATTTTGCAGATGTTACGCTGATCTCAAAAAAATTTCGCCGGACAAAGCGTAATTTAAACGCCTTGTCCGGCGGCCCCGGGCACACGGGGGAGGCGTCATTGCGACGACCCTCCACCATAAAAAGCTTTGGTTTTTTATTTCTTTATCTGTCCGTAGTACGCGTTCGGTCCGTGCTTGCGGTCGAAGTGCTTGCGCAGAAGCTCCTCCTGCATCGGGAGCGCGCCCTCGGCGTGCGACGCCAAAATCTCGGTGTGCAGCGCCATCATCGCGACCTGCTCGAGCACGACGGCAGCCTCAACGCTTCCCTTCGCGTCCTTGCCCCATGTGAACGGAGCGTGCGAATTGACGAGGACGGCGTGCATCCTGTCGGGGTCGCGTCCCTCGAACGTCTCAACGATCACTTTGCCCGTGTTGAGCTCGTATTCGCCCGCTATCTCCTCCGGCGTCATCCTGCGCGTGCAGGGGATGAGCCCGTCGAAGTAGTCGCCGTGCGTCGTCCCGTAGGGGATGATGCCGCGCCCCGCCTGTGCAAAGCACGTCGCCCACTGGGAATGCGTGTGCGTGACTCCGCCTATGTTAGGAAATTTGCGGTAGAGCTCGAGGTGCGTCGGCGTGTCCGACGACGGTCTGAGGTCGCCCTCGACAATGTTGCCCTCGAGGTCGAGGACAGGCAGATCGGAGGGCTTCAGCTCCGAATATTCAACGCCTGACGGTTTGATGACGACGAGCCCGCGCTCGCGGTCGATGCCGCTGACGTTGCCCCATGTGAACGTGATGAGCTTGTACTCGACAAGCATCATATTTGCGAGATATACCTTTTCCTTCAGTTCTTCAAGCATAGTGTGCCTCCGATGACGGATTTTTCTTTGTTTTTATTTTATCACGGAAGCATTCCGATGTCAATACGAAAGCCGCGCGCCCCGACGGCGAAAGCCTCTTTTGAGGATAAAAAAACGGGGCATCCCGAAAAAGGATGCCCCGCCGGGCTATGTTCCGACACGGAGGGAAACGCTTCAAAGGGCGTCCCTCCGGGCTTTACCGTCGGTCCTCGTCCGTCCGTATCCTTACAACCCTTTCGGATACGGAATAGGCCTCGCGGCAGCCTTGACACCGCCGCGCTGCTGTCGTGTAATGTGGGCATACGCCCGTCCCCGCCGTTTGTCCCTATGCGGCGGGGGCTGGTATGGAACTACCTATGTACGGGAATGGACTTATTCTGTTATCTCTGTCTTCGTAAGCATAACAACAATTTTTCCATCCTTGTCGTTCTGCCACTCACTATACTTTTCTGTTTCTTTGGTAGCTGTTTCTTTTAAATTCAATCCGCTAATGTCGCCATTCGTTTTATTGACTTTAGCCGAGACATAAATTGCATTTTTTTCTGTGCCATCTTCGTTTTTACCGAATAACTCAGAAACATTCTCTTCCTTCAATATTGCTGCTACAGCCGCAGCCTTGACAGATCTCTTGTTTGCGGCAAGTGTAGCATCTCTTGCGCTGTCGAGCGCGCCAAAGAAGAGCGGGAGCGCGATGGCAACGAGAATGGCGATGATGGCGACGACGATCAGAAGCTCCGCAAGCGTGAAGCCCTTTCTGCTATGGATCCTTTTAAGCATTGTTTGTTCTTGTATGATATAGTTACCCCGATATCATACCCTTTCATAAGATTTACGCTCGCTTCGGAAAGGAGCACGGAAAAA
>CANQYV010000007.1 GCA_947628165.1 uncultured Clostridia bacterium | reverse complement strand
CCTATCTTCCGTCCTGGGAGTACATCCCCGACGGTGAGCCCTACGTTTTCGGCGACCGCGTCTACATTTACGGCTCCCACGACCTCTACAACGGCCACGTCTTCTGCCTCGGCGACTACGTCTGCTGGTCTGCTCCCGTCTCCGACCTCGGGAACTGGCGCTATGAGGGCGTCATATATGAAAAAACTCAGGATCCCCGCAACCGCGACGGCTCGATGTGCCTCTACGCGCCCGACGTGACGCGCGGACCCGACGGGAGATACTACCTTTATTACGTCCCCGACCACGTCTGCAACGTCTCCGTCGCCGTCTGTGACGAGCCGGCAGGAAAATACGAATTTTACGGCTTTGTCCGGTATCCTGACGGTACGCTTCTCGGCTCCGCCCCCGGGGACGAGCCCCAGTTTGACCCCGGCGTGCTGACCGAGGGCGAGAGGACGTATCTTTACACCGGCTTCTGCGGGCGCGGCGACGCCTCGCGCCACGGCGCGATGGCGACGGTGCTCGGTCCCGACATGCTGACGGTCTTGGAAGCGCCCGTCATAATTGCGCCGGGCTCGGTTTACAGTGCGGGCACGGGTTTTGAGGGGCACGCGTTTTTCGAGGCGCCCTCGATCCGTCGGCGCGGAAATCTCTACTGCTTCGTTTATTCCTCCGAGGTCATGCACGAGCTCTGCCTTGCGACGTCGACGTCCCCGACGGGGGGATTTACATATCGCGGCGTTCTCGTCAGCAACGGCGACATCGGCATCGGCACCTACAAGCCCTCATCCCTCCCTTCGGCTTACATCGCCAACAACCACGGCTCGATAATAGAGATAAACGGCGAATGGTACATCTTCTACCACCGCCACACGAACGGGACCTGGTACTCGCGGCAGGGCTGCGCCGAAAAGCTCGTCCCCCTCCCCGACGGCGGCTTCCGTCAGGCGGAGATCACCTCTTCCGGCATGAGCGGGGAGCCGCTGCCGGCGAAGGCGGAATATCCCGCTTACATCGCCTGCAATCTCTACCTCGAGGGCTCGCCCGGCCGCTTCGGCGTCGACTGTCCGAAGATCGTGCAGGACGGGAGAGACGGCGACCGCGAGCAGGGCTACATCGCAAACGTGCAAGACAACACCGTGATCGGCTTCAAATATCTCGATTTTGAATCCGTAAGCTCGCTCACCGTCAGCACGCGCGGCTACATAGACGGCGCGTTCGAGCTCGCCCTCTCCCCGCAAGGGGAGACGCTCGGGCGCGTTCCCGTCCACGGCTCAAACATCTGGTGCTCCCATTCCGCCCCCGTCACCGTCCCCGACGGCGTCCACGCCGTCTACCTCCGCTTCCGCGGCAGCGGCAACGGACAACTGGGGGCTATTGAGTTCAGATAATAATTTTTTGCGGAGGGGGCGCTTTTGAAAAAGCGTCCCCTCCGCGCCTCCCCCGTAAAACTTTTATGACGGGGGTTGTTTTGTTTGGGGGAATAGCTCGGCTGCCGTTTCTTTGACGGCGGCAGGTTTTGTTTCGTCAATGTTTGCGGAGGGGGCGCTTTTGAAAAAGCGTCCCCTCCGCGCCTCCCCCGTAAAACTTTTCTTACGGGGGTTATTTTGTTTGGGGGAATAGCTCGGCTGCCGTTTCTTTGACCGCGGCGTCCGATGCCAAAAGGTCGAAAATTGCATCTTCGGATAAAACGCCGCGTTTTAAATCGGGCGGAAGAAGCCCCTTTTCGTCGTCTTTTACGTCGGCTGACCAGTCGGTGTTGTAGTATTCGCGGAGCGCCTCGATTTTTCCCCTTGCCCCGGCATACCTTTCAAGCGCCTCCGCGAGCGCCGAGACGGCTGCCTCCGCCTCGTCAAGAAGGTTTTCGTTTTTTTCTATTCTTTCAATATTCGGCATCAGTCCCCCTGAGCCTCCCTCATCGCCTTTGCAAACTTTATCAGCTCCGCCTTGTCGTTTTCGGCGCGGCATGTTATGACCTCCTCCAGCAGCCGGGAAAGAATTTCCCCGACGCGCGCCCCCTCGGGGACGCCGAGCTCCATCAGCTCCCGCCCGGTGACCGCCAGCATCCTCACATTGACGCACTCGCCGCGCGCCTCCATTTCGTTCAGGTTCGCCGTCACACGCGCCGCCTCGTCCTCCGTCATAAGTCCCCTCGCGCGCCGCGCGTCAACTATGCGGCGCGCGTTTTCATACGACACCCCGCCGAGCAGCCGGCGGAGCGAGACGTCGTCCGTCTCAAACGCGCCGTTTATGTGTCTCAGCACGGCGGCAACCGAGGAATACGTCCTCCCGTCGGGCTTCAGCCTCCGAAGCGCCGGTAGGTTTTCCTCCCGCCCGAGAAGGAGCGCAGTCCGCGTTATTACGTCGCACCCCGCCTTATCCGCCGCCGCGACGGCATTTTCATATTCATCACCTTCAAGACATTCAAGCTCCGGCATTACGGTGAACATCACGTCCCGAAACTCCGTCAGTATCCGCGCGGCAAAAACTCCCGTTATGAGCCGTTTGTATTCCGCGTAGATCCTCTCCGCCGAGACGAGGCGGAGCAGGCGGCGGTTTCTGTGTATCGACGCCGCCGTTTCCCCCTCTATCTCAAAGCCGAGCGAGGACGCGAACCGCAGCGCCCTCATAATGCGCAGTCCGTCCTCTCCGAAGCGGAGGTCGGGTTCGCCGACGCAGCGGACGAGCTTTTTTTCTATGTCCTCCCGCCCGCCGAACGGGTCGCGGAGTCCCCGTCGCGGACTGTACGCCATCGCGTTTATCGTGAAATCGCGGCGCGAGAGGTCGTCATTTATTTCGCTTGAAAAAGTCACGCTCTCCGGGTGCCTCCCGTCGAGATATTCTCCGTCCGTGCGGTACGTCGTTATCTCGAGCGGTTCCCCGTCTATGATCGCCGTCACCGTGCCGTGCTTTATGCCCGTCTCTATTATGCGCCGCCCCGAAAAGCACGCCTCGACCTCCTCCGGCGTTGCCGACGTCGTTATGTCGTAGTCGTGGGGCGTAACGCCGCGGCAGAGGTCGCGCACGCAGCCGCCGACGGCGTATGCCTCGTATCCCTTCTCCTCGAGCGCGTCGAGCGCCGAGGTCACGGGCGGCGGAAGAAAAAACATCCCGTCCTTATTCGCAATATCCATTTTTTCGCCCCCGTTTTTTCGTTTTTCATAACTGCCCCGGGGGAGGAACCTTATAGAAGATTCCTCCCCCGGGCATGGATTATAGTCTCTTGGGAATTAAAGCTCCGCGAAGTACTTGATCGTCCTTACCATCTGGCTGGTGTAGGAGTTCTCGTTGTCGTACCAGGAGACGACCTGAACCTGATAGGTGTCGTCGTCGATCTTGGCGACCATCGTCTGCGTAGCATCGAAGAGCGAGCCGAAGCGCATGCCGACGACGTCGGAGGAAACGATGGGCTCCTCGTTGTAGCCGAAGGACTCGGAAGCTGCTGCCTTCATGGCGGCGTTGATGCCTTCCTTCGTGATGTCCTTGCCCTTGACGACAGCGGTGAGTATCGTCGTGGAACCGGTCGTTACGGGAACTCTCTGAGCGGAGCCGATGAGCTTGCCGTTCAGCTCGGGGATAACGAGGCCGATGGCCTTTGCGGCGCCGGTGGAGTTCGGAACGATGTTCGCAGCGCCTGCGCGAGCGCGGCGGAGGTCACCCTTTCTGTGCGGGCCGTCGAGGATCATCTGGTCGCCGGTGTAAGCGTGTATCGTCGACATGATGCCGCTCTGTATCGGCGCGTACTTGTTGAGCGCGTCAGCCATAGGAGCGAGGCAGTTCGTCGTGCAGGATGCGGCGGAGATGATGTTGTCTTCCTTCGTGAGCGTCTTCTCGTTGACGCTGTAAACGATCGTGGGCAGATCGTTGCCCGCCGGAGCGGAGATGACGACCTTCTTGGCGCCCGCGTCGATATGTGCCTGGGACTTAGCCTTCGAGGTGTAGAAGCCCGTGCACTCGAGAACGACGTCTACGCCGATCTCGCCCCAAGGAAGGTTAGCGGCGTCCTTTTCGCTGTATATCGTGATCTTCTTGCCGTCGACAACGATGCAGCCCTCGCCCGCCTCTACAGTGTGGGTGTGCTCACCGATCTTGCCGCAGTAGCCGCCCTGAGCGGTATCGTACTTGAGCAGATGCGCGAGCATCGCGGGGTCGGTCAGGTCGTTGATGGCGACGACTTCATAGCCGGGAGCGCCGAACATCTGGCGGAACGCGAGACGGCCGATTCTTCCGAAACCGTTAATTGCAACTTTTACTGACATGGTGTTTTTGTCCTCCGTATAAACATAAATATGGTGTTCATGTCCTACCGCAGTATATTGTATCTCAATTCCCGAAAAAAAACAAGGGGGTATCAAAGATTTCACCGAGTATTTTGGAATAATTCTTCTCTCCGTCACATACGCTCGGGCTCGCCGCAGGCAAATTCGGCCGTTTTTCGGGCGCCGCACTATTTTATCTCTATTGCCCGTCCGGCGCACATGGAGTATAGAAGCGTCTTTTTCGGCGGCTCGCCGAATATCTTCTCTATCGCCGCGGCGTAATACGAGAGCTGTCGCGCATGCCGCGAGACGAGCTTTTCGTCCGCCGCCTCCGGGTGCGAAAGCTCGTACCGGGAGAGGCGATCGGTCTTATAATCGACGAGCACAAGCCCGCCGTCCCGCTCGCGGAAAAAGCAGTCTATGACGCCCTGCACGAGCAGCTCCTCGCCTCGGTAGAGCTCGCGGTCCGCCTCGTTTTCGGTAAATTCCTCCGCCGGCAGCCGCACGTTGAACCTTCTCTCGCGCCAAACCTCGTCCGCCGACTCTATGCGGCGGTAGAGCTCCGAGGCGAAAAACCTCTCGACCTCGTCAAACCTTATGCGCCCCATATCCTCGCGCGTGATATATCCCGCCGCAAGCAGCCGTTCGCCCTCGGCGCGCGCGTCCACGGCGGCGTTTTTGTAATCGCAGAACTGCATATAAAGGTGCGTCGCGGTACCCGCCTTCGCCGCCTCGCCGGGCTCCGACGCCGAGCGCGCGGATACGAGCTCCGTCGCGTCCTCGTCGAGTATCCCCGGCATAAGGCGCGAGACAGACAGCTTTGCCGGCAGCGCGCCGAGCTTTTCAAACGGATATCTGTAAGAAAGCCTTTCTTCTATGATCGCTCTGTATCTCTCCGTCAGCTCCGGGTCGGGCGCGCTGTGTTCCGTCTCGGTTTCCGTTATGCTCTCGTCCCCGTCTTCGCTCCCGATGCTCGCTTCCACAGGCTGTGCCGCCTCTTTCGGCTCCGGCAGCTCAAGTCTGAACACGTCCTCCGCGCCCGAGGCGAAAAGCGCCGTCAGGATCAGGCCGAGATAGCTCTTTTCGTTTTTCAGCACCGTGTACCCGCAGAGAAACTCCGCCTCGCGCCGCGCCGCATCGACCCTCTCCTCCGCCTTGTCGGAGGCGCCGAGTATTACGAGGCGTTCCCTTGCCCTCGTGAGTGCGACGTACAGTATCCGCAGCTCCTCCGCCGCGCCGCGGCGAAGAATCGCCTGCGCGACACCCTGCCGCAGCACCGTGTCGAGCATGACTGTCGAGCTGCCCTCCTCGTCGGCGCGCAGCTTCATCGCCATTCCCGCGTCCTTATCCCACAAGACGGACGCCGTCGCGTCTCTTTCGTTCCTGTCCGAGCCGCAGCCTGCGAGGATGACGACGGGAAATTCGAGCCCTTTGGACTTATGCACCGTCATGACGCTCACGCCTACCGACTGTGCTGTCGGAGCCGCATCCTTCGTGACCGTGCCCGCCGAGACGGTGTCGAGATACGTTATGAACCTGTGCAGCCCTCCGAAGCCGTGCGCCTCGAACTTCCTTGCCGTATCGTAAAGCAGGAAAAGGTTCCTCTCCGCCACTGCGGCGCGCGCCTCGCCTCCGTTTTTCTCCGACCATAAAAGCGCCTCGAGCCCCGTGCTCACCGTCAGAAGGCGGACCGCCTCGTCGGCGGGCATGAGGCGCGACGCCTCGCGCCAGCCGCGTATGGTCTCGCACGCGTCGCGGCATTTGTCCGAAAGCCCGCCCTCACCCTCGGCGACGTCGCAGAGGACGCGCCACAGCGGACGCCTGTCGCCCGCCTTCAGCCTCACGAGCTCGTCAAGGTCGAATCCGAACACCGGCGAGCGGAGCACGGCGGCAAGATGTATGTCGTAAAGCGGGTTGTCGCAGACGCGGAGAAGCGACACCGCGAGCATGACCTCCGGCGCCTCGAAAAAGCCCTCCCGCTCCGCGCTCGAAACTGGTATCCCGTGCCTTTTCAGCGCGCGGACGAACGCGTCGCTCTTCGTCTTTGCCGAGCGGAGCAGTATCGCGATATCTCCGGGCTCCCGCCCCGCCGCGAGCTCCGCCTCCGCGAGCTCCGCCGCCCTCTCCGCTTCGTCCTCCGGCGACGTGATCACGACGCGCACGGGCTCGGGCGTACCCTCGTCGTTTTTGGCGTGTCGGAGCGCATCGCACTCGCCGTACGGTATGCCCGCGAGAGGCAAAAGCTCCCCGCAGACGGCGTTTGCAAAGCTTATGACTGTCTCGTCACAGCGGAAGTTTTCGGACATAAACACCGTCTTTATCCTGTCCCGATACGTCCCGAAGATGCCGGGGTCCGAGCCCCTGAAGCCGTATATCGCCTGCTTTACGTCGCCGACAAGAAATCTGTTTTCGCGCGAGATCAAAGACAGTATCTCGTCCTGCACCTCGCTCACGTCCTGGTATTCGTCTATGTATATGTCGTCGTACGACGCCGCGACCGCCTCGGCGGCTCCCCTGTCCAAAAGGACCGTGAGCGCCATATGCTCAAGGTCGTCGTAATCGACGACGGCGCGCCGCCTCTTTTCCGCCGCGTATCTTTTCTCAAATTCCGAGAGCACGCGCACGACGCCGCGGCAGACCTCCGCCGTCCTCTCCGCGGAGCGGCGGCGCGCCTCCTTCGGCGACGAAAAATATCTGTCCTTTATGTCGCGGACGAATGCCGCCGCCCGGTTCTTCTTTCCCGCGAAAAACACAATTGACGCGGGCTTCTCCCCGTTTGTCCTTCCGAAGCTCGGCGCGGAAAACGCCTCTATCGCCGCCCCGGTCTTTTCGTATCCTTCCCCGAGCGCCTCTCCGATGGTGCGGAGTCCCGACAGCACGCCCTCGAACGCGGCGCGGTATTTTACCGAGAATTCCTCGTAATTTTCTATCTCCGAAAGCGCCGCCTCCATCAGTCGGGAATAGTATCCCACCCCGTCGGAGATGAGCTTTTTTATGCCCTCTCCCTGAGGGGACGAGAAAAAATCCCCGTCCGCCGCCGCGAGAGATGCGTCCGCCGAGTCCGATATTGACAATATCCCCCGCTTCGTGCAGGAGGTCTTTTCGTAGAGCCCGAGCAAAAGCTTTTCCATCCCGGCGTCGTCGCCTCCGCCCGCAAGCTGGTCGGCGAGCGCCGATACGTCGTGCTCCGGAGAGCCTGCTCTGTCCTTCGCGTCCGCCTCATAAAATGCGTCGAGCGTCTCGCTCATGACGGACGCGCGCATCTCCTCGGTCTCCGCCTCCTCCGCTATCCTCACCCGGGGTGAGAGCGAGAGCTCCGCAAACCTGTGCTTCACTATCGAGAAGCAGAAGGCGTGTATCGTCTTTATGTCGGCGTCGCCGACGCGGGCAAGCTGCCGCAGGAACCTCTCGTCCCCGCCCGCCTCCGCCCTGTCGCGCAGCGCCTTCGTTATCTTCTTTTTCATGTCGGCGGCGGAGGCGCGCGAAAACGTCACGACAAGCATCCTTCCGATGTCGCCGCCCTCTTCTATCCGCCTTATGATCCGCTCCGTCAGCGCCGTCGTCTTTCCCGAACCGGCGGCGGCGGACACGAGCAGGTCGCAGCCTCTTGAATTTATCGCCTCAAGCTGGGCACTTGTAAATTCCGGCATTTTATCCTCCGTCCCTCATCCTTCTTTGTGACGCCGGCACATGGGCTTCGCTGTGCAGAACTCGCACACCGCGTGCCCGCCTCTCGTCCTCTCCGTCGGCATCGCGTCAGCGCGCCCGGAGCGAAGCTCGAGACTTATCCTGCGGACGGTATCAAAGAGCGCGCGGCCCATATCGCGAAAGCCGTCGTTTGAAGCGAGCTCTGCCGTCGACGAAAAGCCGCCCTTTGCCTTGAGCTTTACGGGGATATATTTCCCCTCGAGCGACGCCTCCTGCGCGCGGAGCACACTCTCGTCCGCAAGAAGCATGCCGCGCTTTGAGAGCTTTCGCGCGTCCTCAAAGGCGTCCTCCCCGTCGTCCTTTGCGGAGGTGTCGCCGGGCTTCACCCCGACGTAGAGAAATCCCGCCGGCACGAGCAGATCTCCCCGCTGCCCGCCGAGCTTCTCTGCGTCCGCCTCGGCGCAGATCGTATAAAGATAGAGCGGGAGCTGAACGTTATAGCCCTCCTCAATGTCGCGGGGCGAGAACGAAAAATTCCCCGTCTTATAATCGATGACGCGGACATAGAGCTTCCCCTCCTTGTCCCTGTACGCATCGACTCTGTCGGCAACGCCGCGTAAAAGCGCGCATTTGCCGTCGCCGAGCGGCACCTTGAGCGGCGGCATCCCGTCTCCGAGCCCGAACGGCACCTCGAAGAGCACGGGGCGAAAGCGGCTCTGCGCGAATTCGTCGCGGAACGAGCGCAGAAACAGGAGCACCGAGCGCTCAAGGCGGCGGAAAAGCCCCCTCATCCGCGCGTTCCCCTCAAGCTCGGGGCACGTTCCGGCGAGATATTCCGCAATGACGCCGCGCGCCGCCTCCGCGAGCTCGTCGTCGCCGACGTCGTCCCTTGTCATTATCCCCGACGAGAAAACGCCCTCGAGCACGGCGTGTACGAATGTGCCGATGTCGTTTTCCGCAAGGTCCGCGCGCCTGCGCTCGCGCAGTCCGAGCACATAGTCGCAGTAGTATCTGAATTTGCAGTCCGAAAATCTCTCGAGTTTCGCCTGCGAAAAGCTGATGTCGCCGCCGAAAAGCCTCCCCGCCGTGTCCTCCGATATGCTGTCGGCAACGACCGATATCGGCACGGCCTCGCCTGCCGTCACCCTTTTCATTATGTCGCAGTCCCCCGCCGCCTCGGCGACGGCGAGCCGCACCTCGGGCTCCTTTGCCCTAAGATACCGCGCGGCGGCGTCGGGGACCGAATATATCTCCTCGACCGGCGACTCACCCGGGAAGCGCCTTTGCTCCGCCGCCGGGAACAGCTTCAGCACGCGCTCGACGACGGACGGGACGTCGTCCGAGCCCCTGTCCGCTCTGTATATGAACAGAAGCATATCCTCCGCGTCGGCGGCACAGCGGCAGAAATTGTATCTCTCCATGGCGGAACGGAACGCGGCGCGCTCCCCTATCTTGACGCCCGCCTCCTCGAGGACTCCGCGCTCCGCGTCGGAAAAGAAGCCGTCCTCGACGGACGCCGGAAGAACGCCGTCCTCAACGCCGAGCATTATCACGAGCCTGTGCCCCGCGCCCCTCATGCCGACCGTGTCCGAAAGCTCGACCTCGTCCGTTCTGCCCGGTATCGTTCCGAGCGACAGCGAGCTTATGACAAGCCGCAGGCATGAGACATAGTCGTCCGCCGTCATCGGTCCTTCGGCGGACGCCTCGCCTATAGCCTCTGCCGCGTCGGCGACCGCGTCCGCAAGGCGGGCGTCGACGTCGTCCTCTTCCTCTCTTCTCCCGCTCACGGACGAAAGAAAGCTCTTTACCGCCGCCGTCTTTGTCTTAGCGTCGGACGCGTTTGAAAACGCCTCCGCGAGCGGCAGGAGCGGTTCGATAACGGTACGGCGCGCACTGTTCACGGACGCGAGCGATGCCTCGCCCTCCTCGGTCCAGTTTGCGGTGCGTCCGTCCGGGTTCATGCTCCAGGCGTCCCCCGCCGGCGCGTAAAACCGCTTCCCGCCGAGGTTCCACGTCATCATGTATAAAAGGAGCTCGTCCTCCTCGTCCGGCGACAGCGCCGTCATTCCCGTTTTTATATATGCCGCGATGTCGTCGCGTCTCCATCCGGAGGTGACGACGCGGAGCGCCGAAAAAAGCGCCGCCGTCGCGGGCAGCCTTTCGGCGTCGACGCGGCGCGACATATGAAGCGGTATCCTTCGCTCCTCGAAAACGGACTCTATAATCCCCCGGTACTCGTCGACGCTGCCCGTGCAGATCGCGATGTCGCGGTATCTCATCCCCGCTCTTACCGCCGCCGATATCTCCCCGGCGGCTGCCTCCGCCTCCGCGCGGAGCGAATTTGCCGCGATCAGCTTCAGTTTTTCGGGCTTCTCCTCCGTAACGGTGCCGCCGACGCCGAAAAGCTCCTCCGAGAGCACCGTTATCTCGTCGTCCCGCTCGTTTTTAAGCGATTCGGTGTAAAACGGCACGCCGACGTCCGCCGCCATTGCGCGGAGCCTCGCCCTCGTCTCCGCTATCCCGTCGAGCTCGGGCCGCCTCCCTATGAGGGACGGCTCGCCCGGCACGTTTATCACTACCGTCAGGTCGTGCGCGCCGCGCGCCGCCTCGCGGAGCATTGCGGACTGCTGCGCGGTAAATCCCGCGAACGCGAACGCGATGACCTCCGAGCCCTCGAAGAAATCCCCTGCGCGGCGCACTCTTTCGACCGCGGACGTCAGGGCTGAGAGCCTGTCATCGTATGTCTCGCGGAGCATCGTGTCAAACGTCTCGTATATGTTCGCTATGTCTATGTATTTGGCGGGCTCCGGGATGCGGACCGCCGCCTTCATCAGCGCCTCGGGCGTCACCATGCTCTGCTTCAGCTCGCCCACCGCCTTCGTCATGACGGAAACGAGGTCCGGTCCCGCCGAGCCGTAAACGGACAGCGCGTCCCGGCACGCCGTTATGGCGCGCCACATCACGACCGCCTCGGCGGAGGCGTCCGCGTAGTTGTAGGAAACGCCGCCCTCGCGGCGGAAAACGTTGTCCGCGAGCCTGTCAAAGCTGACGATCTCGTAGAAGAGCTGAGCCTCGGGCGGCGCCTCTTTCGAGAGCGCGTCCTCGACCGTCAGCGCCATCTGGTCGGGTATGAGTATCCATACGCGGCGCTTTTGCTCCGCGAGCTCCGTGACCGTGCGCGAAAGATACCGCAGCCCCCGCCTTATCCCCGGCATGTATACGACCTTCACCCCGTTTGCCTCCTTCTTTGGGTTTTCAGACGACGTTTTCTCCGCGAAGCACGCGGACGGCGTCGTCTCTTGCGGCGCGATTCGTCGCGAGCACAGACGTTTTCTCCCTCACGTCGGGCTCCCCGCCGTCAAGGCGCGAGAGGATGCCCCCCGCCTCGGCGAGGATCACGGACGCCGCCGCGAAATCCCACGGCGAGATCGAGAGTTCGAAGTAAACGTCGTACCTTCCCGCCGCGACGTAGCATATGTCGAGCGCCGCCGAGCCCTCGCGCCTGACCTCGCGGCACGATAAAAACAGCTTCTTTGCAAGCGAGAACGTCTCGTCCGCGTATTTTCTTTCATACGGCGTCGTCCCGAACGCCGAGAGCGCGTCGGAAAGTCCCCTTTCGGAGACCGATATCGGCGACGTCCTGCCGTTTTTGCGGAGGTGGGCGCCCTGACCCGACGCGGCGTAAAACAGCTCGTCAAGGAAAGGATTGTATACGCAGCCGAACACCGTCCTGCTCCCGACGGCGACGGCGACGCAGACGGCGGAGTGCGACAGCCCGTGGATGAAATTCGTCGTCCCGTCTATCGGGTCGACGATAAAGACGACCTCATCGTCCCCTATAACGGAGCTCTCGCCGCCGTCTCCCGTGTCCTCCTCCGCTATAAAGCGGGCCTCCGGCAGTATCTCATGGAGCTTCCCGCATAAAACGCGCTGCGTCTCAACGTCCCACACAGTCGCGAAGTTTGCGTCTCCCGGCTTTACCTTCATGTGGCTTTCGATATCGTGCGCAGAGAGAAGTCCGCGCCCCGCCTCTGTCACGGCGTCTATTATCTGCGCCTGAATATTTTTGTCCTTTGCCTTGATTTCACCCGTTGTCATCTTTTTCGCCTTTCAGTAATTTTATATTTCTCATTATAACGTCCTCGCCGCGCCAAAAAAACGCGCGCTTTTCAAGCTCTCCCGCGGACAAAAGCCCGGATACCATCGTCTCGTCGAGCGTTTTTACGAGACGCTCGCGGAAATACGAGAGCTTCGTTTCGAGCGTGCCCGCGCGCCTCGCCGCCTTTGTATACGGGCAGACGAGCTGGCAGACGTCGCATCCCCAAACGAGCTCCGCTCCGGCGAGCGCCGCCTCATCCTCCGGCGTCAGCTTCTTTTTCTGCGTCACCGCCGAAAGGCACTTTTCCGCGTCTATGTGTCCCCGCTCTCCTATCGCCTGCGCGGGACAGCGCCGCCTGCATTCGCCGCAGCCGAGACAGCGCCCCGCCTCAAAGCTCTCCCTCGGCCCTCTCCCGACGAGCGCCCGCCACGCGTCGGCTCCGGCGTCCGTATATATGCCGCCGATAAAGACGAAGGAGGAATATTCCTTTGATATCAAAAGCCCGTTTTCGCCCATGACGCCGAGCCCCGCCTTTGCCGCCGCCTCCGCCTCAAGTATCGGCGAATGGTCGGAAAATCCAGCAAAGACCGCATCTTTCATTTCCGAGGCGAGCCTCGGGCAAAGGTCGGCGAAAAGCGCGCGGCAGTATTCGTGATAGTCACCCGCGACCGCGTACATAGACACGTTTCCGCCCTCTCCCGCCGCCGTGTAATACGGGAGCAGGAATAAAAGCGCGCTCCCGCTCCCGTCCGAGGGCAGTCCCGCCCTCTCCAAGAGATACGGCTTTTTCACCGTACATTCCGAAAGCGGTATCGGGGCAAAGACGTCTATGCCGTAAAGCTCCTTTAAGTCCGTCATAAGGCGCGCCTCATATTATCGCCACGCCCTCGCCCGCGATTTCGGCCGTCACATCTCCCCGCGGCGTTTTGACCGTGACGCGTCCCGCCTGCGGCGCGTTGTTTATTATCACGAGCTTGCCGGAGGCGGGATAGTACGCGCATTCAAACTCCGCGCTGTCGGTCATATAGACGTCCGCGAGCTCTTCTTTCTCCGCCGCCCACAGTATCGCGCGGTAAAGGAGCCTTGCGTTCTCGGAGCCGTATGTGAAGCCGGAGAGGTAGACGCCGCGTCCCTTTCCGTACCTCTTCGCCGCCGCGACGATGCCGTCCTCCCCGTCAAGGAGCACGTCCGTATCGGCGCCGAGCGCGTATACTCCCGCCGTGTGGTTGTGAAAGCGCGGCGCCGACTTCGTCTCTTCCGTTATGAAGTGCGGCCTTATTTCGTATCTGTATTTTTCAAAGCATATGGTCTCTCCCGTCTCGCGGTCGACGCCCATCATGTCCCCCATACGGAAGTGGCGGAACCCGCCTCTTCTCGCCGACGGCTCGCCTACGCCTATGACGCCGCCTCCGCGCGCGCAGAACGTCGATATCGCCTCGAGCAGGCGCGCGTCGTCCCACGCTTCGCCTCCCGACCAAGCGTCGCCCTCGCGCCCGGCGTTTATTATTACGTCAATGTCGCCCGGCACGCCGCGCTCCGCGACCTCCGAAAACGACAGCGCCCTGACCTCGAACGGCTGGCCCGCCATCGCCTCGTATATGTGATTGAGCGGCAGCTCGGGGTGCTCGTGCATGTGCCCCGAGCAGTTCCAAGTCCGCAGACTGCCCCACGACTGAAGAACGGCAACCCTGATCCCCGTGCTCCACGGCGCGCCCGCCTCATGCAAGGCGCGCAGCGTGCGGAACTCGTCCGCGATCCGCTCCACCTCGCCGCAGAATTCGGGGAACGGCTCCACGAGCGAAATATACCCGCCGAGCCCTATCCTGTCGATCTTCACGCGCAGAAGCGCGCGGCGCACGCACGCCCAATACCGCCTCGCGTCCGCCTCGGGATGGCCGCCCGGCGCGAACGTCGGCTCGCCCCGCAGTCCCGTCGGGAACAGATACGGATGGAGCCTCAGCTCGTGAGTGCCGACCTTCGCCCCGGCGCAGAGCCGCGCCTCAAACGCGTTGAAAACGCACTTTATGAGCCCATCGAAGCCGAAATCCTCAAAATGCTCTCCCCACGGCTCAACTCCTATCCATGTGTCGTCGTAGAAAACGTAGGCGAGCTTGCCGTGCGAATGGACAATGTCGACGCATTTGCGCCCGAACTCGCGCACGAATTTCCCCGTGAACTCCATCCAGTCGCGGTATTTCTTCGTCGGGGGATTGTGCGTCGCGCACCGCTTTCCGTTGTTGATGAAGTCCTCCGCCGTCATTCTGTATCCGTACTCGCGCTCGAATTCGCGGAGCGAGACGGGGTTCACGCTGAAATCGTAGCTGCCCCAGTCCGTATATATCGTCCGTTCGCGCTCGTCGGCGCCCCATATCCAGGTGAAATTGTAAAACATCGAGGTAAATCTCACGACCTTCGTCGCGGGATGAGATGTGCACCATTCGTCAAGGAACGAGAGCAGGACCTTTTGCACCTCGGGGTATCTCGGCTCGACCGCCATCAGGTGCTCGCGGTCTCCCCATCCGTTCGTGATGTGGTTATACATCGATATCTCTTCCCAGATTCGGCAGCAAAGAAAGCTGACGGTGTAGAGATGGTACGGCGCGCACCCTGAAACGGTCACGCACTCGCGCTCGGGGTCCCATTCCCAGCTGTCCGCGGGCACAAGCACCCCCGCCGTTCTGTCCCATACCTCCCAGAATTCTTTCACATCATCGTCGGGGCAGACCGTTATCTGCTCTCTGAAATATTTTTTCAGCGGAAATATTTCCGCGGTGTCCCCCTCCGCCATGACGGGGTCCGACATGAGAAAATTGCGCTGGAGATGCTCGGGGTGCGCCTTTGCGTATTCATTGACGGAACGCACCATGCAAAGCGTCGAATATATCGGTATGCCGGAGGAAATTATCTCGTCAGAGAGCGTCGTGCCGTCGCTGTCGCGTATGCAGTCAGCCCCCCACTTACGGCAGAGCTCGAGCGTCAGCTTCTCGTATCCCGCCTCGCCCGGCAGCGTAAAACCGCCTCTCTTCGTCTCCATTTTAACTTTTACCTCCGCTTTTCGCGCTCCCGGTGAGGCGGCGGACGCCGTCTCGCCCTTTTCTTTGATTTTATCACTTAAACGCTCCCTTTTCAAGCCCACAGCAGTCTATCTTTCGTGAAATCTCATCTTCCCGCGCACCGTTTTTGCAAAAGCGTCCCGCACCTCTTTCTTTGCGAGCCGAAATCACGGGAAATTCTTTTATGCCGCACTTTGGAATACGGTTTTCCGGCAAGCCTCATAAACGGCGAAAACAAAATATTTTCCGAGGTGCGCACTCGCCATTCTTTTGCCCGCCGCCCGCTGTAAAATACGCACATAAAGCTCGTTTACACATGAAAGGGAAAAATATGCAGACTCTTAAAATAGAAGAAGTGTGCGGCACGCGCGCGGTCGTCGACATACCGATAGAAAAGCTCTCCCCGAACCCCTCCCAGCCGCGCCGAGACTTCGACCGCGAAAGGCTCTGTGCCTTGCGGGACAGTATAATAAGGTACGGCATTCTCCAGCCGATATCCGTCAGGCGCGCGGAGGGTGGGATGTTTGAAATCGTCGCCGGTGAGCGCCGCTGGCGCGCCGCGACAGAGGCGGGATTTCTCTATGTCCCCGCCATAATCATCGATACGGACGAAAGGGAGTCGGCGGAGCTCGCTATCATAGAGAATCTTCAGCGCGAGGATCTCAATATTTTCGAGCAGGCGAGCGCAATCTCTTCCTTAATAAATATATACCATATCACACAGGACGAAGCGGCGGAGAAGCTCTCGGTCAGTCAGTCCTATATCGCCAACAAGCTGCGGCTTCTCCGCCTGACCGATGAGGAGCGCAAGCTCATCCTCGAAAATTCCCTCTCCGAGCGCCACGCCCGCGCCCTCCTTCGCATCCGCGACGAAGGCGAGCGGCTTGCCGCGCTGCGGCACATCATCTCCTATGCGCTGAACGTCGCCTCTACCGAGCGATATATAGAGGCGCTCTGCGAGAAATCGTCCCCCAAGCCGAAGCTCCGCTATTCGATACGGAACCTCAGCCTATTCTACAACTCCGTCGAGCACGCCGCCGACATAATACGCCGCTCCGGCGTTCCCGTAAAGATAGAGCGCGACGAGGAGAGCGCGGACGGCGTCACGATACGCATCCGCATAGGGAGCCTCGCCGACGGGGGAGCGCATGCGCCGTGACGGCGCATCAATGTTTCATGTGAAACATACCCTCTGTTCCACTTCCTCCGACATGAAATGTTTCACATGAAACATGTATTCGATCCCGCCGCCGCGAGCGGCGGTTTTTTTATTAAAATGAGGCTCGGCGCATTGACAAGCGTGTCGAATGCCGTTATAATAAATGTATGCAGGCGTCGGGGACGTTTTTCGGCGTCAGCCGGACGGAATGCATTTTACCCGCCAATATACACGGCAGCGTGGTTTTATCTTTTCTGCACTAACGGAGGTGCGCGTGATGGCATACATAATTACATTTGCAAATCAGAAAGGCGGCGTCGGCAAGACGACTTCCGCCGTCAACGTCGCGGCATGCCTTGCAAGCCGCAAAAAACGCGTTCTTCTCGTTGATATGGACCCGCAGGGGAACACCACGAGCGGCACGGGAATAAGCAAAAGAGAGCTCCGCTCGACGATGTACGAGGTTTTGATAGGTCAGTGCGCGGCGGCGGACGCAATAGTGGAGACAAAACACGAGGGTCTGTCCGTTCTGCCGGCGAATATCAACCTCGCCGCTTCTGAATTTGACCTTGTGGACACGCCGGAGCGCCAGTGGCACTTTAAAAAAGCGCTCGCACCCGTCGCCGACGACTATGACGTCATAATCGCGGACTGCCCGCCGTCGCTAGGAATACTGACGATAAACTCGCTCGCGGCGTCAAACGGCGTGATAATCCCGATGCAGTGCGAATTTTTCGCGCTCGAGGGGCTTTCGCAACTCATGCTGACGATAAGAAAGATAAAGCAGCTTTACAACAGGCAGCTTGAAATAACAGGCATACTTCTCACAATGTATAACCCGCGGCTCAATCTCACGAATCAGATCGTCGGCGAGCTGAAGAAATATTACGCCGACAAGCTGTTCCGCACGCCGATACCGCGCAACGTAAAGCTGAGCGAGGCGCCGAGCTACGGCGAGCCCATCATATATCACGACAAGAATTCCAAGGGCGCGCAGTGCTATTTTGACGTCGCGGATGAAATAATTTCCCGCATTTTCTGAAATAATAAAGAGGCGGGAGCCCGATTTTTAAAGTTTAAAAATATCCGACAGAAAATATAAAGAAAGCATGGTGAAAATGAAATATGGCAAAAAGAGAGCCGCTCGGACGCGGACTTGACGCCGTTTTTCTCGACAACTCCGCCGGGGGGGAGCTTTTCCCGGACGCAGACCGCGTTTACAAGCTGCGGCTCGCGTCCGTCGAACCCCGCGCCGGTCAGCCGCGCAAATTCTTTGATGAGGAAGCGCTGCGCCAGCTCGCGGACTCAGTCTCTCAGCACGGCGTCCTTCAGCCGATACTCGTAACCGAGACCGCGCCGGGACGGTACAGCATCATAGCGGGCGAGCGCAGGTGGCGCGCCGCGAAGCTCGCGGGACTTTCGGAGATACCGGCAATAGTTTTGAGCTCGGACGAGATGACGTCCGCGGAGATATCGCTTATAGAAAACATACAGCGCGAGGATCTCAATTCGTATGAAGAAGCGGAAGCGTACAGGGCGCTGATCTCGCAGTTCGGTCTGACGCAGGAGGAGCTCTCCTCCCGCATAGGAAAATCGCGTCCCTACGTCACTAACAGCCTTCGTCTGCTCGAGCTGCCGGATTCGGTCGTTCCCTTCCTCCGCTCGGGAGACATAACGGCGGGCCACGCGAGGGCTCTTTTGTCCCTCACGGAAAAGCTCGACATACCGATACTCGCGGAGCGCATCATGTCAGAAGGGCTGTCTGTCCGCGCCGCGGAGGCAGCCGCAAAATCGATGAATCGCAGGCGCGCCGCCGAAAAGGACGGCGATGACAATGAAGTAACCCCGGACGCCGTCGATTATGTAAAAATACTCGAGGACAAGGCGCGCGAGGCCCTCGGAAGGCCCGTTACGATAAAGACGTCCGGTCGCCGCAAGTACGTCGCGCTCGGATACGAGGACAACGAGGATCTTGAAGAGCTTCTGACATCGCTCTGCGGACAGACGGTAAAAATTTAAATCATTTTAAGGAGACATAAAAATGCTCGATATCAAATTCGTTCGGGAGAACCCCGATATAGTAAAGCAGAACATCAAAAACAAATTCCAGAACGAAAAGCTCCCGCTCGTCGACGAGGTCATAGAGCTTGACGCCAAGCGCCGCGAATATATCGGCGAAACGGAGACGCTGCGCGCCGAGCGCAACCGCATTTCAAAGGAGATCGGCGGCCTTATGGCAAAGGGGCTCCGCGAGGAGGCAGAGGCAGCAAAGCGCCGCGTCGGCGAGTTCGCGGAGAGGCTGTCTGAGGTCGAGCGCCTCATGCAGGAGGCGGACGAGAAGATGACGGCAATTCTTATGCGTTTGCCTAACATCATAGACAAGTCCGTCCCGATAGGAAAGGACGACAGCGAGAACGTCGAGGTACAGCGCTTCGGCGAGCCCGTCGTTCCCGATTTCGAGATACCGTATCACACAGACATAATGGAGTCGTTCTGCGGCATAGACCTTGACGCGGCGCACAGAGTCGCCGGCAACGGCTTTTACTATCTGATGGGAGATATCGCAAGGCTCCACTCCTCCGTCATTTCATACGCGCGCGACTTCATGATAGCGCGCGGCTTCACATACTGCGTGCCGCCGTTTATGATACGCGGCAAGGTCGCCGCCGGCGTCATGAGCTTTTCAGAAATGGACGCGATGATGTACAAGATCGAGGGCGAGGATCTCTACCTCATCGGCACGAGCGAGCACTCGATGATAGGCCGCTTCATAGATCAGATCATCCCCGAGACGACACTGCCCTGCACGCTGACGAGCTATTCCCCCTGCTTCCGCAAGGAAAAGGGAGCGCACGGGCTCGAGGAGCGCGGCGTATACAGGATACACCAGTTTGAAAAGCAGGAGATGATAGTCATCTGCCGCCCCGAGGAATCGATGGACTGGTACAACAAGATGTGGCGTCACTCCGTCGACCTCTTCCGCTCGATGGACATCCCGGTGCGCCAGCTTGAATGCTGCTCCGGCGACCTCGCGGACCTGAAGGTAAAGTCCTGCGACATCGAAGCGTGGTCTCCGCGCCAGAAAAAATATTTCGAGGTGTGCTCCTGCTCGAACCTCGGGGACGCGCAGGCAAGGCGTCTCAAGATAAGAGTCAAGGGCGCGGACGGGAAGACTTATCTCCCGCACACGCTGAACAACACGGTCGCCGCGCCGCCGCGCATGCTGATAGCGCTGCTTGAGAACAACCTCTGCGCCGACGGAAGCGTAAAAATACCCGAGGTGCTCCGCCCCTACATGGGTACGGACGTCATTGTCCCGAAAAAATAGGCGCCCTTCAAAGGGGGATATATGATTTATGTACGAGCATTTTGAACTTTACAATCCGTTCATTACGGTCGATCTCATCGTTTGGTCGCTTTTCGCGGGAATTGTCATAGCGTCGCTTCTCGCCGTCTACAACAAGCGCCTCATAGGGGGACTTGTAAAGACGCTGCTTTCGGAGGAATGCTTCTCTCCCGAAAAGGCGAAGACGATAGTGGAGCTCGGCTACGGCACGGACTGGATAATCAAAAACGCGCTGCGGACTGACAACGCCCTGCGCCGCCTCGTGATGAGAATAGATGAAGAAAAGGAGCCTGAGGCTGCCGACAAGCCGACAGCAAAGAAGCCCGAGTTCCGAAAGCATGAGAACATAGACTTTCTGACGGCGAGGTTCTATATCCCCGAGGAGCTGAAATACCGCGCCGAGGTGAGATATGCGAGCCGAGGCACCGATTTCTTTACGCTCATTATAGGCGTCGTCATCTGCGCCGCCGCCGCGTTTGCCGCCGTCATCGTCATCCCCGACTTAATACAGCTTATAGATAACTTTCTCGGAACGCTCTGAGCCCGGGAGCATACACAAAAGTCATTCATACCTTAAAGGAGACGTCTTTTTTCAATGGAAACCAAAAGAAGGCTGCCCAAGGCAGTGATAATTCTCCTCATAATCATCGCTTCCGCCGCCGCTGCGGTCGGCGTCGCGGCGCTCGCGCTGCACATCTACGGCTTCCGCTATATGCGCGTGCCCGCAAGCGACATGTCAGCGGAGGACGGCGAGGAGTACAACAAATTTCTCGGCGTCGTCGACAAAAGCGGGAACATATACCGCGGCAGGATAATATACGCGAACGGCCTTTCCGCGACTGTCGACCCCAAGACGGGATTTGTCGAGTACAGCAACGGGGACAGGTACAAAGGAACGCTCAAGGACCTTGAAAGAGACGGTCACGGCAGGCTCGAATTTGAAAACGGCGACGTATACGAGGGCGACTTCGTTATGGGAGCCATAACGGGCTCGGGAGTTTATACATACAAAAACGGCGACGTATACGACGGCGACTTTGTCGACGGGAAAAAGAGCGGCGACGGGAAATACACCTGGGCTGACGGAAGCGTTTACGACGGCGGCTTTGAAAACGACAAGAAGAACGGCGCGGGGAAATACACCTGGGCTGACGGGAGCTCGTTTGAGGGCGAATACAGCTTCGACCTCAAAAACGGGACGGGAAAATATATCTACGCGAACGGAGACGTTTACGAGGGCGGCTTCCGCGACGACGTGAGATCGGGAGACGGAACGTACACATGGGCAAACGGCGACTCGTACACGGGGCAGTTCTCATCCAATCTCCCGAACGGAGAGGGCACATACACATGGGCAAAGGGCCGCTCGTACACCGGCCACTTCGTAAACGGCGTCATAGTCAGGGCTGCCGAGGATGAGGGCGACACGCCCGACACGAACACGCCCGAGGGCGGCACGGATACCGAAGGATAAAAAGATACGCGACAGGCGGTCTGAAGGGCCCGAACCTTATATCATCGTTGTCACAAGTGATAAAACAAAAGCAGACGAAAAAGGGCTTACCTATAGCTGACGGGAGACGAACTTCACCGCTCCACGCGGGCGCTTTCCGGCGCCTTCACGTTTGTCGGATTCCGCCTTGCGTCCAGCAAGGCGAAATCCTCCGCGCGCGAAATCATCCGAAAATCATACAGCGTTTAGTGCTTCGCAGTTTTCGGCGCCGTATCATCGTTCGGGCAAGGAGAATGCCGGGGTGTTGATACGTCACCGAAAACCGGTGAGGGTTCGCCTCCCGGCAGCTATATTACAAGCAATGCGATAAATCGGGATTTGAGGCGGGATCATGGCATCGAGTAAAGAATATTTAGATTTTATTTTAGGGCAGTTATCCGAACTGGATGAAATTACATGCCGGGCTTTGATGGGAGAATACATCATCTATTACCGCGGCAAAATCGCAGGCGGTATCTATGACAACAGGCTGCTTGTAAAGCCGGTAAAAGCAGCGATCAGTTATATGCCGACGGCTGCATATGAATTACCCTATGAGGGAGCAAAAGAGATGTTGTTGGTAGACAAAGTTGATGACAAAGAGTTTTTGACGGGTTTATTCAACGCCATGTATGAGGAACTGCCAACGCCAAAACCGAAAAAGAGAAAATAGGCTTATTTTCAGACATGTTTTAATATACGCTGTTCTATATGCAAAAAAGCAGACGAGAGCCGTCTGCTTTTTTATTCGGTATTTTTGCCGTTTTAGCCTTATTTATTTTCCCACGCAGAATTTGGAGAAGACTTCCGATATGACCTCCTCGGAGGCGTCCGCGCCGTCGAGGCGGCAGAGCGCCGAGTGCGCGAGCGACAGCTCGGAGACGGCGATATCGACGGGGAGCCCGCGTCGGAGCGCGTCTGCCGCGGACAAAAGCGACGCCGCCGCCGCTCCGACCTCCGCCGACTGCCTCGCGTTCATTATAAGCGCGTCGTGACCGAGCCTCAGCTCTCCGTCCGTGAAGGAAGCCTCGATCTTTTCAACAAGCTGAGGAAAACCCTTCCCCTCCGAGAGCGCGCACAAAACGGGGACCGCGCCGAATGAGGCGGCGAGCTCCGAGTATTCGGCGACGCGCTCGGGCGGCGCGATGTCGATTTTGTTTACGACCGCGAGCTTGACGGGAGCGGACGCCCCGAGTACGAAGCGGTCGTCATCATCGGGCGGCACCGACGCGTCGTGAACAGCTATAAGAAGCTCTGACGACATGATACTCTCCCGCGCTCTCGAAACGCCTATCTTCTCCACGGGGTCAAGGCTTTCGCGTATACCCGCCGTGTCCGAAAGGCGAAGGAGCACGCGTCCCGCAGACGCCTCCGACGTGAGAACGTCGCGCGTCGTGCCGGGGATATCGGTGACGATCGCGGCGGGCTGCCCCAAAAAGAGGTTGTAGAGCGTGCTCTTCCCCGCGTTCGGTCTGCCGCAGATGACGGTGTTTATCCCGACCGAGACGGCGCGCGCCGTTCTGTATGTGGCGCGGAGTGCCTCCGTTTCGGAAAGGAGCGCCTCCGTTTCCGAAAGCAGCTCCGACTCGTCAATGTCGGAAAGGTCTTCCTCTGGGTAATCGAGGCGGACGGACGTGCGGGCGAGAAGCTCGAGAAGCTTCCCTCTCAGGCCCGAAACGCTCTCCGAAAGGCGCGCGCGGGAGGCGGGGGACGCGAGCGCGAGCTGAGAGCCCGTCTTCGCGTGGATGAGGTCGCCGGTCGCCTCGGCCTCCGCGAGCGTCAGCTTGCCGGAGACGAACGCGCGGCGCGTGAACTCCCCGGGTCCCGCCGCGCGCGCGCCTGCGGCAAGGACGGCGGAGAGCACGCGCTCGGTTATCAAAATTCCCCCGTGGCACGTTATCTCGACGGTGTCCTCACCCGTAAACGAGCGCGGCCCGTAAAAAACGGTCGCCATGCCGTCGTCAATCGCCTCGCCGCCCTCGAATATCCTGCCGTAATATGATCTCGAATGCTCCGCGTCCGTGAGCTTTTTTCCCGACGCGGGGAAAAACACCTTCGACGCGGCGGCGACGGCGCCGTCTCCCGATATCCTTATGAGCGCGACGCCGCCGACGCCCGCGGGCGTCGATACTGCCGCTATCGTGTCGTTATGAATCATTTCTCTTTGCCTTTCGGATAAAAAATCTTCCGTGCCGTGTGGAGATAAAAGAAAAATGCCGCGTCGCGGCATTTTTTTCGCGACGCGGCATTTTATGCATTTTCTTTTTTCAAAAAAGGGCTATCGCTTCCCTTTTTTCAGTTTTCTTCTTCTTTCTCGGGCTTATCGAGCGTTATGACTATGCGGCGCTCGGCGTCGACACCGATCGAGTGCGTCGTAACGCCCTCTATATTCTGGATCTCCGAATGGATTATGCGGCGCTCGTAGGGGTTCATGGGCTCGAGGGTGACGGGACGCTTGTACTTGAGCACGCGAGCCGACATGCGGCGGGCGAGCGAGCGGAGCGTTTCGGCGCGCTTTTCGCGGTAACCCTCGACGTCGAGCGTGACGCGCCGCTTCGGCTTGTCGGACGTTCCCTTCGCGTATGCGAGGTTCGCGAGATACTGGAGCGCGTCGAGCGTTTCGCCGTGATGACCTATGAGGACGCCGACGCCCTCTCCGTCGACCGTGAGCTTCATTTCGCCCTCTTCCCCGTCGGCGGCGCTGACCTTTGCGTTGAGCCCCATCGCGCTGACGAGAGAGGAAACGAGCTTGAGCGCGGGATTTTCCTCGGGCAGCTCATAAGATACCTTTATCACGGCGTCTGAGGAACCGAGCCCGAAAAGACCCTTCTTCGGGAGCTCTATTATGTCGTATTCGAGTTCAATACCTTCAAGACCTATCTGCTCTCTCGCGTTTGCGAGGGCCTCGTCTATGGTCTTGCCGGTGACCGTTATTTCCTTTTTCATTTCCGTATCCTTTCTGAAATATGAGGGCGCGTTATTCGTCGCCGTCGGAGCTGTCGCCATCGCCGCCGTCACCGTTCTTGCCGCCCTTGCTTTCTTTGTTTTCTTTGCCGTCCTTGAGCGGGGCGGGAGCTATCGGGCCGTCGGGCTTTTTGGGCTTTTCCTTCGGCGCGGGCGCGGGCTCGTCATCGTCGTCGTCGAAATCTATCCTGTGCAGGGAACGCGGCTTCGGTTTGTTCGGGTCGCGCTCGGATTTAGTCTTCTTCGTCTTGCCGAGGTACTCCTTCTCCGCCTCGCGGAGCTGTTCTTCGGTAAATCTCGGTATCGGATAAATCTTTGAGAGGACGAACTGCTGAACTATCGCGAGGATGTTGCGGTACATCCAGTAGATGCCTATTGCCGAGGGGACGATGAAGGCGAAGTATGTGCACATAACGGGGCTCAAAAGCTCCATTATCTTCATCGACGCCTGGGATTGACCGTCCGCCGCCGGCTGGGGCTGATAGGAGAGCTTTTTCGTCAGCTTCATCGAGCCGTACATGAACACGAACGTCAGAAGCGGCACAAGCAGATAAATGCTCAGAAAATTCGAGGACGGGACAACGGAGAGGTCAAAACGTCCGCCGAACATGCGGAAGTTGGGCATTCCCGTCACGGTCTCCTCGGTGATATACTTTCCGAACCCTCCTATGGCGGAGGCTCCGTGCTCTTTGAGGTAAGATATGACGCTTATCTCTTCATATCCGGGCGTCAATGTTTCGCCGAGAGCCACGAGCCTTTCGCGCAGCGCCATGATGACGTTCGCGGGGAGACGCGTGATATAAGTCAGCGGCTGACGAACGACGGCGAAAAGCGCGAAAATGATCGGCAGCTGAATTAAAAGCGGCAGGCATCCGCTCGCAGGATTGAAGTTCTCCTGCTGGTAGAGGGACATTATCTCGTCGTTCATCTTGCGCTGCGTCACGGCGTCCGTTCTGCCCGCGTACTTTTTGCGTATCGCGTTTTCCTTCGGACGCAGAGCCGCCTGCCTGTTCATGTTCTTCTGCTGCTTTATGCCGAACGGCAAAAGTATGATCTGCATCACAAGGGCAAACAGGAAGAGCGCCGCGGCGTAATTCTTCGTTATCGCGTAGCAGATGCGGATTATGAATCCCATAGGGACAAGGAGGATATCGAAAAGCGAAAATCCCGAGCCCGTTTCCTCAAAAACATAATCCCCGTCGGCGTCCGTCTCATAGGGCGCCGTCTCGGCGGCAGCTTCCGTTTCTGGAACGTCCGTCTCCGCCGCGTATGCGGGCACAAGCGTCGCTATAACGAGAAAGACCGCCGTCAGAAGTATGAGCAGCACGCGTGGTGAAAGATTTTTCTTTTGTTTTTCCATTAGTGATCTTTTCTTTTTCGATTATGTGGCCGTAACAAAAATGTCCGTGCGGCCGGCCGGCTCCGCACGGTAACGGGTCAAGCCCGTAAGCCTTCAGTCGATTTTGTGTCTGCCCCGCCTCTTCGGCACAGGGTCATAGCCTCCCTTTGAAAAGGGATTGCAGCGCAGGACCCTCCATACCGAAAGCAGCGTACCTATTATGAGCCCCCACTCCGAGAGCGCCTCGATTGCGTACTGCGAGCAAGTCGGCGAAAACCGGCACGACGGCGCGCGCTTATGTGGGGAAACGTATTTCTGATACTGCCGAAGAAGAAAAATAAAGGGGGCGGAAAATATCTTCATGATTCCGAATTTCGGTTTGCGTCTGTCACGCCGAGCTTTTCCGAAATAGATAAAAGCTCCGGCAGAATATCGGAAGACTTTGCCTCGGCTGCGGCGTCTCTCGCAACGATGATGACGTCGAGCCCGCCGGAAAACGCGCATTTTTCCGCCGCCTCGCACCATGCGGCGCGCAGCACGCGCTTTATGCGGTTTCTGACGACGGCGCCTCCGCGTCCCTTCGTGACGGTCAGACCGAGCCTTGTGACAGGCTTGCCGTGCGCAGTCCTCGCGGCGTCTTTATCCGACGTCTTTATAACATAGACGACGATATATTTTCCCGCGGCTTTCTTCCCTTTTTTGTACGCTCTCTGAAACGCTCTGTTTTCACAGACCGGATAGATCTTCATATTGCTTCCGTTTTTATGATTTCTTTAAAATAAACCGAAAACCCTCCGAATGTCGGAGTTGTCGTCCGGCACCGGCGGGTTTGAAATACGGCGCTGCCGCCCACAGGCTTTCCTCAGTAGGAAAGACGGGCTCTGCCCTTGTCGCGTCTTCTCTTCAAGACTTTGCGTCCGTTGGTGGTCTTCATTCTCTTCATAAAACCGTGCTCCTTCTGTCTCTGGAGCTTCTTGGGCTGATAAGTTCTCTTCATAGTCTGCCATACCTCCTTTTTTCGTGATTTCGGAAGCTATGTTAGCGTTTTTTTCCTATCGGGCATAACACAGCTACTATTATATACATAAAGGTTTCGGATTGTCAAGTGCCTTTTAACAAAATAAAAGTCGAAAGCATAAAACGGGTCGGTTTTTTTCGCCGTACTCAAAACCGCTCCCCGTGAGGGGCAAAAAA
The DNA here is from genome assembly GCA_947628165.1 of uncultured Clostridia bacterium. Classification (GTDB taxonomy): domain Bacteria; phylum Bacillota; class Clostridia; order Oscillospirales; family CAG-272; genus DTU064. Next base: position 12,856 of record CANQYV010000007.1, on the reverse strand, counting down.
TCGCTCTTCGGTCTTGTAAAAGACGAGTATATATGATATAATATGAGATAAAGTTAAATTTATTATGGGGTCGTGTCCCCAGACGGAAGATGAAGAACGAAGAAAACATAAAGACGATCTGGGAACCGGTGAAGGCGAGACTTGCGGAAATTTTCTCAAAGGACGCCTACAATCTGTGGATACCGGTGCTCGAGCTTACCGATATAAACGAAAACCGCGCGACGCTTTCGTGCAGCAACGATTTCAAGTACGGCATAATAATGAAGCGGCACAGAGAAACTATCGAGCGCGCGTTTGAGGACGTCCTCGGGTACAAAATAGACGTCGACATCGTGCCCGTGCCGGAAGAGGACAGTCGGGACAGTATCGGGAAAAACCAGGAAAAAACAGAGAAAAGAGACGCTGCGCGCCCGCTTTCGGACGCCGGAGGTTACGTTTTCAATCCCGAATACACGTTTGACAATTTCATAGTCGGCGGCTCGAATAAATTCGCGCACGCGGCGTGCGTCGCCGTCGCGAACAATCCCGGGGAGGTCTACAATCCCCTCTTCATTTACGGACCGAGCGGGCTCGGGAAGACGCATCTGATGTACGCCGTCGCGAACGAGGTGAGGCGGCTCGACCCGTCGAAGCGGATAATATACGTCACATGTGAGGAGTTCACAAACGAGCTGATCGAGGCGCTCGCTAAGAAAAATCCGCTCGTCAACTCCGCGCTCCGCGAAAAATACAGGCAGGCGGACGTCCTTTTGATAGACGACGTTCAGTTCATAGGCGGGAAAGAGTCGACGCAGGAAGAATTTTTCCACACGTTCAACGAGCTTTTCGAGAGCCACAAGCAGATAATCTTCACGTCCGACCGTCCGCCGAAGGAGATAAACAGGCTCGAGGACAGGATAAAGACGAGATTTGAATGGGGACTTCTCGCCGACATTCAGCCGCCGGATATGGAGCTGCGCTCCGCCATAATAATGAAAAAGGCTGAGACGATGGGGATATCGCTCTCGCCGGAGGTCGTCGAGTACCTGTCGGAGAAGCTCAAGCGGAACATAAGGCAGATAGAGGGCTCGCTGAAGCGCCTCGGCGCGCAGAGCTTCGTTTCCGGTGAGCCGATAACGACGGAGATGGCGGCAAGGTGCCTCTCTGACATAGTTTCCGAGGAGCTGCCTCTCTCGGTAAAGATACAGAAGGTGCTTCACGAGGTGTCGGTAAAATACGGCATTGACGAAAACGACATAAAGAGCCCGAAGCGGACGAAGGAGCTCGTCTGGGCGCGGCACGTCGCCGTCTATATCCTCAGAAAAAAGACGAACATGTCCCTGCCGGAGATAGGCGCCGAGCTCGGAGGCCGGCATCATACGACGATACTCTCCTCTTACAACACGGTCGAAAACGAAATAAAGGAGAACCCGCCGTTTGCGGCCGAAATAAACGAGCTTATGAATGAAATCGATATTTGACACTCGCATATTATCCACAGTCTGTTGATAACCCTGTGGAAAAGTCGGCGTAACCGCAAGGCAAATATTCTTTTGGAGCCGATTTTTCCCGTACACTGCGAAAACGGAAATTGATGAAAATTTTTCATCAGCGCCTGTTGATAACGCCCCGTAACGCGAAAATCCGAGCTTTTTTGAAAATTTTCGATTTTTTTCGCAAGATCTTATATGAAACTTTGCCACAGTTTACCGACAGAAAAAACCTAACTTTCCATATCGGAAAAATGCTTTTTTCAAAAGAGGTTTTTGCGGTTTTCAAACGTTTCCTCACCACTACTGCTTCTACTGCTGTTTATTATAATAATATAATTCAAGCACACAAAAAAGCGGCGGACGGGTTTTCAACAGCCGAAAAACGAGCACAATTAAAGAAAAAATAAAAAAGGAGGGCTGACGGGAGAGACTTTACCGTCACCGAGACAAAGAGAAATGAAGATAGTTTTTGAAAAGGCGCCTCTCATCGCGGCAGTTACGCCGGCAATGAACGCAACATCAAACAAAAACACGCTGACAGCCATAGACGGGCTTTTATTTGACGCGAAGGACGGAGTCTGCGTCATAACGGCATACGACAACGAAAAGGGCATCCGCACATCGGTCGAGGCCGAGGTGAGGGAGGAAGGCTCATATATCATAAACTCGCAGAAATTCTATTCCATAATAAAGACGATGCCGAACGACGAGATAACCGTCACGGTAAACGACAGGATGAATGTCAAAATAGAGAGCGGAAAGAGCACGTTCGAGCTCCACGCGCTACCCGGCTCCGACTTCCCGTCGCTCCCGACGCTGTCGGGCGAGCGCAGCTTCGAGCTGCCGCAGCACCTGATGAAGAAATTCATAAATCAGACGTCGTTTGCGATAGCGCAGAAGGATCAGAGGGCAATTTTCACGGGCGCGCATTTCCGCGTCTCCGGCGACGGGCTGACGGTCGTTTCATGCGACAGCAACAGACTCTCGAAGTGCACAGCGGCGTGCGCAGTCACAAACGTAAAGGGCGACGACGCGGAGATGAAGTTCAACGTCCCGGGAAAGACTCTGGCTGAGCTCGGAAAGCTCATTTCCGACAGCGAGGACACGGTTTCCGTCGCGCTGACGAGAAAGCACGTTATATTCACGATATCGAACGACGAAGAAGATGCGCGCACAGGCGATATCGTGTTCTTCTCCCGCCTTATCGACGGCGAGTACATCGACTACGACAGGATAATCCCGAGCACGCAGAAGATCTCGGTCAGCCTCGACAGGGCGTTTTTCGCAGACTCTCTCGAGCGCGCGTCACTTATGATAGAAGAAAAATCCGGCAGCGGCAGAGGATACGTCACATGTGATTTCTCCGGCGACAGGCTCGCCATCACGTCAGGCAGCATTTCGGGTTCCCATTATGACGAGATACCGATAGAGAAGACGGGAGAAGATATAAAGATAGGCTTCAACTGCCGCTTCCTTCTCGACGCCGTGAGGGCAGCCGACTCCGACAGGATAAACATAGCGCTCTCGACGCCTTTGATGGGCGTCGCGATAACGGACGCGGGAGAGAGGGCGGACGACGAGGGAGACTATCTCTTCTTTGTGATGCCCGTCAGAATGAAGGACTGAGGAAAACTTGATCTGCAGTCGGATCGAATACAGGGACTTTAGAAATATTGAGAGCGCAAAGCTCGAGCTTTCGCCGGAGGTCACGATACTGTACGGAAAAAACGCGCAGGGAAAGACTAATATGCTCGAGGGCGTATATCTTTTCGCACAGGGAAAGAGCCACAGGGCGGGAAGAGACAACGAGCTCATAAGGTTCGGGGCAAACGCAGCTTCCCTTTCGATGGAATACGAGTCGGGAGGAAGAAAAAACACTTTGCGGCTCGATATTTCCGAAGGAAAGCACAAGACGCCGTACAAAAACAGCGTCAGGCTCGACAGGCTCTCGGAGATGATAGGGAATTTCCGCGCCGTGCTCTTTTCGCCGGAGCATCTTTCGATAGTGAAGTCGGGTCCGTCCGAAAGGCGCGTATTTCTCGATGTGGCGATATCGCAGCTCCGCCCAGTCTATATGAGGACGCTGCAAAGGTACAATACGATCCTTATGCAGAGAAACGCGCTGCTTAAAGGCGCGAAGGCGGGAAGAGGCTCGGCGTCTCTTGAGGCGTGGAGCACGTCTCTTGCGGAATATGCGGCGAAAATCGCCGTGATCAGGGCGGAATATACCGAAAAGCTCTCAAATATCGTCTCCGAGCTTTACGCCGACATGACGGGCGGACGGGAAGAGGCGAGGCTTCAATATCACGGGACGTCGAGAATCGGCGGCGATTACGGCTCCGAGCAGCGAGTGCGTGAGATATACCGCCGCCAGCTGACGGAAAACACGGAGCGGGAGATATTTCTCGGCTCGACGCAGTACGGGATACATAAAGACGACGTCGACATAACGCTGAACGGCAAGGACGCGAAGTTCTTCGCGTCTCAGGGGCAGCAGAGGTCGATAGTTCTGACGATGAAGCTCGCGGAGGGGGAATATTCCAAGCGGGAAACGGGGGAATATCCCGTGTTTCTGCTCGACGATATTTTATCGGAGCTCGACCCGGCGCGCCGTTCCTATATCGTGTCTGGCATAAGGGACAGGCAGGTGATAATAACCTCGTGCGACACGTCCGTGAAGCGGCGTCTGCGCGACGGGGTGTGCTACTGCGTGAAGTCTGGTGTGCCGACGCTTATTTCAAAAGAACAGGTGTAAAATGTATATACACACGGGCAGCGGAAGGCTCATTCAGGCTGAAAACATAATAGGGATATTCGATATGGATACCTCCACGGTGTCTGAGATCACAAAAGAATTTCTCACCGCCTCGCAGCGCGAGGGGAGGGTCATCCTCACGTCTTACGAGCTGCCGAAGAGCTTTATACTTACGGCGGATGACATGGTCACGCTGTCGCAGCTTTCACCGCCTTCGCTTTCGGGCAGAGTCGGGAAGCATGAATATTGATACTAAAACGTTTTGTGCCGCGGACACGCGGTCATCATCAGAGGAGAGGTCATAGTACAAATGTCGGATGAAATGAACATGACGAATGTGACGGCCGCGGACGGCGTCTACGACGACGAACAGATACAGGTGCTCGAGGGGCTCGAGGCAGTCCGCAAGCGCCCCGGAATGTATATAGGCACGACGTCGTCGCGCGGTTTTCATCATCTTGTAAACGAGATAGTGGACAATTCGATAGACGAAGCGCTTGCCGGCGCGTGCGACAAAATAGTCGTGACGCTGTATCCTGACGGGAGTGTTTCGGTTCGCGACAACGGGAGAGGTGTGCCCGCGGGCATCCATCACAAAATGGGCATACCGACGCTTGAGGTCGTCTTTACGATACTTCACGCCGGCGGAAAGTTCGGCGGCGCCGGATACAAGATCGCGGGCGGTCTTCACGGCGTCGGCGCGTCCGTCGTGAACGCGCTCTCCGAATGGATGGAGGTCGACAACAGGGTCGGCGGAAAGATATATACGGAAAGGTTTGAAAGGGGCCACGTCGTAAGGCCGTTCGCCTGCGTCGGCGACACGACGGAGGACGACCACGGGCTTTTCGTCCGCTTTAAGCCGGATCCCGACATATTCGAGGAATCCGTATTCGATTTCGATATTCTTCTCCAGCGCATAAGGGAGCAGGCGTTTTTGAACGCGGGGCTCGCGATAGTACTGCGCGACGAAAGGGGAGACGAGCCCGTCGAGGAAAGGTGCTGCTACGAGGGCGGCATCAAGAGCTTTGTTGAATACCTCGACTCCGACAGGGGCGTCGACCCGATACACGGCGACGTCATTTATATGAAGGACGAGCGAGCGGAGCGAAATATGTCCGCCGAGGTCGCCCTGCGATACAACGACGGGTTGAACGAGATGATAATCACGTTCGCCAACAACATGACGACGATAGAGGGCGGCACGCACGAGACCGGTTTCAAATCGGCGCTGACGAAGGTGTTCAACGATTACGCGCGCCGGATGAAGATACTGAAGGATTCGGACAAGAACCTCGCGGGCGAGGACGTAAGAGAAGGACTTACCGCGATAGTGTCCGTCAAGCTGACTGACGCCCAGTTCGAGAGCCAGACAAAGGCGAAGCTCGGAAATTCCGAGGTGAGGACGTTCGTCGACGGGCTCGTCTCGAAAAAGCTCGCGGAATATCTCGAGGAGAACCCGCAGACGGCAAAGGTCATTCTCGACAAGGCGCTCACGGCGTCAAGGGCGAGAGAGGCGGCGAGAAAAGCGCGCGAGGCAGTGAGAAAGACGGGCCTTGAGGTGACGACACTGCCGGGCAAGCTTGCCGACTGCCACGAGAGAAGGACCGATCTGACGGAGCTGTTCCTCGTCGAGGGAGACTCGGCTGGAGGCAGCGCGAAGTCGGGACGGAGCTCGCAGTTCCAGGCGATACTTCCGCTCCGCGGAAAGATACTGAACGTGGAGCGCAGCCGTCTTGACAAGGTGTACGGCAACGTATCCATAATCCCTATAATACAGGCGCTCGGCTGCGGTATCGGGGACGATTTCGACATAACGAAGCTGCGGTACGGAAAGATCATCATAATGGCGGATGCCGACGTCGACGGCTCGCACATCCGCGTGCTTTTGCTGACGTTCTTCTTCCGCCACATGAGAAAGCTCATAGAGGACGGGCACGTCTACTTCGCGCACCCGCCGCTCTATAAGCTGACGAGAGGAAAAAAGACGCGGTACGCGTACTCCGACGAGGAGAGGGATGCGATAATCGCGGAGATGGGATCGGGCACCGAGATAAGCCGATACAAAGGTCTCGGCGAGATGAACAGCAACCTGCTCTGGGAGACGACGATGAATCCCGAGACGAGGACGATACTGCGCGTTTCGATAGAGGACGCCGTCGCATGCGACAAGATTTTCTCAGTTCTTATGGGAGACAAGGTCGAGCCGCGCCGCGACTTCATAACCGCGAACGCAAAATATGCAGACGCGGATATGCTCGACATTTAAAAAGACGCATAAAGCTATGAAAGAGACCGGCGCCTGTAATTTTTGAGCGCTTCGGAATTTTGACATTATGAAAAAGAACGAAACCGAAAATATCGAATTCCCCGAACAGAAGATAGTGGATATCGAAATGCATGAGGAGGTCAAGCGCTCCTACATTGCATATTCGATGAGCGTCATAACGAGCCGCGCCTTGCCCGACGTGAGAGACGGGCTGAAGCCCGTTCAGCGCAGGATACTGTACTCCATGTACGAGGAAAAGCACACATACGACAGGCCGACGCACAAATCGGCGAAGATAGTCGGCGCCGTGATGGGCAACTACCATCCGCACGGCGACTCCTCCGTTTACCTTGCGATGGTGCGCATGGCGCAGCCCTTCTCGTACAGGTACCCGCTCGTTTTCGGAGACGGAAACTTCGGCTCCGTCGACGGCGACCCGCCGGCGGCGATGCGTTACACGGAGGCGAAGCTCGAGCGCCTGTCTAACGAAATGGTCGCGGATATCGACAAGGACGTCGTCGACTTCCGCCCGAACTACGACAATACCTTAAAGGAGCCCGTCGTCCTTCCGTCCCGCTTCCCGAACCTGCTCGTCAACGGCAGCATGGGTATCGCCGTCGGAATGGCGACGAATATCCCGACGCACAACTTAGCCGAGGTCATAGACGGGACGCTATACATGATGGACCATCCCGACGCCGGGACGACGGACCTCATGAGGTATATAAAGGGACCAGATTTCCCGACGGGGGCGATAATATACGGCACCTCCGGCATCCTTGAGGCATACGAGACGGGCAGAGGTCACATCACGGTCCGCTCGCGCACCGAGATAGACGAGGAGAACCACAGAATAATCGCGACCGAGATCCCTTACGGCGTCAACAAGAGCCAGCTCGTAGAGAGCATTTCGGACCTGCACCGCGAAAAGAGGATAGACGGCATTACGGGCCTTCGCGACGAGTCGGGCCGCGACGGCATGAAGATAGTTATCGAGTACAGGCGGGACATAAATCCGCAGGTGCTCTTAAACCAGCTCTTCCGCTACACGCAGCTCCAGGACACATGCGCCGTCAACATGGTCGCGCTCGTCAACGGCGAGCCGAAAACGTGCACGCTCAAGGAGATTCTCCGCGAATACATACTCCATCAGGAGTCGGTAGTCACGCGCAGGCTGAATTTCGACCTTGAGAGGGCGCGCCGTGAGGCCCATATTTACGAAGGATACAAGATAGCGATAGACCATATCGACGAGGTCATAGCCATAATCAAGGGGTCCGCCTCCATACCGGACGCAAAGGCGAACTTAATGGAGACGTTCGGCTTCTCCGACGCGCAGGCTCAGGCGATAGTGGAGATGACGCTCGGCAGGCTGTCGGGACTCGAACGCAAAAAGATAGAGGACAGGCTCGCAAAGCTCTATGAAGAAATAGAGCGGATAGTGTCGATACTTGCCGACGAGGAAAAGCTCAAGGCGCTCATAAAGGAAGAAATGACCGCGATAAGAGACAAATACTCGGACGCGCGTCTTACCGAGATCGTGCCTGTCGAAAACGAGATACTCGCGGAGGATCTTATCGACCGCCACGACTGCATCATCACGATAACGCACGACGGCTACATCAAGCGCCAGCGCGCAGACACATACACGGCGCAGAGGCGGGGCGGAAAAGGCATTATAGCGATGACGACGAAGGAGGAGGACTACATCGAGCGCGTAATCTCCGTCGGCAGCCACAGCGACCTTCTGATGTTCACCGACAGCGGGAAGGTATACGCGAAGCGCGCGTATCTGATCCCAGAGTTCGGCCGCGCCACAAAGGGAACGAATATCGCGAACGTCATCGAGCTCGAGCCCGGCGACTCCGTGACGGCGTTCGTCGCCGTCGAGAGCTACGACGAGGATAAATACCTCACGATGGTGACGAAGATGGGGACCGTCAAGCGCACGCGCCTGTCGGAATTTGAATATCAGAGGCGCGGCGGAAAACGCGCGATCACGCTCGACGAGGGCGACGAGCTGATATTTGTCGGCTGCACGGACGGAACGAAGGACATCATAATCGCGTCCGTGTCCGGCAGAGCCGTCAGATTCAACGAGGCGGGCGTCAGGTGCCAGGGCAGGACGTCGCACGGCGTCCGCGGCATAAGGCTCAGGGGCGGCGAACGCGTCGTCGGCGTTGCCGTTGTGGACGAGGAAAAGACGCTTCTGACCGTGACGGAAAACGGCTTCGGCAAGCGGACGGAATTCAGCCTCTTCAACGCGAAGAACCGCGGCGGCTTAGGCATCTTCTGCCACAACGTCACGGAAAAGACCGGGGCTCTTGTCGGGCTCGCCGCCGTCGGCGACGACGACGACATAATGCTCATCACGGAGGGCGGCATCATGATAAGAATACCCTCCCGCGAGATAAGCACATACGGCCGCACGGCGTCCGGCGTCATACTGATGCGGACGGGAGGCGGCACAAAGGTCGGCAGCTTCGCCGTTGTCGCATCCGCAAAGGATGAGGAAAAAGAGGCGGACGGCAGTGCGGAGGACGGCACAGAATATGCCGGGGACGAAGCGGACACATCATCCGGGGAGGAGATATGAAGGCCGCGCGTGTGAGACTTCTCTCTGCGCTGCTCGCGGCAATGTCGCTAATTTGTGTGTTCTCCGGCTGCTCGGGTGGGCCCGATGAGGCGGAGGCAAAAGAGATCGTGGCAAGTCTCGTCGAGGCGTCCCTGCCCCTGAACGTGATATACTACGGCGACGGGATGAAGGTCGAGGAGCCGGAAGAAGGCATGGCGGCGCTCTATGCAAACGTCGCCGACGGCGAGCCGTATCTGACCGAGGCGGAATTGAGGGAAGCGACGCTGCTCGTCTTTACCGAGAATTTCGCGAACACGATAATTTTCAGGACGTTTCTCGAGGGCTACAGCAGCGACGACGCGTCGGGCGTCGTCTTCGCAAGGTATATAGAGAACGGGGACAGGCTCCAGCGGCGGCTCGACTCCGAGCAGCTCATAGAGTCCGGCAAAGAGCGGACATACGACCTTGACGATATAGAAATAACACGCTCGCGCAAAGACGAGATAAGGGCGACGCTCCATTCCTATGTCGCGGGCAAAAGAGACGCCGACGTTGAGGTGACCGTCCGCCTTGAAGAAAGAGAGGCGGAGGGTACCGCAACCGAGACGGGTATGTCATCGGAGGGAAATCTCGTCTGGAGGCTCGACAGCCCGACATATTGAAATTTTTTCAAAAAAAGTGTTGATTTTTTTCCGAGAGGCTGATATAATAGAGCAAACAAACATTTGTTCGGTTTAAACCGGAGAACGGAGAAAAGAAAAGAATGGCAAAGACAAAGAAGACGGCGACAGTTAAGGCGGCTCCTGCGGACGATAAGGAAAAGGCGCTCGCGGCGGCGCTTTCGCAGATAACGAAGGATTACGGCAGCGGAGCGATAATGAAGCTCGGCGAGACGCAAAACATGAACGTCAGCGCGTCCCCGTCGGGGTCGCTGACGCTCGACCTCGCGCTCGGCATCGGCGGATACCCCAAGGGAAGGATAATAGAGATATACGGGCCCGAGTCGTCGGGCAAAACGACGCTTGCGCTCCACGCGATAGCGGAGGTCCAGAAGGCGGGCGGCGAGGCGGCGTTCATCGATGCGGAGCACGCGCTCGACCCCGTTTATTCCGCGGCGCTCGGCGTCGACATAGATCAGCTTCTCGTCTCTCAGCCCGACAGCGGCGAGCAGGCGCTCTCGATAGCGGAGGCGCTCGTGCTTTCCGGCGCCGTCGACATCGTCGTCATCGACTCGGTGGCGGCGCTCGTCCCGCAGCAGGAGATCGAGGGGGAGATGGGGACCGCGACGGTCGGGCTTCAGGCGCGCCTCATGTCGCAGGCGCTGAGGAAGCTCTCGGGCTCGATAGCGAAAACGAACTGCATCGTCATCTTCATAAACCAGCTTCGCGAGAAGATAAACGTCATGTACGGCAATCCCGAGACGACGACGGGAGGCAGGGCTCTGAAGTTCTACGCCTCCGTCCGCCTCGACGTCAGGAAGATAGAGACGCTCAAGAGCGGCTCCGAGATATACGGCAGCAGGACGAGGGTCAAGGTCGTGAAAAACAAGGTCGCGCCTCCGTTCCGCACGGCGGAGTTCGATATGTTGTACGGCAAGGGCATCTCGAAGGCGAGCGAGATAATAGATCTCGGCGTCGACGCGGGCATCATAGGAAAGAGCGGCTCCTGGTTCTCATACGGCGACTCAAGGCTCGCTCAGGGCAGAGACGCCGTCCGCCGCCTGCTTGAAGAAGACAAGGCTCTCGCGGACGAGATAGAGGCGAAGATAAAGGAAAAATTCCTCTCCGGCGACGGCGACGGGGATAAAGAGGAGCTCGACCCCGATTCGCTCGACGACGAGCTTGACATAAGGCTCCTCGACATCGACGGAGAAGACATTTGAGCGTAATAATAAAAACTGCCGGAAAGGGGGAGCTGCCGTTTGAGGTGAGGCTCCTTCTGGCAGACGCGGAAACGGGAGCTGAGCTCCCGCTTTCGGTGCCCGCCTCGTTTTTCCGCGAGCGCGGATGGGCTGCGGGCAGGCTGATAGGCGACTCGGACGCCGAAGAGGCCGTTGCGGCAGCGCGCGTTTTTGAATGCATTTGCGCGGGCGTGCGCCTGCTCTCGTATTCGGACAATCCGAAGCGGGGGCTTGTCAGAAAGCTGTGCGCGAAGGGATACGACCGGGGCGACGCGGAGGCGGCTGCCGCCGAGCTTGAGGCGCTCGGGTACATAAACGAGGACTCACAGATAAAAAGGCGCGGGGAGGCAATGGCGGAGCGGAAGCTGCGCGGGCTGCGCCGCGTAAAGAGCGAGCTTTGCGCGCTCGGATACGACAGGGACAAGGTCGCGTCCTGGGCTGACGGCTGCGGGCTCGACTTCGGAGAGATATGCGCCCGCGCGATAGAGAAAAAGGGCGGGATCCCCGACAGAGGCGACCCCGACGGCAGGCGGAAGCTCATGTCGTATTTGTACAGGCAGGGCTTTTCCTCCGAGGATATCGCAAACGCCGCGAAGCTCTTTTCGGGCATGAATACGAAAGAATAAAAGGGAGCCCGGGTGAGCCGGGGATAGGGAAAATGCCGACAAAAATTGGTTTTGTTTCGCTCGGATGCGCGAAAAACCTCATGGACACCGAGGTAATGCTGAAGCTGCTCTCCGACGCGGGCTACGAAATAACGCCCGAGGATACGGAGGCGGACATTATAGTTATCAACACCTGTGCGTTTCTCGAGTCGTCGCGCCGCGAGGCGATAGACAACATCCTCGACGTCGCATGGCTCAAGGAGAATAAATCGCTGAAAGGCATCATCGTGACGGGGTGTCTGCCCGAGAGGTACAAAGAAGAAATTATGAAAGAAATGCCGGAGGTGGACGCCGTTCTCGGCGTCGGCTCCGTGCACGATATCGTCGAGGCGGTGCGCGCGGTCGAGAGGGGCGAAAAATTCTCGCGGTACGGGAACAAAAACGAGGCGCCGCTCGGCGGCGAGCGCGTCGTCACAACCGAGGCATACGCATACATCAAAATAGCTGAGGGGTGCGACAATCACTGCTCGTACTGCGCTATACCGTCGATAAGAGGGCGCCACCGCTCGCGGACGATGGAGGACATAATCTCGGAGGCGAAGTCGCTCGAGGGACTCGGCATCGGCGAGCTGATCCTCGTCGCGCAGGACACGACGAGGTACGGCATCGACATATACGGAGAATACAAGCTCGCGGAGCTTCTTCACAGGCTGTCGGAGGAGACGAAGATACCGTGGTTCCGCATCATGTACTGCTACCCGGACAAAATAACGGATGAGCTTATTGCCGAGATCAGAAACAACCGCCGCGTCGTAAAATACATAGACCTGCCGATACAGCACGTCTCGGAGACGGTGCTGCGCCGCATGAACAGGCACGGCGGCGCCGCCTGCGTCAGGGATGCCGTGAAGAGGCTGAGAGACGGCGTGCCCGGCATCACGATAAGGACGACGGCGATCGTAGGCTTCCCCGGCGAGACCGAGGAGGAATTCAACGAGCTGTGCGAATATATCGCGGAGGCGAAATTCGACAGGTTCGGAGCGTTCACATATTCGCGCGAGGAGGGCACTCCCGCATATGATTTTGAAGATCAGATAGACGAGCAGACAAAGCAGGACCGCTACGACAGGATAATGGCGGTACAGCTCGGGATATCGGCGTCGAAGAACGAAAAGAAGATCGGAAAAACGCTTGAGGTATTGTACGAGGGCTACGACTACGTCGCCGAGTCCTGCTACGGCAGGGGAGAGGCGGTGCTTTGAGATGCTCATCTCCGTCTCCGG
>CANQYV010000006.1 GCA_947628165.1 uncultured Clostridia bacterium | reverse complement strand
TTGTTGCTTTTCACATGATAGCCGAGCAGGACATCCACCGATGTATCAAACAAGTCGGCAAGTTCAACGAGCAGCGTCAAATCAGGCGCGGATAAGTTCGCCTCCCATTTGTAGACTGCCCCAACGGTAACACCCAACGCATCCGCCAACTGCTGCTGTGTCAGTGAGCGCGCCCGGCGATGTGAGCGAATATTTTCCGAAAGATTTATATTCACATTCATCCCTCCTCGTTTTCGTCTGATATAAGTATAACACATCGATCCGAGCCTTTGAACACACCATCCGTATAATTTGGAGTGAAATATTTATACCGTTAGTATGGGTGTGTTCCTTATATGTGACCAAGCAGGCAGTAAAAAAGCTCTCTCTGATCATCTATAATCAGAGAGAGCTTTTTGCACCCGAAACCGTCAGCCGACCGTTGATAAGTTTGATTAGTTCCTTATCACCATCAAGCCAAAGCATTTCGGGCTCTTTTTTCTAATAAAACGCCTCTTGCGAAGAAAGTCGCTCTTTTTGAAAGATGTCTCGAGGTCATATACTGATTGTGGAATTTGGTGGAATGTTAGAGCGCGTAAACCATACACATATTGAATTTACGAGACGGAGAACAGGGTAAAAGAATTCTATGTGCATCCCCAAAATAATCTATTGAAATATGCAATAAAATAGTTTATAATAAAAACATGAATGTCAAAGTCACAGCAATGCGGCGACGGCATGAGGAATTTATGTTATAATAAAATAGAGAGGAGCAAAATACAAATTTTGAGTTGCCATGCTGCTATATACAGCAATAACAGAATTGATATACGGCATATATTGTGCTGTATATCGCTAAAACCGCATTTTGCTCATCTCTATATAATAAAAAAGTCCGGAGGTGTTATTCTGTGAAAAAACTAACTCTTTTTATATATCCATTCATTATTGGTTTTCTCAGTGGCGGTTTTGTTGAATGCTGCTTGTGTTTTTTCTCGATTATAATGTCTCCATTTTCGGGTCATGATGAAAATAGAGTTCTTCTTTTTTTTGGAATAATAGCTTTTTTGCTGATGTTGTTTTTGATCGTGGCTGTGATTTTGGACATCAAACAACTAATCAATTTGAACAGTCCGAAAACAAAATGGATTATTGTGGCACAATCTTGCCTTGCAGTTCTTGCCATGTTTGCTTCTTGGCCTCTTGCGGAGTTGATTTTTGATGCACTATACAAGTGCATCTTATAACAAAAAGTGGCTGAGCCATTCGTTTCCTACCGGTATATTAGAAATCAAAAAGTGCGTAGAAGTATGCACATGACGTAAATGCAAAACAGAAAAGCCTTGAATCCCAAACAATTCAAGGCTTTTTTACGGAGCGGACGTGGGAGGTACAATTTGGCTGCGCCAAATTGTACCCGAACCCCGGTGCGTTTTCACCGGCTCCGGTGCCGAATACAAAAAGGGGCGCACAGCGCCCCTTTTGTATTCGGAGCGGGTGGGATTCGAACCCACGCGCGGTTGCCCGCAAACTGATTTCGAGTCAGCCCCGTTATGACCTCTTCGATACCGCTCCGTATTCTGTTGCCGTAACATTATCTCACATGAGAGGCAAAAAGTCAAGAGTTAATTTTGCGCTGTGGAAAATTTTCCGCGCATGTGCGATAAATAGTCCGCCGCCATGCGCCGGTGCATCGCTTTCGCCTGCACCGGCGCGCGGCGGACGCGGTCACTGCTCCGACTTGCCGCCGTCTTTTTTCGAGGTCAGCTTGTCGAGCGCGACGGTCACTATTATGATGACCGCCATCACGATAAATATGCCGAGCATGCCGAGCCCCATATAAGAAAGATTGCGGACGAAATTCATAGGTTCAAAAAACATATTCCATATCCTCCTTAAAAATCATGACGCATTTCAATGCAGGAAGAAGCCGAGGATCAGACCGCCGGCGATGACGGACGCTATCTGCCCCGAGGCGTTGACGCCCATCGCCTGCATGAGGATGAAGTTAGACGGGTCCTCCTTGAGCGCCATTTTGTGTACGACTCTGCCCGACATCGGGAACGCCGAAATGCCCGCCGCGCCTATCATCGGGTTTATCTTGTGACCGTCCTTGAGGAAGAGATTCATTATCTTCGCGAATATGACGCCGCCGGCGGTGTCGACGACGAACGCGACGAGGCCGAGCGCGATTATGAGCAGCGTGTTCAGCGTCAGGAACTTTTCCGCCTGCATCTGAAGCGCTATCGTGATGCCGAGGAATATCGTGACGAGGTTTGCGAGGACGTTCTGCGCTGTATTCGAGAGCGAGCCGAGCACGCCGCACTCGCGTATCAGGTTGCCGAACATGAGGAAGCCGACGAGCGCCACGGAATCGGGCGCGATAAGTCCCGCGATGATGGTTATGACTATCGGGAACATTATCTTCGTGAGCTTCGAGACCTCGTGCTCAACGTAGGGCATTCTTATCTGACGTTCCTTTTTCGTCGTGAGCGCCTTTATGACGGGCGGCTGGATTATCGGGACGAGAGACATGTAGGAATACGCGGCGACCATTATCGCGCCGAGATATTTCGAGCCGAGCTTCTGCGCGACGACGATCGACGTCGGGCCGTCGGCGGCGCCTATGATGGCTATCGAGGCGGCGTCGTTTATATCAAAGAACATGGACGCCATGCAGAGCGTGAAGAATATCCCGAACTGCGCCGCCGCGCCGAAGAGCATCAGCTTCGGGTTTGAGAGAAGCGGCGAAAAGTCGCACATCGCGCCGATGCCGATGAAGAGGATGAGAGGGAAGAGCTCGTTTGCGATGCCGGCGTTGAAAAGCGTCGTCAGCGGCTCTATCGCGCCGGAGGCGGGGAGGTTGACGAGGATCGCACCGAAGCCGATAGGGAGAAGCAGCGTCGGCTCCATGTCCTTCGCTATAGCAAGGTAAATGAGGATGCCTCCTATTGCCCACATGACGACCATCTGCCATGTGACGCCGAGGAGGTTTTCGTAGAGGATTTCCATATACGCTCCTTTGATTTTTTCTTCCGGGAGAAAAATAAAAAGACTGCCGCAAGAAAAAACATAAAAGCTTCTTGCAACAGTCTTGCCGTCGCGGAACATTTTCATGCACCGTTTAGACCGGGGCGGGTGAAAGTCACCGTATTGACGCCCGGGGCCGCGTTTCCGCCGGCTACTCCCTGTGAGGTTATTATATAATGAGCTTTTGAAATTGTCAATGTTTTCATGCAAAATAATTGCCGAACGCAAAAATAAATCAGATTTGATTACAAATATGCAATCAAAAATTGTTTCTCGCCTTCTTACTACCTATCGACAACGGATATGGGGTCAAGCAGAAAAATGCCCGTGTCGTAATTGTAGCTTACAACTTTTGCAGTAATCAACACATTGTCACCGACTGCAATTTCCTCCTCTAAAAATAATGTATTAAGCCCCAAATCCGTCGTATTAACGTCTTTAAATTTGAAAGTCGGTCCTGTTTGAGTATCGGGATCATAATCGCCGGCACACACCAGTATATCATATCTTGTAGTATAGTTGCCGTGATTTACTATATAGTCGATTCGACCGTCAAATTGAATGATTTTGCCCTTGTATTTTTTCGCAAAATCAACGTATGTATAATCATGTTCGGTTTTTAAGGACAATATATTCGCAAGTTCCGCACAGTTTTCCACCGTCAATATTTCGTTCTCCGGAGTGCTTTCCGTGGCTTGCTCAGTACCATTGTTTGGCAAAGATGCGGTGGTTGTTTCCGTATTATTATCAGGCTGAGGCGCTGTTGTCTGCTCAGCTTCGGTTTCGGGCTTGGGCGCTGTCGTTACATTGCTTTCGTTTGTTTCCGGATTATTTTTTGGCGGTTCATTGGTTTCTTCTTTGGGGAAAACGTGATATCTTATCACTACCTCGGTATTAGCAGGGACCCATTTGTCAGGAGAATAATCGAAGTTACCTCCGACAGAAACTTCCTCTACCTCGCCCTCTTTTTTCAGCCACCCGAAAATCAAATCATCTATTGGATCTAACTTAATATTTGTGAACCCATTTCCCTCAAAAATTGCCACGACTGCTTTATAATCGCGACCTTTCATAACCGAAGAGCCGGACGGGGTCTGCGCTTCTCCGGCGTGGTCGGTATCGGATGAACATGCGGCGAACAAAAAGATTATCGAGCTTATAAAAACGATGCAGCAAATGATCTTTTTCATGTTATTAACTTCCTGTAGCGAAAAAATAAAATAAGGCTGAAATTAGCCATGCAGTTTTATTGCTTAATAAATAATAACATATTTGAACGCACATGTCAACATGAATAGCTATAATTAAATTTATAAGTATCTTTATTTTTGAAGTCATAACTGTCAATATTAAAATAAGAGGTGACAGTTATGAATGTCGATTACGCACTTATCGGTTCAAGAATAAAGTCAAAGCGCCGAGATAAGCGGATGACGCAGGAAATGATGGCAGAGGCGCTGGATGTAAGCGTCGGGTATGTCAGTCAGGTCGAGCGCGGGGTCACAAAGATAAGTCTTGACCTACTCGCTGAAATAAGCGGACTGCTTGATTGCGACATCTCGTTTTTTGTTTCCGGAACGGCGACGGGAGAGCGGGGATACCTCAAAGATGAATTCTCCGAAAAGTTTGAAAGACTTTCAAAGAGGCAGAGACGCATTGCTGTCGAGATTATTGATGTTCTCATCAAAGAGGAAGAATAATCTGTTGTTGATTATGAGCCGCTGCTGATATATAATTAGAGCAGTGGACAGATTTCTTGCTGCGGCGAAAAAGCGGAGGCATACATGGACAACGAAAAAAGGCGAAGGATCAAGATCGAGTACGACTCGCCGGTGATACTGACGATGGCGCTTTTGTCGCTGGCGGCGCTTTTCATAAACACGCTGACGGGCGGACGCGCCAACGCGGCGGTATTCAGCGTTTATCGTGCCCCGCTGACATCTCCTATGTTTTATGTGCGCCTCGTCTGCCACGTCCTCGGTCACGCGAATTTTGCCCATTTCTTCGGCAATATGAGCTTTTTGCTCATCATAGGACCGACCGTCGAGAAGAGATACGGCTCGCTCGACCTTTTGATATCGATACTGTTCACCGCCGTCGTCAGCGGAGCCGTGCACTGCCTCGTCTCGGCAGACACCGCACTGCTCGGCGCCTCCGGCATCGTGTTCATGTGCATCTTCCTTTCCACGGTCGAGAACATAGGCGACGGGAAGCTCTCGCTCACGTTCGTGTTCGTCGCGCTG
This sequence comes from uncultured Clostridia bacterium, assembly GCA_947628165.1. Taxonomy (GTDB): domain Bacteria; phylum Bacillota; class Clostridia; order Oscillospirales; family CAG-272; genus DTU064. The sequence goes on along the minus strand of CANQYV010000006.1, from coordinate 37,993 downwards.
ATATATTTCGGGCAGGCGATATACGAGGGCTTTTTCGTCAAGGACAGCGTTTCTCAGCTCGCGCATATTATCGGCGGCGTCTGCGGCATCGCATGCGGATACCTGATGCGCCGTCGGCAGCACAGAAGAAGGTAATATATTAAGGAAAATTCACATAAAAAATCGCCGCTCCGCCGCCGCATTATCGCATAAAACGACGAAATGAGGCTGTGGGGCGGATTTTTTTGAAAAAATGTCTTGTCACAGATGCCGCGATATGATAAACTATTCGGCAAGACAAGCGAATAATCTGTATGACGCATACGGGAAATCGCGAGATCGCGAGCCGAAGGAGCAACACTCTCAGGTATCCCGCACGGGATGAGGACCGTATGCCGACAGAGCTTTGGAGAAGCCCGCGCACAGCGGGTGCCGAAGGTGCAAAGCGGAAAAACCGCTAATCTCTCAGGCAAAAGGACAAAGTCGACTTTTTGGTTTTATCACCGTGTGATGATGTTTTTTGCGGCAGACGCGCCTTTGGTTCGTCCGCCGCGTTTTTGTTTGCCGCATATAAAACGGAGGTAACTCTATGAACGAATTTTTCGACAAGCTGGCGAAGTACAACGACATCGTCAACAATTTCGTGTGGGTACGCATCGGGCTGTTTTTGCTCATCGGCACCGGCATCCTTCTGACGTGCTGCACGAAGTTTTTCCAGGTCTCGCATTTCGGTCACTGGTGGCGCGAGACGATAGGAGGCGTTTTCCGCCGCGGCAGCGACGCGACGAAGAAGACGGGAAAACACACGATATCGCAGTTCCAGGCGCTCTGCACGGCGCTCGCGGCGACGATAGGAACGGGAAATATCGCGGGCGTTTCCGCCGCGATCGTTATCGGCGGTCCGGGAGCCGTTTTCTGGATGTGGCTCGCGGCGTTCTTCGGCATGATGACGAACTTTTCCGAAAACGTGCTCGGCATTTACTATCGCCGCAGGAACCGCGACGGCGAGTGGTCGGGCGGCGCGATGTATTATCTCAAGGACGGGCTCGGCAGCAAAAAGCACTGCCGCGCGATAGGCGCGTTCCTCGCCGGACTTTTCTCCGTCTTCGCCATTCTCGCCTCGTTCGGAATAGGCAATATGGCGCAGGTCAACAAGATAGTGCTCAATATTGAGTCCGTGCTCCCGACGTCGGCAGATCTCGGCAGCGTCGGCGGCATACCCGTCATTTCGATCGTTATCGGCATCGTTCTCATGATAGTGGCAGGCCTCATAATCGTCGGCGGACTTCAGAGAATAGCGGCGACGGCGGAGCGCATTGTCCCCTTTATGGCGGTGGCGTACATAGTCGGCGCGATAGTCATTTTCTTCGTTCACATAGACTCGGTCGGCGCGATATTCGCCTCCATATTCCGCTTCGCATTCGGCGTCAAGGCGGCGGCGGGCGGCGCTGTCGGAATAGCGATAAGCGAGGTCATAACGCAGGGCTGCAAGCGCGGCGTTTTCTCGAATGAGGCAGGCCTCGGCTCGTCCGTCATGGTACACTCGGCGTCAAACGTCAAAGAGCCCGTCGTTCAGGGAATGTGGGGCATCTTCGAGGTGTTCTTCGACACTATCGTCGTATGCACGATGACGGCGGTCGTCGTCCTCTCCTCCGGCAAGATTGACCTTGAGACGGGGCTTCCCGTCGACGGCGTCAATGACGCGACGCTCGTCTCGGAGGCGTTCGGAAACGTCTTCGGTTACGCGGGGCAGGTGTTCGTTGCGATAGCGATGCTGCTCTTCGCGTTCACGACGATCCTCGGCTGGTCGCAGTACGGAACGAAGTCCGTTGAATATCTCTTCGGCAAAACTGGGGCGCGCATTTACCGCGTGATCTTCGTGCTCATGATAATTTCCGGCGCGGTCATGACGTCCTCGCTCGCATGGGACATCTCCGACACGTTCAACGGTCTTATGATGGTGCCGAACCTCATAGGCGTGCTCGCGCTCTTCCCGCTCGTGGCGAAGATAACGAAAAATTACGTCGACAGAAAGATAAAGGGCAAAGACGAAAAGCCGCTCCTTTCATACGACCCCGACCTCCAGCGCGAGGCCGAGGAAGACAAATGATATAATACTTTCTTTCCTCCAAAAAAATCGCTCGGCAAAGCGGCGTTTGTGCCGCCATACCGAGCGATTTTATTTGTCTTTGAGCCCGCCCTTACAGCTTGCGCCAGCGGTTCCACTTGTATTTTATGTTCATGCCTATCCGCTTGCACTCGGATACGAGGTCGCGCCAGAAGAAGAGGATGACGTTTATGAGGGAGAATACGATGGCGAGCCTGACTCCCCAACCGCCGAGAATAAATTCTATCAATATAAGGATAAAATCGAGCCACGCGAGCCATTTCATCTTTATGGGGATGAAGAAGAAAATATACAGCTGAAAATTGGGATAATAAAGGGCGAACGCAAGGAAAATGGAGAGATTCAGAAAATCGTTCGTCGCGTATCCCGTGATAATTCCCGAGATCAGCGCGCCGATTATGCCCGCGAGGTAAAAGAAATTGAACTGGAGCGCGCCCCATTCGCGCTCGAGCGTGGAGCCCATCAGCCAGTAAAGATACAGGGCGAAGATTATGAAAATAATATTCGTGTCCGGCGGAAGAAAGATAAAGGTAAAGAGCCTCCACACCTGCCCCGCCATAACGGCGCTTCGGTCAAAGGTGAGCCAGCCGAGAAGCGAAACATCGGGATTTATGGCGCTGACGGCGAAATTTGCGATAAAGACTATCGCCATCGCGCCTATCATTATCGTCATCAGATTGTGTATCGCGTAAGGCGCTAACTTGTATTCGAGCTTTTTCAGTTTGTTTCCCATATTGTTTACCTCCGCCGTGTTACGCTATCATGGATTGTATCACATTTTTGCCCGATATGCAATATCGTATGCGGGGAAGGCGCGCTTCCGAGCTTGAAAAAACGGTCTCGGTGTGATATCATTAAGAAAAAAGCGCGGAGGGCATCTTTGGCATGGGATATAGATATAAAGGATATAGAGCCGCAATATTCGATCTTGACGGGACGCTGTGCGACACGCTTTCGGACATACACGCCTCCGTGAATCTGACGCTCCGTGAAAACGGGTTTCCGGAGAGGAAATTTTCCCATACGGAAATGGGGATAAATCACGGCTCGCGGTTTCTCATCGCGCACGCGCTGCCGGAGGGGACCGATGACGATGTTGTGACGGACGTGCTCGCGAAGTACATGAAGATATACGCTCTCCACCTCTGCGACACGACGTCGCCTTACCCCGGCGTGCCGGAGCTCCTTTTTTCGCTCAAGGCGGACGGCGCGAGGCTCGCGATACTGTCAAACAAGCCGGACGCGCTCGTGAAAAGGCTGGCGGAGCACTGCTTCCCCGGTGTGTTTGATCTTGCGATAGGGCAGGGGGAATATCCCGTGAAGCCGTCGCCGGAGGGACCGCTCGCGATAGCGGCGAGACTCGGCGCGGCACCCGAAGATATTCTTTTCATAGGCGATTCCGACGTAGACATGAGGACGGCGCACAATGCGGGGATGAGGGCAGTCGGTGTTTCGTGGGGATACCGCGGTGTCGGCGTTCTCAAGGAAGCGGGGGCGGAGGCGATAGCGAACAAGCCGGAAGACATACTGAAAATATATAAAACGGGGAGGCAGGAATAATGAAGGCATACGGGAAAAAGGTCTGGCTGATACCTGACGCGTTTTTGGGCTCCGAGTCCGCAAACGACCTGACGACACACGAGGCCGTCTGCGTCATAAATACGTCGGAGAAGGACGCAGAAATCGAGCTGACGCTGCTGTTTGAGGACAGGGAGCCCATGCGCGGCTTCCGCGCCGTCTGCGGCACCGAGCGGACGCATCACATCCGCCTTGACAAAATACGCGGCAAAGGCGGAGAGGGCATCCCTTACGACACGCCCTACGCGATACTCCTCGAGTCAAGCGAGCCCGTCGTCGTCCAGTACTCGCGCCTCGACGCAAGCCGCGCCGAGCTCGCCCTCATGACGACGATCGCATGGACGCCGGAGTGGTGAGGGGATTTAAATGGCGGGGAGGGAGAACTTTTGGACAAAAGTTCTCCCTCCCCGCACCCCTCCCTTTCAAAACCAAATAATTAGTAATTTAAAGTTTGAAAAGGGGGTCCGGGGGAGGTCAGAAAATGCCGTCGCGCGGCATTTTCGTGTTTTTTCGCGAAGCGAAAAAACTTACTTTCTTCAAAGTCTTCCCCCCGGAAAACCCTTGACATGATGCACAGGCGGTGATATAATCATAGCGAAAACAGGGGCGCTGCCGCAAGGCGGCTGAGACGGCGGATACAGCTCTGCCGGACCCGTGAACCTGATTTGGGCAATGCCAACGTAGGGAGTTTTTCTTCTTTGTTGACGGGGCGTCCGGTCGGGGACATTTGCCCCGTTTATTTTTTTCTTTGAAAGGAGGGAGCGCGGACGACGGGAGGCGAGAGCCGCTCGTTGTTTCCGAAAACGGCAGGCGGAGGGGGAGCGCCCTGCGCCGAAGACTACAGCGATGGGAAGCCGTGTTCCGGCGTGAGAGGAGGCCAGGGAGCCTCGACCGAACTTTTTCATTACATGGGGAAAGTGACGCTGTGTGTGCCGTTTCCCTTACGATCAAAGGAGAAATTCTCAAAATGACAAAAAACGAAGAAACAAAGAAAACCCGTTCTGTCAACGTGAAAAAGCTCACGACAGCGGCGATTCTGACGGCTGCCGCCGTTGCTTTAAGTTGGCTCTCGTTCCCCGTCGGGGCGAGCAAATGCTCTCCCGTTCAGCACATGGTCAACGTGTTCTGCGCCGTGCTGCTCGGCCCCGGATACGGCGTTGCCTCCGCGTTTATCGCAAGCCTTCTGCGCAACCTGCTGGCGCTCGGAACGCCGATGGCGTTTCCCGGCTCAATGATAGGGGCACTTCTGTCGGGGCTTCTCTACCGCGTCACGAAAAAGCCGTGGCCTGCGCTGTGCCTCGCGATCGCAGGCGAGGTGTTCGGCACGGCTGTCCTCGGCGGACTGTGCGCGTATCCGGTGGCGATTTTCCTCATGGGGAAGAGTGCGGGCGAAACGGCGTTTTACGCATACATAATCCCGTTCCTCATCTCCACCGCGGGCGGCTCCGCGATCTCGGGCGTCATCATCGCGGCGCTCCAGCGCGCGGGCGTGCTCGCGAAAGTGAAAAAGTCGCTCGAATGAGGTTTATAAAAGAAAGGAATGGGGAAAGGGCTTGCGCACCTTTCCCCATCTTAATTAAATATGAAATTTGATTTGGTCTCCCGAGTGCGGGAGCATAGACCGATAGTACACTGCATCTCGAACTACGTCACTTCAAACGACTGCGCCAACATACTGCTCGCGTGCGGCGCGTCTCCCATAATGTCCGACGAGCCGGACGAGGCCGAGGACGTCGTATCGTTCGCGTCCGCCGTCTGCCTCAACCTCGGCACGCCGAATGAAAGAAAATTCGAGACGATGAAGAGGGCGGGGCGCGCGGCAAACGCGCGCGGTATCCCCGTCATACTCGACCCCGTAGGCGCGGGCTCGTCGAGGCACAGGACGGGGATGGCGAGAGAGCTATTAGACTGCGTGAGATTTTCCGTCATAAGGGGAAACGCGTCAGAAATTCGGGCGCTTTACGGCATTGCGGGCGCGACGGGCGGCGTTGACGCCGCCGCGGGCGAGGGCGACGCCGCGGATGTGAAAGAAATCGCAAAAAAGCTCGCCGAAAAGACACATGCCGTCGTTTCCGCCTCCGGCGTGACGGACATCGTGACGGACGGCGCGCGCGTATATATGATACACAACGGGCATCCTATGATGAGCGCGGTCACGGGAACGGGCTGCCAGCTTTCGGTGCTTACCGCCGCGTTTGCGGCAGTCTGCGGAAATGATTTTCTCTCAGCGGCGGCGACGGCGGCGGCGGAGATGGGACTCGCGGGCGAGCTTGCGCACGAAATGCTCCGAAAGGGAGAGGGGAGCGGGACATACCGCGCCCGCATAATCGATGTGATATACGGCATGACGGGCGAGGTGCTCGAAAAAGGTGCGAGATATGAAATTTGAAAGAAAACATCTTCTGCTCTACGCGGTGACGGACCGCGCGCGGCTCGGTGGGCGCACGCTCGCGCATGAAACAGAGGCGGCGATAAGAGGCGGGGTGACGATGGTGCAGCTCCGCGAGAAAAGCATGGGAGAGGAAGATTTTCTCGCCGAGGCAAATGAGCTCGTGAAGCTCTGCCACAGCCTCGGCACGCCGGTGATAATAAACGACAGCGTCCGCGTCGCGATAGCGTCGGGAGCCGACGGCGTCCATGTCGGGCAGAGCGACGGCGACCCGGCTGAGATTAGAAAGCTCGCGGGGGAAGACTTTATCATAGGCGTCACGGCGCGCACGGTCGGCGAGGCTGTCGCCGCCGAGAGGGCGGGCGCCGATTACATCGGCGTCGGCGCGGTTTTTCCGACCTCGACAAAAACAGACACGCGGCGGCTCACAAAGACCGAGCTTTCGGCGATAACGGGCGCGGTGAGAATACCGGCGGTCGCGATAGGCGGCATCACGGAGAACAATATCGATGAGTTGTCGGGCACGGGCATCGCGGGCGTCGCCGTTGTCTCGGCGATATTCGCGGCGGACGACGCGGAGGCTGCCGCAAGGCGGCTTTTGACAAAAGCGGAGGCGGTGTTGAAATGATAAAGGCGGCGATATTCGACATAGACGGCACGCTGCTTGACACGATGAGGATATGGCACGACGTCAGCAAAAGGGTCCTTTTAAAGCGGGGGATAACGGCGCCGCAGTCGCTCGTCGACGAGGTCTTTACGATGACGCTTTCCGAGGGGTGCCGCCACATAAAGGAGACGTACTCGCTCCCCGATTCAGTTGAGGATATGGAGGAGGCGGTGCTTTCGGAAATAAGGGAGTTTTACCGCTGCGAGGCGGACGTGAAGCCCGGCGCGCGGGAGCTTCTTTCCCATCTTCACGAAAACGGCGTCAGAATGGCGGTCCTGACATCCGGCGAGCGCGAGACGCACGAGGCGACGCTTGAGAGGCTCGGCATACTGAAATACTTCGAGCCCGGGCTTCTGTATTTCTGCTCGGAGCTCGGGACGACAAAGCGGGAGCCGGGGACGTTTATGCGCGTCGCGGAGGCGCTCGGTGCGCGTCCCTGTGAGATATGCGTGTTTGAAGACTCGCTCTACGCGATAAAGACTGCCAAGAGCGCGGGCTTTCACGTTATCGGCGTTGCCGACGACGACCAGGAAAAGGAGCGCACGGAGATAATTTCGCTCGCCGACGGGTTCTTATACGCCCCCGGTGACGCGATAAAAATTGCGGACGAAATAAAGTGAGGAAAATGAAGCAGATGAGAACGGCACTAACGGCGCTTACGATAGCGGGCAGCGACAGTTCGGGCGGCGCGGGCATACAGGCGGACATCAAGACGATGCAGGCGAACGGCGTTTACGCGATGAGCGCCGTCACGGCGCTGACGGCGCAGAACACCATGGGGGTCAGGGGAATATACAGCGTCACCCCGGAATTTCTGCGGCAGCAGCTCGACGCCGTATTCACCGACATCCGCCCCGACGCCGTAAAGATAGGCATGGTTTCAGACGCGTCTTTGATAGAAGCGATCGCCGACGCGCTCGAATATTACGGGGCGGAAAAAATCGTCGTCGACCCGGTGATGGTGTCGACGAGCGGCTCCCGCCTCATAGAGGAGGACGCGGTAAAGACGCTCGAGAGGCGGCTTTTCCCTCTCGCGGACATAATAACGCCCAACATTCCCGAGGCTGAGATACTGTCGGGGATGACGATATCGTCGCCGCACGAAATGGAGGCGGCGGCACTGAAGATAAGCGAGGTGTGCGGCGCCGCCGTCCTTTGCAAGGGCGGACACGGCATAAAGGACGCCGACGACCTTTTATATGACGGCGGCGTTTACACATGGTTTTGCGGGGCGCGCGTCGAAAACCCGAACACGCACGGCACGGGCTGCACGCTCTCAAGCGCGATAGCGTCGAACCTCGCAAAAGGCATGAGCCTCAAGAGCTCTGTCAGGCGCGCGAAGGAATACGTCACGGGGGCTCTGTCCTCGATGCTGGACCTCGGGCGGGGCAGCGGACCGCTCGACCACGGATTTGACATTGACAGCCGGTTTTTGTCTTCGGCTGAATGAATAAAGGGGGATATAAAACATGGCAGAGAGAAATTACACGACACAGATGGACGCCGCGAGGCGCGGTATCGTGACGCCCGAGATGGCGGCGGTGGCGAAGAAGGAATACAGGACCGAGGAGGAGATAAGGGACCTCGTCGCGCGCGGTCAGGTCGCGATCTGCGCGAACAAAAAGCACACATGCATCGAGCCCTCGGGCGTCGGCTCCATGCTGAGGACGAAGATAAACGTCAACCTCGGCGTCTCCCGCGACTGCAAGGACTACGACGTCGAGATGCAGAAGGTCATGGCGGCGGTCGAGATGGGGGCGGACGCGATAATGGACCTCTCCTCTCACGGAAACACGCAGCCGTTCAGAAGAAAGCTCACGTCCGAATGCCCGGCGATGATAGGGACGGTGCCCGTTTACGACAGCGTTATACATTATCAGCGGGACCTGGCGACGCTGACGGCGAAGGACTTTATCGACGTCGTGAGACTCCACGCCGAGGACGGCGTCGACTTTGTGACGCTCCACTGCGGAATAACGAGAAAGACGATAGAGCAGATAAAGAAGCACAAGAGGAAGATGAACATCGTGTCGCGCGGAGGCTCGCTCGTCTTCGCGTGGATGACGATGACGGGGGAGGAGAACCCGTTCTACGAATATTTCGACGAGATACTCGACATCTGCCGCGAGTACGACGTGACGATATCGCTCGGCGACGCATGCCGCCCCGGCTGTCTTGCGGACGCGAGCGACGTCTGTCAGATAGAGGAGCTCGTAAGGCTCGGCGAGCTGACGAAGCGCGCGTGGGAGAAGGACGTTCAGGTCATGATAGAGGGGCCCGGGCATATGCCTCTCGATCAGATAGAGGCGAACATGAAATTGCAGTCGACGATATGCATGGGCGCGCCGTTCTATGTTCTGGGACCGCTCGTGACAGACATCGCGCCGGGATACGACCATATCACCTCCGCGATAGGCGGCGCCGTCGCCGCCGCGAGCGGGGCCGCGTTCCTCTGCTACGTCACCCCGGCGGAGCATCTTGCGCTGCCGAACGTGGACGACGTCAAGGCGGGAATCATCGCCTCGAAGATCGCGGCGCACGCCGCGGATATCGCAAAGCACATCCCGCACGCCCGCGACATCGACGACAAAATGGCGGACGCGAGGCAGAAGCTCGATTGGGACGCGCAGTGGGACTGCGCGCTCGACCCCGAGACGGCAAAGAAGATAAGAGACGACAGGCATCCCGAGCACGAGGACACATGCTCGATGTGCGGCAAGTTCTGCGCCGTCAGGAGCATGAATAAGGCGCTCGCGGGCGAGTATATAGACATATTATGAGCCGCTGCGTCATAATCGGCGGCGCGCCGACGGACACCTCATCCGTCGGCGCGCTGCGGGATTATCTGAGGGAGGACGACTTCATCATTGCCTGCGACGGAGGGCTGTATCTTTCGGAAAGGCTCGGCGTCATGCCATCTCTAATCGTCGGCGATTTCGACTCGCACGAAAGACCCGTGACCGACATTGAGACGATATCTCTGCCGTGCGAAAAGGACGACACCGACACGGTTTACGCGGTGCGCGAGGCAGTGAGGCGCGGATTTTGCGATTTTCTCCTGCTCGGAGCCTCGGGCGGCAGGCTCGACCACACGCTCGGCAATATATCAATCCTTTTTTGGCTCGCAGAGCGCGGGATGAGGGGAATGATAGCGGACGAGACCTCAGAATACGAGGCTGTAACGCCCGACGCGCCGGCAAAAGTCGGGGAAGGGTATCGCTGGTTTTCGCTGCTCGCGATGGGAGGCGACGCCGCGGGCGTCACGATAAGGGGGGCGAAATACCCGCTCTCGGATGCGGAGATAAAGTTCGAGTATCAGTACGGCATAAGCAACGAAATTCTGCCCGGAAAAACGGCGGAGATCACGGTAAAAAAGGGCCGCCTCCTGCTCTGCCGCGTGCGGAGCGAATGAAGAATTAAGGCGGCGCGCCCCACGGCGGCACCGACTGAAAAACAAAAGGAGATTTCGGAATATGAAAAAAAGCAAGGCACCGATCATTGTTATAATAGCAGCAGTTGTTTTTTTGGCAGGACTCATGTTATTTATTAACGGGATAAATATCGGAATATCCGGAGTTTTTTCATTTACAACGAAATATTATGAGACGCCACAAGAAGCATACGAACACTTTGAATCGCAGCCTCTTAAAATATCCGAAGACGTGGATTTTATCCAAATAGACGATCATAACGGGATGTTCATCGGCGCGGGAGAGGATAACGGAGAGGAAAGCTATGTTTTTGTAAGTATGCAGACAAAAGACAAGAAATATTTCTGCTCCGGATTTTGTTCAGTTGTGGATTATTCTACCGATTCGGAAAACTCTTCGCTCGGTGGCAACAAGGTCTTTTTGTATAACGGTTGGGGACGGTGCGTTGGTCAATACGAATACATAATCGTATATGACGAAAGCGAACTTGAGAAGTTGGATGAAAGCTACAAAACGCAGTACGTCTCGTCAGGGCATGATAAAGGATTTTATTTCGCGTTCCGGATCGTATAGAAACTCAAAGACGATTCGGCTTTCGCGCATATATCCGTAATGAATACGGTGCAGCCTCATTTTCAGAGGCTGCACCGTAAATGCTTTTGTATGGAAAGTAAAAGGTACCGTGCTTATTCTTCCGGTATTTCGTGGACGTGGCAGACGGTTTCCTCTGCCTCGGGGACCTCGAAATCTATCTCGCGTCCGATCTTCTTATAGTAATCGGCGAGAGCGGCCCTGACGGCTTCCTCGGCGAGGACGGAGCAGTGTATCTTTATCGCGGGCAGCCCGCCGAGCGCCTCGACGACTGCCTTGTTCGTCAGCTCGAGCGCCTCCTTGACCGTGTGCCCCTTGATGAGCTCGGTCGCCATCGACGACGTCGCAATGGCGGCGCCGCAGCCGAACGTCTTGAACTTGGCGTCAACGATGACGTCGTTTTCTATTTTGAGAAACATCTGCATGATGTCGCCGCAGGTGGCGTTGCCAACCGTGCCGACGCCGTCCGCGTTCTCTATCTCGCCCACGTTCCTCGGATGGGCGAAGTGATCCATTACCTTTTCGCTGTACTGCATTTATAAACAAACCTGCCTTTCTTGCTTTGATCTTCGGATATTTATTTGCCCTCGCCCGGGTAGATGGGGCTCATCGCGCGGAGCCGCGCGACGATGCCGGGCAGCTTTTCTATGATATAATCGACGTCCTCGTCCGTGTTTAGGTGCGAGAGCGAAACTCTCATCGAGCCGTGCGCCTTTTCGGCGGGGAGCCCTATCGAGAGCAGGACGTGAGACGGCTCGAGCGAGTTCGACGAGCAGGCGGAGCCTGTCGAGATGCATATGCCCGCCATGTCGAGGAGCAGAAGCAGGCTCTCGCCCTCGATATACTCAAAGCTGATGTTGAGATTTCCCGGCAGACGGCGCACGGGGTCGCCGTTATATATCGTGTGCGGGATATTTTTGAGAATATAGTCCGCGAGCCTGTCGCGCATTTTGCGGATGCGCTCCGTGTCGGGCAGGCGGGAGACGGCGAGCTCGAGCGCCGTTGCAAGACCTACGATGCCGGCGACGTTCTCGGTGCCCGAGCGCATCATGCGCTCCTGACCGCCGCCGTCTATATACTTATCTATCTTGAGACCGCGCCGCATATAGAGCGCGCCCGTCCCCTTGGGGGCGTTGAATTTGTGCCCGGAGAGGGATAGCATGTCGACGCCGAGCTCACGGACGTTGACGGGGACGGAGCCAATCGCCTGAACGGCGTCCGTGAACATGAGCGCGCCCTTCTCGTGGGCGAGCTTCGTCAGCTCCTCTATCGGCTGGAGCGTGCCTATCTCGTTGTTGGCGAACATGACGGCGACGACCGCGGTGTCGTCGTCGAGCTCGGCCTTGAATTTTTCCATGTCGAGTATGCCGTTTTTGTCGACGGCGACGTAGCTGACGCGGAAGCCCTCGCGCTCGAGCGCCTCGCAGGAGCGGAGCACAGCGGGGTGCTCTATCGTCGAGGTGATGACGTGGGTGCGTCCCTGCTTTTTGCGCATGTAGCGCGCGCCGCCTTTGACCGCCCAGTTGTCGGCCTCGGTGCCGCCCGAGGTGAAATATATCTCGTTCGGCTGTGCGCCGAGCAGGTTTGCCACCTTCTCGCGCGCTTCGTCAAGCCCGCGGCGCGCCTCGCGCCCCTTTGAGTACATGCTCGACGGGTTGCCCCAATATTCCGTGAGATAAGGCGTCATTGCCGCGACGACCTCGGGCGCGACCGGAGTCGTCGCCGCGTTGTCTGCGTATACGAATCGGTTTTCCAAGATAAGATGCCTCCAAGTTATGTGCATTTTTCAAATGCCGCAATTTTTTGCGGGCTGTTGAAAAATATTTTTCTCTGTGGTATTATAAGTATACCATGTATCAAAAATATATCAAGTACGCAGTTTTTTTTGACGAGGTATTATTTTTATGACCAGGGAGATAAAAAAGAACGACGCCGCCTGCGGCGGCGAATGCGAAACGTGCGAGGCGTGCGGGAGGGCCGTATGCTGCTGCTCCGAGCTTTCGCCGTGCCCGCTTTCCGCGGTGCTCGACGTTATAGGCGGCAAATGGAAGATACCGATACTTTGCGCGCTTTCGGGCTCGGAGGCGACGCGGTACAACGAGCTCAAGCGGCGCGTTCCGTTCATCACGAACACGATGCTGGCAAATTCGCTGCGCGAGCTTGAGGGAGACGGGCTCGTCATGAGGCGGCAGTACGCGGAAATGCCTGTCCGCGTCGAATATTCGCTCACCGATACGGGAAAGAGCCTTCTCCCGATACTTAAAGAAATGCAGACGTGGGGCCTCGAGCATCTGCCCGGGGCGCGCGCGGACGAAGGCAGGGCAGCGTCTGATGTGTGAATATAATATAGGAATAGATCTCGGCGGGACGAACATTGCCGCGGGCGTCGTCAGCCGGGACGGGGAGATATCGGAAAGATTCACGGCAAAGACGGACGTTTCGTCGAAGGGGTCCGTCATGGCGGGACTTGCCGAGGCGGCGCGCGCGCTTTTGGCAAAAACGGGGCTCGGTTCGGAACAAATAGGCACGCTGGGCATAGCCTGTCCCGGAATTGTGGACGGAGAGGGCGGCGTCGTGGAATATTCCGCGAACCTGCCGCTGCTCGGCGCCGACGTCGTCGGTGAGGTATCGCGTCTGACGGGGATCGAGCGCGGGCGCATACGGATAGCAAACGACGCGGACGCGGCGGCGCTCGGCGAATACCGCTTCGGGGCAGGCAGAGGCTGCGGCGACTTCCTCATGATAACGATAGGGACGGGCATCGGCGGCGGATATATAAGCGACGGAAAGATACTGACGGGAAAAAATCACGCCGGCGGCGAGCTCGGGCACACGGTCATAGTCTTCGGCGGCGAGGAGTGCGGCTGCGGACGGCGCGGGTGCGCGGAGAGATACTGCTCCGCCTCAGCGCTCGTGAGGCAGACGAAGGCGGCGATAGAGGACTGCGAGCGGCGCGGCGTCGCAACACTTATGTCCGAGATGGCAAAGTCATACGGCAAGGTCTCGGCGCGGACGGCGTTCCGCGCGGCGGACGAGGGTGACGAGGCGGCGGCGGAAGTCGTCGATAGATATATCTCATACCTCGCCTGCACGGTCACGAATTATATAAACATCTTCCAGCCCGAGGTGCTCGCCGTGGGCGGCGGCGTCTCAAACGAGGGCGAGCGGCTGCTCGCGCCGCTGCGCGAGCGCGTGCTTGCGGAGATGTACAATAAGCGCCAGCCGAGGGCGCTCTATACGGAGATAAAGCGCGCGGAGCTCGGTGGAGACGCCGGCGTCGTCGGCGCGTCTGAGCTTTGAGGCGGTACATTATTATAATAATGAAGAATCCCGGGGCGGGACCCGACAAAAAGGTCCCGCCCCAGTGATTTCTTTTCAGATCACGACGACGGACGCCGGCATCCCGTCGGAGTTGACGTTCCCCTCCGAGGCGACCGAGGCGCAGGGGACGTGGAACCTCTTCGCGATGTCCCATACGGTCTCGTCCTTCGAGGGATAGTAAACGGTGAAGCCGCAGCGCGGCGGGAAAGGCTCTCCCGCGGCGGTGACGGACGAGAGGACGCGTTCACGCCTGACGCACGCGGCGGTGGCGGAAACCGTTATCTCGGCGTCTACCGTGAGCTCGCCGTCGGCGCGGACGGAAAGCGAGGGCACGCAGGCGCTGCCCCATACAGTGGTTTCCGCGCCTTCGGGGACGAATGCCGGCATCTCGCATTCCCAGGGAAGGGAGAAGGGGACGACGTCATATTCGCCGTCCGAGAGGATAAGGGAGGCGCCGCGCAGCTCGCCCGAAACGCGCAGCTTCCCGCGCTCGGAGGATGCGCCCCCTATATCGGCGCGCGCAGTCGACGTTATGACGCGGCCGACCGTGTTTTTGGGGACGCGCTCGGAGAGCGTGAGATTTGCCGAGGCACAGACGGCGGGCGAGAGAAATTCCGTGTCGTCGTACTCGACAGACGCGGGGGAGACGCAGCTGTAAGCGTCATACACGACGTCGGCGGTAAACGGCGTTACGGTCTCGACCTCGAGGGCGTATACGACCTCGACTCGGCTGCCGGAGTCGTCGGTATGGAGCTCGGCGGAGGTCACGGTGCCTGATGCGCGGACGGGGGACGTCTCGTCGGGACCGCCGGAGGAGACGTCGCCATCTATTGCGACGGTTTCGTCAAAGCCGACGCGTTCGGTGAGCGTGCCGAGCGAGTCGTCCTTTTTATATACGCATTCGATGACGACGTCTCCGCGGCACCTGTATTCGCCGGCGGAAACGGGGCGGCATTCGGAGACGTTGACGAAGGCGCGGCACAAAACGGGCTCCGCCCCGTCGGGAAGCCCCTCGAGCGACGAGGAGCAGAGAAGGTCGCGGGACGCTCCCGAGAAGAGCGCCATAGCCTCGACGCCTCCGCGCTTGATCTCAAGACCTGTGGGAGCGTCGCCTCCGCTCTCATCCTCCGAGGCGGAAAGCGCCGTTATCCTGCTCCCGAGCCGGCAGCGGAGCTGGAGCTTGCGCGGAGCCGTCACACGGCAGAAGACGTTTTCGGGAGATGTAAAGACGCGGCAGACGACGGACGACGCGTCCCCATTCGTACCTACGCCGCCGAGCAGGACGGATGTGTCATAATCGCAGGGGACGGTGACGCTGTGGGGCGCGCCGCCCTCCTCGGGAATGTAGAGCACGCGGAAGGAGGCGAGCCCCCCGATCTCCGCCTCGACGCCGCGCCCCTCCGCTTCCTTGAGATATACCCCTTCGGGCGCGGGATCGCATTCCGCGGACAGGACCCTCCCTATTGCGGGAGTGTAATCGGGGAGAGTGAACTCCCCTCCGCAGTCGTGGGATATCTTCATTTCGCGTTCGAGCTTTATCTTTTGCATTGCATATCACCTCACGGGACTTTTTTGATACCATTTTTATGCCCGCGCCGGCACAATTATGACCGGAACACGTTAAATGGAAGAAAGCAGGTAAAGCAATACATTGAAATGGAATCATAGAAATAAAAAGGGATAAAATCAACGCGATAAATTAAAATTTGTGCACAATGCGCAGGCGTAGAAATTTTCTCTTGAATTTTGTGCACAATTAACATATGAATGAAATAATCCGCCCCAAAAGGCGGAGAAAAAAACATAAAAAAACGGCGCCGATACGGGTAAATAAAATTTACTTGCGGTCACGGCGGCGCGCGAAAATGCGAAACAAAACTACAAAATGTAGCGAGAAAAATAAAAATAAACGGTATATTGTGATAGGACAATATACTTGGGTAAATAAAAATTACCCGGGTGCAAAAGACGGCGTTTGACAATAAAAAACGATACCGAAAAACACGCTTCATTCACATGCGAAATATTACGTCACACACTTTTCATTTTTTCATCAGATGTTTTTATGTATACTTGACATATTTTTGCGCGTATGATATCATATCTTTATGAAAATTTAGTACTGTCGCCCCGTGTCCCTTCACGGGACACGGGGCAGGTACAAGCGGCCCGCCGCCGCCCAAACGGCGAAACAAAAAACTGTTGCCGCGCCTCTCACTTCGGCGTCTTTCGTGAGCGGACGACGGGGCGGCGCGCGGTACTTTAAAACACGGTAGGAGGAAGCTCTATGAAGAGAACACAGCTATTGAAGATCACCTCTTTCATCCTTTCTGTCCTCATGCTCGCCGGCACCTTTACGGCAGTTTTGCCCGTATATGCCGCCGACGGCGGCACTTCAGGCAGTACCGCCGGAAACGGAACGACGCTTCAGCAGATAAGCGATGCGCTCAACGCGAAGTCTTACCTCACTTATATGGAGGAGCACGCGAACGCAAAGCGCGCTACGAAGAGCGTCACCGTCGAGGCGGTGGACTACGTTAAGGATGCCGATGCAACGACTGCAAAGGTCGAGGTCGTGAGCAATTTTGAGGGCGTGACGGGCGACTCGCTTCGCATGCCCGACACCGGAAAGGTGACCTGGCGCGTAGACGTTCCGGAATCGGGCCTTTACGCCGTTAAGATCACATACTATCCGATCGAGAACAAGGCCAACTCCATAGAGCGCATGTTCTACATAAACGGCAAGGTCCCGTTCGCGGAGGCGAGATACCTCGCCATGACCCGTATCTGGATCAACGGCTATAACGACGAGAACGGCAACTTTGTTTCCGATTTCACGGAGTTCAAGCAGGACACGAACGGCAATGACGTCCGTCCCGAGCAGATGGAAACTCCGAGATGGAGAGAGTACACCCTTTCGGACAGCAACGGATATTATTCCGATCCGTTTGAGTTCTACTTTGAAAAGGGCGAGAACACGTTCGCTCTCGAGGGCGTCCGCGAACCCGTTATAATAAAGGACATCACGCTGTTCCCGTATGAAAACCTTCCGACATACGACGAGGTCAAAGCGGAATACGCCTCCAAGGGCTATGCCGCGTCGGATGCCGAGCCTGTGAGGATAGAGGCGGAGTTCCCGCTTGAGATGTCGCACAGGACGATATACCCGATAAACGACAGAACGTCCGCCATCACTTATCCTCAGGATCCCGTGCTCATAAGACTGAACACAATAGGAAGAGACAAGTGGCAGCAGGTCGGCAACTGGATAACATACGAGTTTGAAGTCAAGAAAGACGGCCTTTACACGATAGCGCTCAGGTTCATACAGGATGAGCTGAACGGTCTGAACGTTGCGAGACGTCTTTACATAGACGGCGAGGTCCCGTTTGAGGAATGCACGTCGCTACGCTTCCCGTATTCAAACAACTGGCAGTCCAAACGCCTCGGTCAGGACAGCAAGGACGATGAGCCGTATGAGTTCTACCTCACCGCGGGCAAGCATACGCTCACGCTCGAGGTTGCCCTCGGCGACCTCGGTCCCATCGTCCGCGACGTTACAGACGCGCTCAACGTCATAAACGACGCTTACTTAAGCATACTCAAGCTCACGGGTACGAACCCCGACGAATACCGCGACTACGGCTTCAACCGCGTCATCCCCGGCACGATCCAGGACCTCATCACGCAGGGCAAAAAGCTCGAGGGCGTCGTTGAAGAACTTGAGAAGAGCGGAAGAGGTGAAAACACCGCTACGCTTTCAAAGGTGCAGAGACTTGTCGAGGAGATGGGCGCCGACGAAGACGAGATAGCTCCGAACCTTGAGCTCCTCAAGAGCTACATAGGTACGCTCGGCACATGGGTCAACACAGTCACCAAGCAGCCGCTTGAGATAGACTACATCATGGTCCAGCCGAAGGAAGCCTCCCTCCCGCACGCGAGCGCGAACTTCTTCCAGTCGCTCTGGTTTGAGATCCGCTCCTTTGTCGGAAGCTTCTATACCGATTACAACTCGCTCGGCTCCACAACCGAGGAGAGCGGCGAGAAAAAGGAATCCGTCGACGTGTGGGTCGCCTCCGACCGTGACCGTGCGACGATAGTCCGCAACCTCATAGATAACAGATTTACTCCCAACACGGGCGTCGGCGTCAACCTGAAGCTCGTTGCGGGCGGAACGCTTCTGCCTTCCGTCCTCGCGGGCGTCGGTCCTGACGTATCGCTTCTCACGGGCGACGGAGACGTCATCAACTACGCTATAAGAGGCGCCCTTCAGGGCATGAACGACAAGCGCTGCATCAGCTGCAAGAAGAACGGCGTTGAGACGCTCCAGTATGTTGACGACGGCGATTATGTCTGCGAAGTCTGCGGAGCCGACGGCGCCGGCAACTGGGAAGTTTATTTCGACACCTTCGACGAGGTGACGAACCGCTTCTCCAACGCGGCGACGATACCGCTCACGCTTTACGGCGAGACGTTCGCGATCCCTGAGACGCAGACTTTCCCGATGCTCTTCTACCGCAAGGACATCCTCGCCGACCTCGGACTTGAGGTCCCGAGAACGTGGGACGACGTGCTCGCGCTGATCCCTGTGCTCCAGTTCAACAACATGGAAGTCGGTCTTACCGCCGACTACCTCACATACCTCTATCAGATGGGCGGCGAACAGTACGCAGACAACGGAATGAGAGTCAACCTTGACTCGAACATTTCGCTCGCCGCATTCCAGATGATGTGCAACATGTTCACGATGTACTCGCTGCCGTTCACATACGATCCGGCAAACCGTTTCAGAACGGGCGAGATACCCGTCATGGTCCAGCCGTACACGCTGTATAACCAGCTCGTCGTCTTCGCGACGGAGATCGCGGGACTCTGGGAGTTCACCGTAATGCCCGGTATGGAGCAGGAAGACGGAAGCATCAACAATACGGCAGTCGCAGGCGTGCAGGGCGTTGTAATGCTCGAGGGCAGTAAGCGCAAGGAAAGCGCATGGGACTTCATAGATTGGTATACGGATGCCGACTTCCAGGCTTCGTACAGCAACGAACTCGTTGCGCTCCTCGGTGACGCGGGCATGAACCCGACGGCGAATATCGAGGCTCTCGCGGAGCTCTCGTGGACGTCGATGGAGTACAACAACCTGCGCTCTCAGTTCGACGCTCTGACGGCAGTCCCGAACTACCCCGGAAGCTACATCATAGCGCGTTATACCGACTTTGCGTTCAAGGCGGCGTACAATGACGGCGCTGATCCGACAACGGCGCTTCTCGGATACATCAACACGATAAACAAGGAGTTCTCGCGCAAGCGCGAAGAGTTCGGACTTGAAACGCTCGAGGTCGGCCAGAAGCTGTCCGACAAGCGCATCGAACAGGCGCGCGATGAGATATCAAAGGTCAGCGCCTCCGAGAGAGACAAGTACAAGTCTCAGCTCGACGCACTCACCGCCGCGATGGATGCGGCTACCGGCATCTCGGTGAGACAGAGCGACCTTGACACTCTCGTCTCGGCGACGAACGCCCTTAAGGCGACGGGCTCCTCTGAATTCGACACGGCTGTGAAGTTCCTTGACGACGCGATAGCGGCGCTCAACACCTACCAGCTCAGCGCGGAATAAGATATACATTATATAAAAAGGAGAAACGCTCATGTCAAAGAAAACTGAAGTGGCAAACGCAGGGCAGGCTGCAGTGTCGCGCAAGGACATGACGCGGCTCCAGTGGACACTGAAAGAGATGAAGAACAACAAGACGGCATACCTTATGGTCGCGCCGTTCATGATAATCTTCTTCGTCTTCACGGTCATACCGGTCGTGCTTTCGGTGCTGCTGAGCTTCACGTCGTTCAACATGCTGCAGATGCCCAAGTTCCTTTTCCTTGATAACTACATCCGCCTGTTCCTTGACGATGATATATTTATCACGGCAGTAAAGAACACGCTGATATTCGCGGTTATCACCGGCCCGACGTCGTATATGCTCTCGCTTTTCATCGCGTGGTTCATAAACGAGCTTTCGCCGAAGGTCAGAGCGATAGTGACCCTTATCTTCTACGCCCCGTCGATAGGCGGTAACGTATATCTTATTTGGGGTACGCTTTTCTCAAGCGACGCATACGGCTGGGTCAACGGTATGCTCCTCAATATGGGCATAATAAACGAGCCGATACTGTGGTTCTTCGATAAAAAATACGTCATGCCCCTGTGTATCATCGTCGCCCTATGGACGTCGCTCGGTACCGCGTTCCTCTCGTTCATAGCGGGACTTCAGGGCATCGACAAGAGCTACTACGAGGCTGCGGCGGTCGACGGCATAAGAAACCGTTGGCAGGAGCTCTGGTATGTCACCCTCCCCGTAATGAAACCGCAGCTTATGTTCGGCGCCGTGCTTGCGATCACGGGTTCGTTCGGATTCGGCGGCATCGTCACGGCTCTCGCGGGCTTCCCGTCCGTCGAGTACAGCTGCTGGACGATAACGCATCATCTTGACGACTACGGCGGACAGCGCTGGGAGGTCGGATACTCATCCGCCATCGCGGTGCTCCTGTTCGCAATGATGATCGGAGCCAACATGCTCGTTCACAAAATCTTAGCAAAGGTGGGACAGTGATATGTCAAAGAAGTTAAGAACAAGAAAACATACCGTTGTCCTGAACCGCTCGGTCGGCGGAGACATGGGGATCACGTTCTTCCTCACGATAATGGGTATCTTCATGTTCCTCCCGATGCTCTACGTCATCCTTCAGTCGCTGAAGCCGCTTGACGAGCTTTGGATGTTCCCGCCCCGCTTCTACGTTATCAACCCGACGCTCAAGAACTTCTCGGATCTGTTCTCACTGATGGCGGACTCCTGGGTCCCGTTCTCCCGCTACATATTCAACACCGTGTTCATCTCGGTGACGGGAACGTTCGGAAACCTGCTTCTCGCTTCGATGGCGGCATACGCGCTCGCTAAGCAGAAGTTCCCGGGCCGCGACATCATGTTCGACATGGTCGTCAAATCCCTGATGTTCACCTCGACCGTCACGAGCATCGCGACGTTCATCACGATGTCCATCCTGCACTGGGTCGACACATATTTCGCGATAATCATCCCCGCGTTCGGCTACACGCTCGGCCTCTACCTCATGAAGCAGTTCATGGAGACGAACGTCCCGGATGCGACGCTCGAGAGCGCGCGTCTTGACGGTGCGTCTGAGTTCTATGCGTTCTGGGTCATCGCAATGCCGATGGTCAAGCCCGCATGGCTGACGCTTATCATCTATTCCTTCCAGGGGCTTTGGAACTCGGGTTCTTCGATCTACATCTATTCCGAGCAGCTCAAGACTCTTAACTACGCCATATCGCAGATCACGGCGGCAGGTATTGCGCGTGCGGGTGCATCCGCAGCTGCTACCGTCGTCATGATGGCGGTGCCGATACTGGTCTTCGTCATTTCGCAGAGCAACATCATCGAGACGATGGGCTCGAGCGGCATGAAGGACTGAGGAGGAGAAACGAAATGAAGAGAAAAGGATTTATCAGCATCGGCTTTTCGGTTCTCGTTCTTGTAATGACGGCAATGATGCTCATGACGAGCGTTTCCGCCGCCGCGTATACGACGTACACATACTCGTATGACGGCTACCCGCTTCAGTCCCCCGATGCATACGTCCCGTCAAGGGTCGTTGATATGGAGACTATAGGGCTGACGAACGATGCCTACGACCTTCGCGACCTTGAGGTCGACAAAGAGGGCAACGTGTATCTCGTCGACGGCAGAAACAATCAGGTCATAGTTGCCGACCGTTATTACAGGCTCAAGTTCACGATAAGCTCATTCATCAACGAATACGGCGTACCGGACAGCCTTGCGGCTCCCTCCGGCGTCTGCATCGCAAACGGTTACATCTACGTCTGCGATACGGACAACAACCGTATAGTAATGTTCGATACGGACGGCAACTACTTCAAGATCATCCCGAAGCCCGAGTCGAATTACTTCGCGGAAGGCTCGCTTTACAGGCCGGTCGCCGTCGCCGTCGATAAGTACAACAGACTGTTCGTCGTGTCTAGCACGACATACCAGGGCATAATCGTCATGGACGACAAGGCGAACTTCTCCGGCTTTATCGGAGCGCAGAAGGTCTCCCTCAACCTCTGGCAGATAATCTGGCGTTCGATACAGACAGAACAGCAGCGAAACCAGTCGGAAGAGTATATCTCGTCCGAGTTCAACAACATAGCGATAGACGACGAGGGCTTCATCTACGTCACAACATCGTCGATAGATGAAGAAAAGCAGCAGAGCGTTATAAACAACCGCGACAAGGCAGGCGACTATGCGCCTGTCAAGAAGCTGAACTCCTCCGGTACGGACGTCATGAACAGAAACGGCTTCTGGCCGCCGTCGGGCGAGGTCATGGTAGCAAATATGTCTCTTTCCGGCACGCCGACGGGAGCGTCAAAGATAATAGACGTTGCGGTCGGTCCCGAAGGGACGTGGTCCATCATCGATGAGAAGAGAAGCAAGGTCTATACCTACGACAAGAACGGCAACATGCTCTTCATATTCGGTGACTTCGGACAGAAGCTCGGCAATATCCCCGCAAACGGCATCGAGGCCATCACCTACAGCGGAGACCAGATGATGCTTCTCGACAAGCTGAACTCCTCCTTCGTTGTTTACAGGCGCACCGAGTACGGCAACATACTCGTGAAAGCTCTTGAAAATCAGAACAAGCGTCAGTTTGACGCCGCCGTCGTTGACTGGACTCAGATCCTTCAGCGCAACAGCAACTTCGACGCCGCTTACATAGGCATAGGCGATGCGCTCTCCAGAAGCGCCGACTACGAGGAAGCGATGGACTACTACAAGTCCGCATACAACGTTGCGAACTACTCCTCCGCATTCCGCGAAGTCCGTAAGGAATGGGTATCGAAGTGGATATGGACGATACCGCTCGTAGTTATCGTCGTCTGCGTGCTTCTCTCCAAATTCTTTAAGTACGCGAACAGGGTCAACAAAGAGACTCAGCTCAAGGTCGGAAAGAAGAGCTTCAAGGAGGAGCTGCTCTACGGCTTCCACCTGATCTTCCATCCGTTTGACGGGTTCTGGGACCTCAAGCACGAGCAGCGCGGAAGCGTTCGCGCCGGCATCGTGTATGTCATAATAACAATAGTGGCGTTCTTCTACCAGTCGGTAGGAACGGGCTACATCTTCAACCCGAACGGGACATACATGAGCATATTCGGACAGATCATTTCGGTCGTCGTCCCGCTCATCCTGTGGGTCGTCGCAAACTGGTGTCTGACGACGCTGTTCGACGGTGAAGGAAGCTTCAAGGACATCTTCATCGCGACGACGTACAGCCTGTTGCCCGTGCCGATGCTCGTAATTCCGTCAGTCATATTCAGCAACATACTTGCTCAGAATGAAGGACAGCTCATATCGCTCCTCGTCGGAATAGCGTTCGTCTGGGCCGGAATGCTCATCTTCTTCGGAATGATGGTAACGCATGACTACTCGCTCGGCAAGAACTTCATAACGACGCTCGGAACGATAGTCGCGATGGCGTTCATCATATTCGTGGCGGTGCTCTTCTCGAGCCTCGTGTCGCAGATGGTGAGCTTCGTCTCAAGCATCATAGTCGAGCTTTCGTACCGTGCGTAAACTTAAGGATAGGAGAAAAAGAGTTATGAAAAGAACTGTTAGATTCATATCGGCCCTTCTGACTGTCCTTATGTTGATGAGCTCCGTCGTCATAGTCGGAGCTGCGGAGCCCGCCGAGGGCGTTGAGGACTATCTGACGTATGTGTTCTCCTCCGAGCAGGCAAAGCTGAGCTCAATGAAGCTCGAAAGAGAACAGAACGGATACCGCATCTACTGCGACGAGTACACGGGTGAGATAGCGTTCCAGAAGGTCGCGACCGGACAGACGCTGTTCTCCAACCCCTACGACGTCGGCTCGCTCCCGATAGCGGATGCAACAAAGGAACAGCTCCTCTCCCAGATAATAATTTATTATCAGACGGCAGAGGGAGAAGAAAAGGACCCGATGACGAGCTATCATGACGCTGTCGTTCAGGGCGGCGGCACTCAGGTACAGGTCGAGCCCATAAGGAACGGCATACGCGTTGAATACACGATAGGCCGCCAGGAAACGAGACGACTCATCCCGAGAATGATCGAGAAGAACCGTTTCGAGACCTTGATACTCGAAAACATCACAAACGATTTCGAGAGAGACAAAGCGAAGAACATGTATGTTTACATGGACCCGTTTGATGAAACTCTCCCGGAAAAAACGGTCGCCGAAATGAAGGCGAAGTACCCGATAACGAACACGATGGCGGTCTACATCTGCTCAACGGATATTTCCTTCGCAGAGGAAGACAGACTCGAGTCCATTATCAAAAAGTATTGCCCGGAATACACATACGAGACGCTTGATGAAGACCATCAGATAACGGAATACCAGGGCAGCGCGGACGTTGCGCCGCCGCTCTTCCGCCTCGCGCTTGAGTACACGATAGATGCGAGCGGTCTGAACGTAAGGCTTCCCGCAAACGGTATCCGCTTCGACGATACGGCGTACACGCTGACAAACGTCGACATTCTCCCCTTCATGGGCGCAGTAAGCTCCGAGTATGACGGATATTCCTTCATCCCGGACGGCTCCGGCGCAATAGTCGAGGCGAAGAAGCTCGCCGGCGAGAGCTGGGGACGTGAATGCGACCTTTACGGATATGACTACGCTTACCATCAGCTGATGGAGGCGGTCACCAACCCGCAGGAAGAAACGAGATTCCCCGTTTGGGGCGCTGTGGTTGACCGCGGAACGACGACGGTCAAGAAGGTCATAACGCCCGCAACGACGGAAACCGACCCCGAGACGGGTGAGGAAAAGTTAATACCTGCCGAGACCGAAGATGTGGAGGTCGAGGACAGGAAGGGCTACGTTGCGATAATCACCGAGGGTGAATCACTCGCAACGATAAGGCACGTCAACGGCGGCGCCGCCCACAAGTACTCATACACATACGCAAGGGTACAGCCGAGACCGTTCGATACATACAACCTCTCAGAAAGCATAGATGCCGCGAGCAACTCCGAGTGGACGGTCGTTTCTCCGAGAAAGTATGTCGACAGCTACCGCATAAAGTTCATACTTCTTGACGGCGACGATCAGGCCGAACTCGCAGGGCTCACCGATTACTACGAGACATCGTATTTCGGAATGGCAGAGGCTTACCGCGACTACCTCGAGGAGACCGGTATTCTCACAAGGCTCGGCAAGGAAGATGTCAAAGACAAGATTCCGCTTTATATAGAGCTGCTCGGTACCCTCAAGACCACGGAGAAGATATTCTCGATGCCCGTTACGGTCGATACACCGCTGACGACGTTTGAGAACATCAAGACGATGTACGACGAGCTTGCGGAAAAGGGAGTTGACAACGTCAACTTCAAGCTGATGGGCTTCGCGAACGGCGGCTTGTCCAACGCCGGAGTCCCCTACAACCTTAAGTGGGAAAAGGCGGTCGGAGGAAACAGCGGCTTCCGTGACCTCATGGAGTATGCGAAGGAAAAGGGCTTTGAGGTGTTCCCCGACTTCGATTTCGTCTATGCTCCGAACGACAAGGCGTTCGACGGCTTCTCATACAGGAAGCACGCGGTAAAGACGATAAACGACCAGTATACGAGCAAGCGTTATTACGACGCGACGACCCAGAGCTTCACAAGAAACTTTGAGATAGCTATATCGGCATCGACGTTCGATTACTTCTACACGCACTTCGCTAAGGAGTACGAAAAGTACGAACCGACAGGCATTTCGCTTTCGACGCTCGGTATGGACCTCAACTCGGACTTCGACGAGGACGAACCGTACAACCGCGAGGACGTCAAGCAGTTCACGACAGACCTGCTTGAAAAGATAGCGAGCAGTTACGACGTCATGGTCGACGAGGGCAACGCTTACACATATAAGTTTGTTGACCACATCGTCAACATGAAGTTCGAGAGCAGCCACTTCTTCAACGCATCCTACTCGGTGCCTTTCAACGGGATCGTGCTCCACGGATTTGTGAATACCGCAAGCACGCCTCTCAACGAGGAAGGCGATATCGAGTCGGCACTGCTCCGCGCAATAGAGAGCGGTTCTTACCTCAACTTCGTATTCGCATACGACAATGTTGAGAAGCTGAAGCAGGACGACGACCTCAGCAAGTACTACTCGGTCAGATACGACATCTGGTTTGACGACGTCATTAAGTATTACAACCAGATCAACGATGCCATAGGCGACCTTCAGACGGCGCTCATAACGGGTCACGAGTTCGTAACGGGACAGCGCGTACCCGATGCCGATGAGCTCGAAGCAGACAAGAAGGCGCAGGAAGAATACAAAGCTGCGCTCGAAGCTGCGAAGAAGGAAGAAGAGGAAAGAGAATTCCACAAGCTCGAGCTTGAAAAGAACAGAGCAGAGCGCGATACGAGCGCGATGATCGATGAGATCACAGCAATCCTCGAAAGCATGACGGCTTCGAGAGACGCCTTCAACGAGGCGGTAGCGGCACTCGCAGCACTCAAGGATTCCATTGCTGCCGAGAAGAACGCGCGCGACACGGCGAAGGCCGCGGCTGACGCAGCACAGAAAGCACTTGACGACGCTCAGGCGGCGCTCGACGCCTCCGAGGCTGAGGACAAGACAGAGCTTGAGGCTGACGTTGCGGCGAAGAAGGAAGCTCTCACGGCAGCACAGAATGCGCTCACCGAAGCCCAGACGGCACTTGACGCAAAGGCCGGCGAGGTCGAGTACGAGAAATCGTACAAGGCAGCGGAGAATGCCGCGAAGAAGGTCATAAGCGCTGCCGAGGGCGTTGAAACGATAGTTGAGAACGCACAGCACAAGGTCGAGATAACGAAGGAACATAAGTCCGCCGCCGCCGTTGCCGCGAACGCCGCAAAGGTCGAGTCTGTGGCAGACGAGATCGAAACGCTCAAGACCGCGGTCGAGAACGGTATGAAGACGGTCGAGGACCTCTACTCCATCGAAGACAAGAAGGAAGAGGCTCCCGCACCCGACGAACCCGAGGCTGATGAGCCCACGACCGACGAGCCCACGACTGACGAGCCCGCAACGGATGAGCCCACGACCGACGAGCCCGCGACGGATGAGCCCACGACCGACGAGCCTACGACGGATGAGCCCACGACGGATGAGCCTACGACCGACGAGCCCACGACGGATGAGCCCACTGAAGAAGAGCCGGATGAGCTCGACACAACATCCAAGTATATCGTCGACGACGGTTCGATCGTTCTTGTGACGTATGAGACCGGCAAGGCTTTCATACTCAACTACAACGAGTTTACGGTATCGGTCACGGTAGACGGTCAGACGTACACCGTGGATGCCTACAGCTTCGTTACACTGAACAGGTAAGGAAGGGGGACAGAAAATGAACGCAGAAGCAAAAAAACCGGCTAAGGTAAAAGTCAACTCTGCACCGAAGAAGAGAAAGAAAGTAGCCTCCCTTGAAAAGAAAAAAGCGAGGATCGGTTACCTCTTTGTCCTTCCCTTCATCATCGGGCTTGTGATAATATATCTTCCCATGATATATCAGTCAATAAGCTACAGCTTCCAGAGCATGACGACGATACAGGGCGGCGGCGTTAAAATAACGCCGGTCGGATGGGCGAACTACCAGAACGCGATAATGGTCGACCCGACCTTTACGCAGACGCTTATCCAAGGTATGGGACGCATCATCTTCGATGTTCCCGCGATCGTTATCTTCTCGCTCTTCATGGCGATCCTGCTCAACCAGGACATGGCGGGACGCGGACTCTTCCGTGCGATATTCTTCATACCCGTCATCATAAGCACAGGTCTTATCACCGATATCGACTCCCACAACATTCTGATGCAGAGTGCAGGGCAGGCGATAGATACAGGAACGGAGACGAGCACAGTCACGCAGATAGTCAATGTCATGGACATTGAGATGCTGTTCGCAAACATGAAGGTCGGCTCCGAACTTGTGACATATGTTGCGGATCTCGTCAACGACATCTTCAACATAGTCAACCGTTCGGGTGTTCAGATGCTCATATTCCTTGCCGGACTTCAGTCCATCTCGCCGGCCATATACGAGTCCTGCGAGATAGACGGTGCTACCGGCTGGGAGACCTTCTGGAAGATCACGTTCCCGATGATAAGCCCGATGATACTCGTCAACGCCATCTATACCATAATAGACGCGCTGACAAGATCGGACAACACGGTCATGGCGTACATAGATACCGTATACAATCAGCCAGGCGGCAATACGCTTTCGGCGGCAATGTCGTGGATGTACTTCCTCCTCGTCATTCTGCTTATCGCGGTCGTCTCCGGTGTGATTTCCGCATACGTCTTCTATCAGAAGCGTGACACTTAAAGGAGGTACTGAGAATGGATGCCGTTAAAAAAGCCCCAAAGGTAAAAAAGGAGTCCAAGGACAAGATCAAGGTCGAGTTTGAAGGACAGCTTTCGGCTTGGGAGCGCTTTAAGCTCAAGGTCTTCTCGATGTACTTCCTCAAGAATGTCGTCGTGCGCATATGCACATACATTCTTCTTGTGGGAATATCCTACATCATCATCTACCCGTTCATATCGAAGATCGCAACGTCAATAATGTGTGCCGACGACTTCGTCGACGCGACGGTCATGCTCATATCAAAGCATCCGACGCTCGAGACATACAGGGCAATAATCGTTGACAACAGATATTTTGAAGCGATGTTCAATACCGCGGTACTTTCCGCATCCACGGCGGTAATTCAGATGTTCGTCACCTGCCTTATCGCTTACGGCTTCGCGAAGTTCAAATTCCGCGGCAACAAGCTGCTCTTCATGTTCGTTATACTGACGATGGTCGTTCCTCATTCGACCCTCAAGCTCGCAATGTTCATGAAGTTCCGTTACTTCGATATCTTCGGTATATTCAACTTCCTCGGCGGAGGCGTGTTTGAAAGCGTGAGACTTATCAAGTTCACGGAGCTCTCGCTCACGAACACATATTGGCCGTTTATAATCCTCTCTATCACGGGTCTTGCGTTCAAGAACGGACTCTTCATATTCATGCTGCGTCAGTTCTTCAACGGTGTTCCGGATGAGCTCGAGGAATCCGCCTATATCGACGGCGCGGGCACACTGAGAACGTTCGTGCAGATAATCCTGCCGCTCTCTATCCCGATGCTCGTCACGGTCTTCATGTTCGCGTTCTCATGGCAGTGGACGGATAAGTTCTACATAGACACGTTCTTCACAACGACAGGTCCGTACACGCTCCGTCAGATAGCGCTGAAGGTACCGGCTTCTCTGTCAGACGACGTTCAGTACGCAGGCGGCACGATGTATACCGCGGCGATCACGAATACCAACGGTATTCTGATAATCGCACCGCTGGTCCTCATCTACTGCTTCGCTCAGAAATCGCTTGTTCAGGGCATAGAGCGTTCCGGTATAACGGGCTGATGACAGTCTTTTACAGACAAAAGGCCAAAAAAATGGAGGCACGGATCATATCCGTGCCTCCTCGCTTTGTTTTAAAAGTCAAGGGAAAGGGTGCCGCGAAAAGCGCCCTTTCCCTTAATGTTATTATTTGTTTACGCTTTGTCAGTCTGTCCGTTTCTCCCCCCAGAAGAAGAGGGCGACGGTCCCGGGACCGGTGTGGCTACCGATGGTCGTGCCGATGCTGTTTATAAGAATGTCTCCTTTAATGTGGGGGAATTTTTCCTTCACCATCGAGGCAAGACTCTCGGCGTCGTCGGCGCAGGCGGAGTTGCTCATATATACCTTGTCGGAATAATTTTCCCCGCCGTCGGCGTATTGGAGCATGACGGATACCGTCTTTTCGGCGGCGCGGCGTCTGCCGCGGAGCTTGTAAACGGGAACGAGCTTGCCTTCGCTTGAGACGTGCAGAAGCGGGCATATTGAGAGCATGCCGCCTATGACGCCCTCGATCTTGCTCACCCTGCCTCCCTTGACAAAGAAGGTGAGGTCGGTGGAGTAAAACCAATGATGAACACGGAGTCTGTTTTCAACGGTCCAATCGCGCAGCTCGTCTATCGAGTACCCCTCATCGCGCAGCTCGGCAGCCTTGTCGACGAGCAGACCGTATCCCGAGGACGCGGCGAGAGAGTCGACGACGTAGAGCTTGCGGTCTGGAAAATTACTTTGCACAGCCTGTGCCGCCGTGCAGGCGCAGGAATACGAGCCCGAAAGACCGGAGGAAAAGGCGATGTGGAGCACATCGTGCCCTTCCTTCAAAAGTGAGGTGAAAAACTCCGTGTATTCGCCGACGGATACCTGCGACGTGGAGGTGTCGGCTCCGTTTGCCATCGCGGTGTAGAAATCGGAATACGAAACCGTGACGCCGAGGTCGTCGGGGTATTCCTTTCCGTCAAGAAAGAAGTGGAAGGGGAGATACCTGACGTCAATAGAGGCGAGATGCTCGCCCGTAAGGTCGCACGTCGAACAGCAGCTTATGATGTAATCATGAGAGCCTGACACGAAAAGCTCCTCCTTATTCCAGTGAGATGATATAGGGGTAAACGGGTTGATTTCCGCGAATGCTGACGACCTCGCAGTCGGGGAGCACCTCCGAAATGAGCGCTGTGACCTCTTCCGCCTCGGAATTTTTCGCATCCGAACCGTAGTAGACGGTGCAGAGCTCAGTGTCGGGGAATGCGGAGACCATGTCGCGGATGCAGTCATAAACGCTGTCAGCCGCGTATTTGAGCTGCCCGCCGACAAGGCCTATATACTGCTTGCGCTTTACGGCGAGCCCGTCGATATCGGCGTCGCGGACGGCGCGTGTGACCGAAAGCGTCGTGACCGACTTCATCGCGTCGCTCATGCAGTCTGCGTTTTCGGACGGCGAGCGCGAGGAATTGAACGCCATAAGGGCGGAAACGCCTTCGGGGACCGTAGTCGTCTCAACAACGATGACGTTGGTGTCCTCGAGTATCTCGGCGGTCTGCTTTGCCGCCATAATGATGTTCTTGTTGTTGGGAAGTATAACGGCGGTGTCGCAGGGCGTCGAACGTATCGCGCGGAGGATGTCGTCCGTGCTGGGGTTCATGCTCTGCCCGCCGGATATGACGGCGTCTGCCCCGAGCTCATGGAAAAGGTCCGACATTCCGTCGCCGGAGACGACGGCGAAAATGCCGTAGGGCTTCTTTTCCGGTCTGTCCTCGAGCTCGTGCAGCTCTTCAAACTCGTCGGCGTCGCTCTTGTTTCCGCTTCCGCCGTTTACGAGCCCCGAATGCTGGAGACGAAGATTTTCTATCTTCGCGTCTCTGAGCGTGCCGATGAAGAGAGAGCGGCAGAGCACCTCTATCGGCTCGTTTGAATGGACGTGCAGCTTGAATATCTCGTCGTCGTATGTCATAACGATGCTGTCGCCGACCGTCATAAGATAGTCGTGAAGCTCTTTTATTTTTTCTTCCGTGACGGCGGGGTCGCGGTCGAAGAGGCAAAGCGTTTCAAATCCGAATTTGATCTCTTCGTTGTCAAATTCGCTGAAATCGGCGGCGCTGTTCGTCATGACGGGAGACGAGACCTCCGCGGCGTCGGCGAGCGCCTCGCCGTGCAGTGTTCTCCTCATGCCGTCGAGAATGCGGACAAAGCCGTATCCGCCGGAGTCAACGACCTTTGCGCGGCGGAGAACGGGGAGCATTTCGGGTGTCTTGGCAAGGACGCGCTCGGCCTCGCCGTAGAAGAAGTCGAGAAGCTCGGCAACATCCTCGGTGTCGGCGTCCTTTGCGCAGCATTCGCGCATAACGGTCAGTATCGTGCCCTCAACGGGATTTGCGACGGCAGACGCCGCGGACTTCGCGCCTTCGCGGAATGCATTTGTCAGAAGGTGTGCGTCCGCAGATTCCGAGGACGCAAGCACCTTTGCGATGCCGCGGAAAAAGAGGGAGAGGATGACGCCGGAATTTCCGCGGGCGGCGCGCATCATGGCTTTTGAGGCGGCTGCCGCGACGTCGGGCAGCGGACCGTCGCCGATCGAGGTGACGGAGCCTATCGTCATGCTCATGTTTGTGCCCGTGTCTCCGTCCGGAACGGGGAAGACGTTGAGGCTGTTCGTCGCTTCACGGTTTATCTCGAGATTTGCCGCGCCGCCGCGGAGCATCTCGAGATAACGTGTGCCGTCAATGGTATTCGTTATCGTGACAGAATTCATTTTTTATCCGAAAAGAGCGTGTGTCCGATGAGATATCCGAGAAGAAGGAATGCGGCGCAGACAACGGACATGTTTATTGTATTCCGGCGGCGAATACGGCGCGCTATTTTGGAATAATGATATTTTCCGTGCGAGCCGGTCTCCTGAAGGGAGATTGGGATCCTGTTATAGTTGCGGTAGTAGTAGCGGCACTCTTCGCACTCCGCGAGATGTTCCTCGACCATTTCGGACGTCTCCTTCGACGCCTCGCCGTCAAGGTAAAGCGGAAGCACGTCGCGGACGATATTGCAGTTAGTCTTACTCATTGTCGATCAAAGCCTCCTTGATATATTTTTTGGCGCGGTGATAGATCACCTTTGCAGAGCTGACGGAGATGTCGAGCTTGCGTGCAATCTCGGCATACGGCAGCTCGCCGAACGTGCGGAGCAGGAATACTTCTCCGTATTTTTTCGGCATACTCTCGAGCACCGAGAGTATGTCCGCGACCTCTACCTCCCGCATGATGCGGTAGCCGGGCTCATCCGTGAGCGGGGCCTCGGGGTCGCTGACGTAGAGGTCTATTTTCATGACCTCGTGCTTTGTGCGCCGCAGGTGTTTCAGGAACATGTTCTTTGCGATGGCGGCGAGCCATGTAAACATCTCGCACTGCCCGTTATAGCGCGACAGTGAGAGGTATGCCTGAAAGAAAGTCTCCTGTGTCAGATCCTCAGCAGTCTCCGCCGAGCGGCAGAGCTTATAGAGGAAGGAATAGACGCGTCTGTAATTGTCGCGGTATATCCGTTCAAATTCAGCCTCAGAACTTTTCACGTTTTTCCTCCTTTTCATCTTCTTGTTTCACAAAGTTAATACCCAAAGCGGAAAAAAGGTTACAGAAAATTTTTGCTGACGGAGAATTTTTGTGCGACTTGTCAGCAAAAAATACTGCCCATATACAATTATAAGGCGAAATTACGGATAAGTCAATCAAAATATGCGTTTCTCGCTTGACTTTTCGCGACGGGTGTATTAATATATGTATGTAGAGTACCTTAAAATACAAGTGAGGAATGATGATAATGAAAAGCTATGATATCACGATCTGCGGTCTGAAAAGAAAGCTCCCGCTTTGCCCGTTGACGGAGGACATGTATATAGGTTCGTTTGTCACGTTCGGCGACCCCGAGCTGACGACGGCGTGTGCCGAGGAGATGCTCCGCCGCGCTCCCGAATACGATTTTATCCTGACAGCGGAGTCCAAGGGTATCCCGATAGCGCACGAAATGTCGCGCCTTGCGGGGAACCGCCGCTACTTCCTCGCGAGAAAGAGCCCGAAGCTCTATATGTCCGGCGTGTTTGAGGTCAGCGTCCGTTCCATCACGACGGCGAAGATACAGAAGCTGTATCTCGACCAGGCGGATGCCGACGAGATGAGAGGAAAAAAGATACTTATAGTCGACGACGTCGTCTCTACCGGCGAGTCGCTGAACTCGCTCGAATATCTCGTTGAAAAGGCGGGCGGCGAGGTCTGCGGACGCATGTGCATAGTCGCCGAGGGAGACGCCGCAAAGCGCGACGATATCACCTATCTTGCGTATCTTCCGCTGTTCGACGCGGACGGAAATCCCGTTGCGTAAAATCAAACCGAAAAATTTCGGGGGAGGACTTTTTTAAGCCCTCCCCCGATTTATTTTTGTATCAGGAATATCTGCCCTTGTATTTTGCCTTGTTGTGAAGGTACACGGCCTTCGCAAGGACGAAGATCACGGTGAAGACGACGGCGGAGATGACGGTGGCGATGAAGAAGCGCCCGGTAGCAAAGCTCTTTATTCGCTCGAGCGTGTAGAGAAATTCGCTTCTCGCGACGGCGACCGTCGTCACGAGCTCGACGTTGCCGACGATCTCGTCGTTGTACATGACGGTCAGAACGCCGGCGGGTTCCCCCTCCGCCACAGGCGCCGTCAGCGTGTCGTATGTAGTCTTCCGGCTGCGCGTGACCTCGTGCTCGAGGTCGGCGTCGCGCGGGAGATATAGTACGAGTGAGCCCGACGTCGCGAGCGAGACGAAGTCCGTCGTGCCCGACAGAGTCACGGGAATGTCGCATATGACCTCGCCTTCCTTGACGACCGTGATGTTCGCGTATGAATCAAACGCGAAGTTGAGCAGCTTTGCCGCCTCTGTATAGGAGTAGATGACGTCGTTTTCCGTATCGGCCCCCGCCCCCATAACGACGGCGAGATACGTCAGCCCGTCGCGGCATGCGGTCGTGACTATGCAGTAGCCGCCCTGCGCCGTCGAGCCGGCGTTCATGCCGGAGGCGTCGGGGTAAAAATACTTGCTGACGCTGTTTGCGGCGACGAAATAATTGCGGTTATATACGTTGCGGTACTCGCTCTTGTTCGTCCCGTCTATGACGTATTTCGAGGTCGACGTTATCTCCATGAAGAGCGGTATGTTGTACGCGGCGAGCGCGATTTTTACGGTATCCGCCACAGTCGTATACATGTCGTAGTCATGAAGCCCCGACGGGTTCGTGTAGTGCGTGGCGTCCGCGCCGAGGTCGTGCGCGCGCCTGTTCATCAGACCGACAAACTCTTCGATCGAGCCCGCGATATGGATGGCGAGGATGTGGGCGGCGTCGTTGCCTCCGCCGACGAGCATCGCGTAGAGCAGCTGCTCCACCGTCAGCTCCTCGCCCTCCTTGAAGCCTATTTTGTTGCCCGTGACGCCGTCGAGCATCTCCTTTGTGACTGTCACGACCTCTGAAAGCCTGCCGCCGAGCTGCTCTATGGCAATGATGCCTGTCATTATCTTGACGGTAGAGGTCGGATAGAGGGTCTCGTTCGCGTTGTAGGAGAGGACGGTGAAATCGTTCTCTATGTTGTATAGATATGCGCCGCCGACGTGGTCTGTCTCAAGCCCGACCTGCTCGGGCGTTGCCGAGTCGCGGCTCGATATCGCGCCGACCGGCAGCGGAGACAATAAAAAAAGGCAGACAAAAAAGAGCGCCACAAGCCGCGCCGCAACACTGCGGCGCGGCGGGCAAGCCTTATTCTCAGCTTTGCCGTTAGCCATAAAACAAAAAATGATCCTCCTTGGCGCGCTTGCAAGACGTTTGCCTGACTATTGTCAGACGTTGAGATAGCATTTCACGAGCTCGTTTAAAAGCTCGTCGCGGTCGATTTTGCGTATGAGCGCGCGCGCCCCGTTGTGGTTCGTGATATACGTCGGGTCCTCGGAAAGGATGTAGCCGACTATCTGATTTATCGGGTTGTAGCCCTTTTCCACAAGTGCGTCATAGACGGAACGGAGCACGGCGTGCATTTCCTGCTTCTCGCGTCCGAGCGCCGAAAACGTTAAAGTTTCTTCCTTGATGTCCTTCATTTTATTGCTCCTCGCTTCGCGCATCAAGCGCGACCGTTTTTTATGGGAGAGCTCCCGCTTACGGCGGCGGGATATGACCTCTCAACATATATTATATCTTAATAAAAACGTGTTTTCAAGTGGGAAAATAATTATTTCGCCATATACGTCTGCTTTTCGTCCCGCTTTTTTGTTTGGGGTTGTAAAGAAGGCGGTTTGGTGGTACAATATTTTTACGATAATATATATTCGTCAAGGAGTAGTGATCATTATGTCTGCAATAAAACTCACGAAAGATAATTACGACAGCGTCGTCGGCGGCTCGGGTGTTCCCGTGCTCATAGATTTTTGGGCGACGTGGTGCGGTCCGTGCCGGATGATGTCCCCCGTGGTGGAGGAGCTCGCGGACGAGGCGGACGGGAAATTTCTTGTCTGCTCCGTAAACGTTGACGAGGAGCCGGAGCTCGCGCAGAAGTTCTCGGTCAACGTCATCCCGACCTTCGCCGCCGTAAAAGGCGGAGAGGTGACGGGGACGTGCGTCGGCGTCCGCCCTAAGGCGGATCTTACAGCGCTCGTGGAGTAAAGAAGGTATAGAGCCGTTTTTAAAGCGGATCTATACCCCATACTTGTCGAAAAAAGCGTGCTCCGCTTCTCGCCTGAGCACGCTTTTTTCGACAGTATGAATCGGGAGCCGGAAAACCGGCTCCCGATGATTTTTTCGGAGCGCTTATTCGTCGTCCTCGACCTTCGTCTCGGCGATGATCTTCTGGGCGATGTTGCCCGGGACTTCCTCGTAGCGGATGACCTCGAAATCGTAGTGACCTCTGCCCTGCGTCATGGCGCGGAGGGCGACGGTGTAGTCCATCATCTCCGCCTTCGGAGCTTCCGCCTCGATGACGGTGTAGCCCTTCTTGCCTTCCCACGGGCTCATGCCGAGCACTCTGCCGCGGCGCTTGCCGTTCAGGTCTCCCATAATGTCGCCGACGATGGCGTCCGGGATGTAGACCTTGAGCGCGCCGACGGGCTCGAGGATGACGGGGTTCGCCTGCGGCAGGCCCGCCTTGTATGCGAGGCGCGCGGCGAGCTTGAACGAAATTTCGTTACTGTCGACCGGGTGGTAGGAGCCGTCGAAGAGGTCTGCGGCGAGGTGAACGACGGGATAACCTGCGAGCACGCCGTGCTGCATCGCCTCGAGAAGACCCTTCTCGACTGCGGGGTAGTACTGCTTCGGCACCGTGCCGCCGACGACGCTCTGCGTGAACGTCAGACCCTCGTCGTCGCCGGGAGCGAACGTCATCTTGACATGACCGTACTGGCCGGAACCGCCGGACTGCTTCTTGTGCTTTCCTTCAACGGAAACGCGTTTCTTTATCGTCTCGCGGTATGCGATCTTCGGGGCGGTCAGGTTGACGGAGACGCCGTAGCGCGCCTTCATCTTGGAAACGACGACGTCGAGATGGATATCGGACATGCCGTAGAGAAGCATCTGCTTCGTCTCTGCGTTGTTCTCATACTTGAGCGTGAGGTCTTCCTCGAGCAGCCTTGAAACGCCCGTCGAGATCTTGTCCTCGTCGCCCTTTGATGAGGGCTCGATCGCCTGGCAGAGGAACGGGGTCGGGAACTCTATCTTCTTGTAGGGCTCGGAGCCGCCGAGCGTGTTGTTCGTGTTGGTGTTCGTCAGCTTCGATATCATGCCGATGTCGCCTGCCGAAAGCTCGTCGACCTCTGTCTGCTTCTTGCCGCGAGTCGTGTAGATGTGGGAGAACTTCTCCGTCACGTCTGTGTCAAGATTGCGCAAAGAGGAGTCGCGGCGCAGCGTGCCGGACATGACCTTGAAGAACGACTGCTTGCCGAACGAGTCTGCAACTGTCTTGTATACGAAAACGGATGTGTCGCCGTCTTCCTTGACGCCGCCCTTCGCCGCGATCGGGTTCGGGAACGAGCCGATGAGGGCGTCGAGCAGTGTCGTGATGCCCCAGAGGTTCGTGGCGGAGCCGCTGTAAACGGGGACTATAGACTCGTCGAGGATGCCGGCGTGGATGGCTTCAAACGCTTCCTCGCGCGTTATGGGCTCCTCCATGAGTATCTTTTCCATGAGCTCCTCGCTCGTCATCGAGAGCGAGTCGTAAAGCACGGTTTTGTATTCGTCGGCTTCCGCGGCAAATGATGCGGGAATCTCGCATTCGACTGCTGCGCCCTTCTTCGGATCGTAGGTGTACGCCTTCATGTCAATGAGGTCGGCGAACATCCCGCGCTGGCCCGTGACGGGGACGACGACGGGGCAGACGGATATGCCGAACATATCGCGGAGCTGATCGAAAACGCGGTGGAAGTGCGCGTCGTTGTCGTC
>CANQYV010000005.1 GCA_947628165.1 uncultured Clostridia bacterium | reverse complement strand
TTTATCATACCACACTTTTATTCGTTTGCCTATATCTGCTCTCCCTTTTTTTCTTTTTCGTAAGCGATTGCCGTGGTCAAGACCGCCTGTCTCTATCTGTTCCCGCGGAGCTGTAAGTCGAAAACGGCGCCGCCGCAGACGGAGAGCAGCGCCGAAAGCCTTGCCGCCTTCGCCATTTCGGGGACATATACGGACGCGTAGAACAGGGGGCAGCTCCCTGCCTCCGCGGCGGAAAGGAGAAAAGAGGCGAATATAAGCCACAAAGCCGACGCACAGAGAAAAAATACGGTGAAAAATCCGGATTCACACCGTACTTCGACAAAAAAATTCGTAAAAATATGTAATAATGAATATATACGCCTGCGCAATGCAAAAAGCTCTCCCGTTTTTAATTTTTATGACTGTATTTTTATTATATATCAGCATTATCTACGTTTCAATACTCAATATTTTCCTATAAATTTTGGATATATCATCTTTTTTTAAAAATCGAGATGTTCAACGAAAAAAGACAATGCGGCCGCAGCCTCCGCCAACGCTTAAAACGCAAATTTCGACTTTTTTTGACAAAATTCAAAAAAGTTTTCAGAGCATTATTCATAAATATTCCAAAAAGCGTCGAAAGCATGAATTTAATATGCAGATCATGTCAACAAGTTACATAAATTAAATTTAAACAATATAAAATTATGTTATTATGGAATAAACAATAAAAAGAGAGGGGGTGACAACCTTGACAACAGCATATGAGACAGATCTCGAAGGACGCATTATCAAGTGCGCAGTCGCGGAGACGGACGGAATGTGTGTCTTCTATGTCCTGACGGAAGAGAAGACGACGGATGAGCTTGGGAGTGACAGATGCTCATATTCTTTTTTCGCCGCTCTCTGCGGTGAGGAAAACGACGCGGACTTTGCGTGCGTGCGCGACCTCACATCCGAGCGCGGCACGGCACTTGAGTTCTTTTCCCTTATCTCGGACGGAGCCGTTACGCCGTGTACGCTCGGGGACGCTGCCGAGGACTTCGCGGCGTCGCTTTAAGGCTTTGTCTTGAGCGTCGGATGCAAAAAAAGCGGTCTTTGCCTTTTGCATTTGCAAGCGGGGCAAAGGCCGTTTTTTTATGAGGCGCGGCTTTTTTTGTGAAATCGACGTATAATTTTTATGGTTTTTCTGTGAACCCTGTTGATGAATTTTTTCGGTAGTGGTATAATAGCCGTATAATGATAAGTACGGCTTTTGAAATGCGGCGGAGCTTCCGGATGCCCGCCGGGGAGCCGCGGGCGAAGGATTTGCCCGGGCATATTGTTTTGGCTTTCGGTTTTTATGGATAAAAGAAGCATAACCCGGATGGTGGAGCAAAAGATCGAGCAGGCGATAATAGACTTCGGAATGAAAAACAAGCTGTCCGGCGTCCTCATCGGATACTCGGGCGGCGCGGACTCGGGCGCACTGCTTTCGTATATGAACAAGTACGCAAAGCTCCACGGCATCCATATTGCGGCGGTGCATGTCAACCACGGGATAAGGGGAGACGAGGCCGACCGCGACGAGCAGTTCTGCCGCGACGTATGCCGCGAGCTCGGCATCGAGCTCTTTGTCGAGAGGGCAGATGTTCCGGCGCTTGCCAAAAGCGAGGGCCGCGGTCTTGAGGAAACGGGCCGCCACGTCAGATACCGCACGTTCCGCCGCATCATAGACACTCATCCCGAGCTTGACCACATCGCCCTCGCGCATCACGCCGAGGACAATATGGAGACCGTCATCTTCAATATGTGCCGCGGCACAGGCATCCGAGGTCTGTCGGGGATTCCTCCCGTCCGCGGCGAGCGCGTCATAAGGCCGCTCATATACTGCACGAAGAGCGAGATCATAGGATACTGCATCGCGAACGATATTCCTTATGTGACGGACACTACGAACGGGGACATAGACTACACGCGCAACTACATCCGCTCGGAGATCCTCCCGAGGCTTACAAGGATAAACCCGTCCCCGCAGATAGCGATATCGCAGCTCTGCACGCTCCTGCGCAACGACGACGTTTTCATACAGCGGGCGGCAAGCAGGTTCCTCGCCGAGAACGGCATCGAGACCGAATGCCCGCGCGGGCTGCTCGCCTCACAGGAGCAGGCGCTCCTGTCCCGCGCGATCAGGTATATGTACGACAAGAAGTCGGAGCTTTTATACGGGCAGAGGCGCCCTTATCAGCCGCTCGATTTCGAGCATGTGCGCGCTGTGACGAGGATAATATGCGGAGGCGGCGCTCACTCGAGGGTATCGCTCCCCGGCCGCATATGCGCCGCCGTGGAGGGGGACCTCTTCATGATGCTCGGCGAGGACGAGTACGAGGCGAAGTACATGTACACGCCGGAGTTTTACATAGTTCTCGACGACGGGGAACACACGGTATCGGAGCTCGACGCCGTTATCCGCGTTTCGAGCGAGCCCGACATAGAATACGAGCTCGGGCTGCGGGGAGCATTTGAGGACGTATATCACTTCTCAGCAAAGAGATGTGCCCTTGTCGGCGACATTTACATAAAGAACCGCGAAGCGGGCGACAGGATTACCTCCTGCGGCATGAGCAAGCTGACGAAGAAGCTTTACTGCGAGTACAAAATACCGCTCGGCAAAAGAAACGTGCTGCCCGTGTTCTGCGACGGGGCGGGCATATTATGGATACCTGGCATATGCTCGCGTGACGGCTCAGCCGCGCGCGAAGGCGACGAGGCGGTCCACATCTACTACGCGCACGGCAGGCGCGCTTTGTGAACGACTTATGAAAGACAATTACGGCATCGGGAGGCACAACATATGACGGAAAACGAACATAAGATCTCGGAAAGAGACAAGGCAAATGTCCTCATCTCGGAGGAAAGCATACTGAGCCGTATAGGGGAGCTTTCAAGGGAGATAGAGCGCGACTACGGCGGCTCGGATAACAAGCTTGTGCTCCTCGGGATACTCAAGGGCTCGATAGTATTCATGGCAGAGCTGATGAAGCAGCTTCGTCTGCCTATGGAGATAGACTTCATGAAGGTCTCCTCATACGGGAGCGGCACGGAGTCGACGGGCAACGTAGAGATAAAGCTCGATATACGCCGCCGCGACCTCGAAACGAGCGATATTCTGATAGTTGAGGATATAATAGACAGCGGCAGGACGCTCTCGTATCTCATCGAGTATCTGAAGCTCCGCGGCGCCGCGTCCGTAAAAACGGTGACGCTGCTCGACAAGCCGTCGCGCCGCGTCGTCGACCTGAAGCCCGACTACTGCGGTTTTGTGATACCGGATGAATTCGTCGTCGGCTACGGGCTCGATTTTGACGAAAAATACCGCGAGCTGCCGTTTGTGGGCGTGCTTAAACCCGAATTTTTGGAGAAATAATAAGTAGACGATGCCGCGCGTCACGGCGCGCGGGCAACAGCGCTTCATTTTCCGACACCGGCGTCCGTGACGAGCCGGAACTTACAG
The DNA here is from genome assembly GCA_947628165.1 of uncultured Clostridia bacterium. Lineage (GTDB taxonomy): Bacteria > Bacillota > Clostridia > Oscillospirales > CAG-272 > DTU064. The sequence goes on along the minus strand of CANQYV010000005.1, from coordinate 40,765 downwards.
AAGAGAGGAAACAAAACGCCCCGCCGACGGTGCGGGATACGGATGGGTGACATGAAAAAGAGTAATATCAAGGTAATAGTCTTCTACATCATTCTTATCGCGGTAATAGTTATCGCGTCGGCATCGCTTCTGAACTCGGTTCAGAACGACGGACTTTCATATCTCGATGTGAGGGAGCTTTTCGAGAACGAAAAGGTCTCTGAGTTCGTCGTTGACGGGAACAATACGCTGACGATGATAGTCCGCACGAACAAAGAGGGCGAGCCCGAGCAGCTCCAGCGCATGACATACAAGCTGCGCGACCTCTCCATTTTCTATAACGATCTGAATGATCTCATCGTGGAACAGGCGAAAGCGGGGATAATAAGCAATTACGATTTCCCGCCTCCGACGGAGATACCGTGGTGGGTCAGCTTCCTGCCGTATCTCATAGTCATAGCGCTCTTCATCCTCTCATGGATGTATATGATAAACCAGACGTCGGGCGCCGGCGGCTCCCGCATGGGAGGCTTCGGACGCAGCCGTGCGCGCCTCGTCTCAAGCGAGAAAAAGAAGGTGCTCTTCCGTGACGTTGCGGGAGCCGAGGAGGAGAAGGAAGAGCTGCGCGAGATCGTTGAGTTTCTGCGCGACCCCGAGCACTTCACAAAGCTCGGCGCGCGCATCCCGCGCGGGGTTTTGCTCGTAGGCCCTCCCGGCACAGGTAAAACGCTGCTTGCAAAGGCTGTCGCCGGTGAGGCGGGCGTGCCGTTTTACTCGATATCGGGCTCCGACTTCGTCGAGATGTACGTCGGCGTCGGCGCGTCCCGTGTCCGCGACCTGTTCGAGACGGCGAAGAAAAATCCCGCCTCCATCATATTCATAGACGAGATAGACGCCGTCGGCCGTCACAGGGGCGCGGGCCTCGGAGGCGGTCACGACGAAAGAGAGCAGACGCTGAACCAGCTTCTCGTCGAGATGGACGGCTTCGGCTCCGGCAGCGGCACGATAGTCATGGCGGCGACGAACCGCCCCGATATACTCGACCCGGCGCTTCTGAGACCGGGACGCTTTGACAGGCAGATAACGGTCAATTATCCCGACGTCAAGGGACGCGAGGAGATACTGAAGGTGCACGGGCGCGGAAAGCCGTTTGAGGCGGACGTCGATTTCGCCACTGTGGCAAAGACCACCGTCGGATTTACGGGCGCAGACCTTGAAAATCTCTTAAACGAAGCGGCGCTGCTCGCGGCGCGCAAGGGCAAGACGCTTATCGGCATGGCGGACCTCGAGGACGCGATGATAAAGGTCATCGTCGGTCCGTCCAAGCGCTCGAAGGTCATAAGCGAGAAAGAAAAGAAGCTGACGGCATATCATGAGGCGGGACACGCTGTCGTGACAAAGTTCATTCAGCCCGAGGAGCCCGTCCATCAGATCTCTATAATCCCGAGCGGCAGGGCAGGCGGCTACACGCTGTCGCTCCCGAAGGACGACCGCTCGTATATGTCGAAGAACGACATGAAGCACGAGATCGTAACGCTTCTCGGCGGACGCGTTGCCGAAGGGCTCATCCTCGGCGACATCTCGACGGGCGCGTCGAACGACATACAGCGCGCAACGTCGATAGCACGCAACATGGTCACCAAATACGGCATGACAGACGAGCTCGGTCCGATAGTATACGGCGCGGAGCACGACGGCGACGAGGTCTTCCTCGGCCGCGACTTCTCCTCGACGAAGAACTACTCCGAGCAGACGGCGTACAAGATAGACGTCGAGATAAAGCGCATCGTGGAGGAGGCTTACGCCGAGGCGAAGCGCATCCTCGAGGAGCACATCGACAAGCTCCATTTCGTCGCCGGTTATCTCGTCGAGCATGAGGTAATGGACGAGAACCAGTTCGAGGCGGCAATGACGAGAGACGACATAACGTACGAGGAGCTCGACGTCATGGTTGCCGAAAAGAGGCGCCGCAGCGAAGAGGAGAACGAGCAGAGGCGCAAGTATCTGCACGAGCTCGAGGAAAAGGAGCGCATCCGCCACGAGGAGGAGGAGCGCCGCGCGAGCGAGGCGCAGCGCCACGGAGCTCAGCCTCCGCGACCGGACGGAGGCGCAGGACAGCGGTAAAAAAATATGCGGCCCCGATCGGGGACCGCAAACGGGCGGATCCGCTTGGACCCGCCCGTGTTTTTAGGTAAAGAGCGCCGACGTATCAGCCGTGAAACTCTCGGCGCTGATGCAATATCAGAAAAATCGGCGGCAGATAAAGCAGGAGAAGAGGATACAGAAGAGCATGGTGGCGAACGCGGCGGGAAGCGCGTGCCGCGTTTTCGTTATGCCGACAGAGGAAAAATACACCGATACGACGTAGATCACGGTGTCGGAGCTGCCCATGATGACGGAGGCGGCGAGCGCCGCGGGGCTGTCGGGACCGAACACGTCGAGAAGCTCGGTATAAGCGGCGGTCGAGGCGGAGCCCGAAACGGGACGCGTTATCAAAAGCGGCACGATCTCGGACGGGATGCCGAGATGAGAGAGAACTCCCGAGAGCGAGTCCGCGGCAAATTCCGCAAAGCCCGAGGCGAAGAGCATTTCGACGGCGACGACGAGCGCGCAGAGCGACGGGAGAAGTCCCGCCGCAGTCTTTATTCCGTCGCCCGCGCCTGACAAAAACGAGTCGAATGTCCGCCTGTCCGTGACGAGGACGCAGACTGCCACTGAGAAAAGGACAAACGGCAGAACGGCGGAGGATAACGCTTCTGTGAAGTTCATCGCTTTTGCCTTCGGCGGATGTGAGAGAGCGAGGCGAGGATCCGGCAGAGCGTTACAGAGAAAACGCAGCACAAAGCGGACGTTATCCATATCGGGACGATGACGGAATACGGGTCGGCGGAGCCGGCGGCGCGCCTCAGCGCTATTATGGTTGACGGGAAGAGATTGAATGACGAGGTGCCGAGCACGGTGAGCGTCACCATGTCGTCTGTCGCGGAGGCGGTGAGGGACGCCTCGCGCATTTTCTTCATGGCGGCGACGGCGAGAGGCGTCGCCGCGTTGCCGAGACCCAAAAGATTTGCGCCGACGCAGGCTGTTATCTCGCCGACGGCGACACCGCTGCGGAACGCGTTCGGAAAGGCGAGGCGCAGCACGGGGCGGAGCAAACGTGACATCGCGTCCGTGATGCCCGCGGCGGTGAGCGCGGACATAACGCCTCCCCAGAGGCACATTATTCCGGAGAGCGATATCGAAAGTGTGACGGCCTTTGACGCGCCGTCCAGTATCGCGCCCGAGAGCGCAGACATATTTCCGGTCAGGAGCGCAAATACAAATGAAATAAAAATCATGGCGCCAAAGCATTTTCCGAGCATTTTTCCCGCCCCTTTGCGTTGTAATTGTCAAAAAAAGAGATTTAAAGGATTATTTCGTGTAAAAGCTAAAACAATGTTGACAAATGACGAAACATGTGCTATAATGCTTTCATACAAAGACCGGACCGAAAAAATGTCCGGAAAAGCGAGGGAAAAAATGAAAGCAACAGGAATCGTAAGAAAAATCGATGAACTCGGCCGCATAGTTCTGCCGGTCGAAACAAGGAAGATCCTTGACATCAACACGAAGGATCCCGTCGAGATCTACATGGATAACGACAGCATCGTGCTCCGCAAGTATCAGCCCGCATGCATGTTCTGCGGCAGCGCAGACGAGACGGTGCGCTACAAGGGCAAGCTCATCTGCAAAGAGTGCGTAGAGGCTATGAACACTCTGTTCGCAGAGGGCAAGATCGAGGAGAGATAAGTCTCCCCGTACTTAAAGGGCGCGCCGCAGATATGTGCGGATACCGTACTTATATGCGGTCGGAATAAGATTTATGAAAAAACGGCACGGGGTACCCGCGCCGTTTTTTCGTCCGCTCCCGGCGGACTTGTTTTTTTCTTTTGAGTATGGTAAAATATAAAAGATATGATTTTCAAAGGACAAGGGTGCACAAATGGCAAACAAAAAAACCGCAGTTTACGACGACAGGAGCATAACGGCGCTGAAGGGGGCCGACCGCGTCAGAAAACGCCCGGCAGTCATGTTCGGCTCCGACGGTCTCGAGGGCTGCGAGCACGCTTTCTTTGAAATACTCGCGAACGCCGTCGACGAGGCGCACGAGGGCTTCGGAGACGAAATAATCGTCACCGCATACCGCGACCACTCGCTCGAGGTCGAGGATTCGGGGCGCGGCGTCCCGCTTGGCTACAACGAGAACGAGGGACGTTATAACTGGGAGCTCGTCTACTGCGAGCTCTACGCGGGCGGAAAATACAACAACAACGACGAGTCATCGAGCTATGAATTTGCGCTCGGCATGAACGGCCTCGGCGCCGCCTCGACGCAGTACGCGTCCGAGTACATGAACGTAAAGTCATTTTCCGGCGGAAACGTGTCCGAGATATCGTTTGAGAAGGGCGAGCCAAAGGGCGAGCTCTCGGTCCGTCCGGTCGAGAGGTCGGGGAAGAAGCACGGAACGATCGTGCGCTGGCGGCCCGACATCGAGGTCTTTACGGATATAAACATACCGGGCGACTACTTCCGCGAGACGATGAAAAAACAGGCGGTCGTGAACGCGGGCGTGAAATTCGTCCTCAAGACCGAGGGCGAGGACGGAAAATTTACAAAAGAGGAGTACCTCTACAAAAACGGCATCGCGGACTATATCGCCGAGGTGGCGGGAGAGGATGTGATCGTGCCGCCCGTCATCTGGCGCTACGAGGATATGGGGCGCGACAGGGAGGACAAGGACGATTACAAGCTTCAGGTCGAGATCGCGTTTGCGGCGTCGAACCGCGTGAATATGCTCGAATATTATCACAACTCGAGCTTCCTGCTCCACGGCGGCTCGCCTGACCGCGCAGTCAGAAACGGATTTGCGTATGCGGTAGACAACTATCTCAAGAATACGGGTAAGTATACGAAAAACGAGACTCACATTTCGTTCTCCGACATCGAGGACTGCCTTGTCCTCGTGACGAACAGCCGCTCGACCGTGACGTCATACGCGAACCAGACGAAGGAGGCGATAAGCAACAAGTTCATCGCTGACTCGATGACGGCGTATATCAAACGGCAGCTCGAATACTTCTTTGTCGAGAACAAGCAGTACGCGGAGGCGTTCTGCGGTCAGGTGCTCGTCAACAAGCGGAGCCGCGAGCAGGCGGAGACGGCGAGGGTCAATCTGAAAAAGAAGCTGACGGGCACGATGGACGCGGCTTCCCGCGTTGAAAAATTCGTCGCCTGCCGCTCAAAGGACCCGGAGCGCCGCGAGCTCTACATCGTCGAGGGAGACTCGGCGCTGTCCTCGTGCAAGGTCTCGCGCAACGCGGATTTTCAGGCGATAATCCCCGTCCGCGGGAAAACGCTCAACTGCCTTAAAAGTTCGTATGAAAAGATATTCAAAAGCGAGATAATCACGGATCTTTTGAAGGTCGTCGGCTGCGGCGTCGAGATAAAGACAAAGGGCCGCCACAACAACGACTTCGACTTTGACGCCCTGCGCTGGTCAAAGATCATCATATGCACCGATGCCGACGAGGACGGCTTCCAGATAAGGACGCTGCTTCTGACGATGTTCTATCGCCTCTTGCCGACGCTCATAGACCGAGGACGCATATATATCGCGGAGACGCCGCTCTTCGAGATAACGACGAAGGAGCGCGAGCCCGAGACGTTTTTTGCGTACAGCGAGCCGGAAAAGGAAGAGATAACGTCGCGCCTTGAGGCGGAGGGGAGAAAATTCACGCTCCAGCGCAGCAAGGGTCTCGGCGAGAACACGGCGGACATGATGGCAAAGACGACGATGAACCCCGCGACGCGGCGGCTCATACGCATAACCCCGTCAGACGCGGAGGCGACGGCGTATATATTTGAAACGCTTCTCGGCGACGACCTGCCCGAGCGCAAGGCGTTCATCACCTCGCACGGCGTCGACTACCTCGCCGTGGCGGACATATAATATAAAGACATATGAAAAAGAGGGGAAATGCCGCGGTAATGCCCCTCTTTTTTGATGTGCGAAAAACCGAAAGTGCGAAAAAAATCCGCCGTGTCACGGCGGATTTTTTCATTCGATTTACTGTTCGTCCTGCTTTGAGACGGTGATGAACTTTGTGTATTTGCCTATGAAGCCTATCTTCACGTTGCCGACCGAGCCGTGGCGGTTCTTGGCGATAATGACCTCGGCCTCCTGCTGCTCCGAGCCCGTGTTTTTGTAATACTCGTCGCGGTAGAGGAACAGGACCATGTCGGCGTCCTGCTCGATCGCGCCCGAGTCACGCAGGTCGGAAAGCATGGGGCGCTTGTCGGTCCTTCCCTCGGGACCGCGCGAGAGCTGCGCGCAGCAGATGACGGGCACGTCAAGCTCCTTTGCAAGCAGCTTGAGGTTTCGGGATATCTCGGCGACCTCCTGCACGCGGTTGTCTATCCTGCGGTCGCTCTGCATGAGCTGGAGATAATCTATGACGATGAGACCGACGTCCTTCATGCGGTGCAGCTTCGCCCTCATATTGGACAGCGTGATGCCGGGGGTGTCGTCTATATAGATATTGCACCTGAAAAGCTCCTCGGACGCCCTTGCGAGCCTGTCCCAGTCGTCGCGGGTGAATACTCCGCGGCGCATCGCGGTGCTGTCCACGAGCGCCTCGCTCGAGAGCAGGCGGGAGGTGAGCTGCTCGGCGGACATTTCGAGGGAGAATACGCAGACGGCTTTTTTCATCCGCTTGGAAATATTGACGGCGAGGTTCATCGCGAACGCGGTCTTTCCCATGCCGGGGCGCGCGCCGACGAGCACGAGGTCGCCGGGAGACATGCCGACGAGCGTGCGGTCTATGTCTGAAAATCCCGTCCCGATGGCGACGTTGAGCTCCGGGTGCTCCGCTATGCTCTGATAGAATTTGAACTGCTTCATCAGAACTTCGCTCAGAGGGACAAAGCCCGTTCTGCCGTCGCCTCCGGAGAGGGCGAGAATGCGCGTTTCGGCGCTGTCTATGAGGTGCTCGGTGTCCTCAGCCTCCGTATACGCCGCGTCCGTTATGTCGTCGCAGATGGTTATGAGCGCGCGCAGGCGCGACTTGTCGCGGACTATCGCGGCATAATCGCGGATATTGGACGGGGATGGGACTATCTCCGCGAGCGTGCGGAGGTACTCCTTTCCGGTCGTGTCGTCGCTGTACGCGCCTGTTTTAATGAGCGTGTCGACGACGACGACGGGGTCGATGTCGCGGCTCTTTAAAAAGAGCTCCTGCATCGCCATGAATATCTGGCGGTGATTTTCAAGGTAAAAATCCTCGGACGAGAGGATGTCCGCTATCTTGTCGAAGCTCTTGGGAGAGATGAGTATCGAGCCGAGAACGGACTGCTCCGCCTCGAGCGAGAAAGGCATCTTTCTGCCTGTTATTTCGTTCGGCATAGTGCGGCTTCCTTATTTGCCCGCGACAAGGACGTTTACGGTCCCGACGACGTCCGCGTGGAGCTTCACCTTTACCGCGACGTTGCCGAAGCTCTTTATGGGCTCGGGGAGAATGACGCGGTATTTGTCGATCTCTATGCCGTGCTGTGAGGCGAGCGCCTCGCATATGTCCTTCGCCGTGACGGATCCGTATACTTTTCCGTCCGCGCCGGAGTTGAGCGTCACGCGGACGAGCAGGGGCTCGAGCATTTTCGCGAGCGCCTCGGCGCGCGCCTTTTCCTCGGCTTCGAGGCGCAGCTTTTCGGCGCGGCGCGCGTCAAGCTCGGCCTGTACAGCGGGCGTCAGCTCGACGGCGAGCTTGCGGGGAAGCAGATAGTTGCGGGCGTATCCGTCGGATACGTTTTTTATTTCGTCGCGCTTGCCCTGTCCCTTTACGTCTGCGAGAAGAAGAACTTTCATTTTATATATACCTCCGGGTCATGTGTTGTCTGTTTTTAAATGGAATATCAGCGCCTGGCGGCTGATTTTTTCGTTTCGTTTTCGGAGAAATAATCGTCTATCGCCTCTTTGAGGCTGTGGAGCGCGCGGTCAAGGTCCGCGCCGCCGAGCTGCGCGCCCGCGACGTCGAAGTGGCCGCCGCCGCCGAGCCGCTCGAGAATGCGCTGGACGTTTATCGAGCCCGAGGAGCGCGCGGATATGTGGACCGTCCCGTCTATCGCGACCGCGGCGAATGCCGCCGTCACTCCCTTGACGGAGAGCAGCTTGTCTGCCGCCTTTGCCGCCGCAATCCTGTCCTTTGCTTCACCCGGTGAGGATGAGCATGCTATCGCGATCTGACCGCGGTATATGGTGACGTTCGACTCAAATCTTGCCTCGCTCGTAAAGTCGTCAAGTCCGGCGCGGAAAAAGTCGACAGCGGTCTCGGAATTTGCGCCGCAGCTTTGCAGATACATGACTGCGGAGAAGGTCCTCGACGTTGTGTTGCGCGAGAGCTGCTTTGTGTCGAGAAGGACGCCCGCGTACATGACGTCCGCCTCCGCCGCCATAACGCCTGCGGACTGGTAGAGCTGCTCTAGCATATCGGAAACGAGCTCGCAGGTCGACGAGGCGGAGGGCTCAATGTAGGCGAGAGCGGCGTTTTTGGGCGCGTCCGCCATTCGTATGTGATGATCTATTATCGCGATATCGTGTACGGATTCGGCGACGCTCGGGGCGGAGATGTGCGCCGCGCTGTTGACGTCGCAGATTATAACGAGCGTGTCGGAGCGGACCATGTCGAGCGCGGTCGCCTCGTCGACGAACATCTCGCTGTATTCGGGGAGCGCGCGGACGTGCTCTATGCATGGGGCGATGTTGGCGTCACCCGTCTCGACGACGATGTGGACATTGCCGCAGTTGCGGCGGGCGAGCGCCGCCGCGCCGATGCAGGAGCCGATGGAGTCGAAATCGGGATACTTGTGCCCCATTATGAGGACGTTGCCGGCGCGTGAGACGAGAGATGCAAGCTCGCTCGCGACGACGCGGGAGCGCACCTTTGTGCGGCGCTGCGTAGTCTTTGTCTTTCCGCCGTAAAATTCCGTGCCGCCGTCAGTCGTTAAGACGACCTGATCGCCTCCGCGCTGGAGCGCGGTGTCGAGGGCGGAGAAGGAGGAGCGTTCGTTTTCCGCGAGCGTCTCGCCGAGGGTCGATATGCCTATCGAGACCGTGACCGGCAGCATGCCGGCGCCGACCCTTATCTCGCGCACGCGGTCGAGGACGTCGAATTTTCTGTTCGTGAAGTCGGAAAGGTACTTCTCAGGGAAGAGCATGATGTATCTGCTCCTGTCGTATTCGCGCAAAACCGCGCCGGAGCTCTTCGCCCATTCCTTGAGTATTTCGTCGACGTCGCGGCTCGCGTTGCGGTATTCGCCCTGCTCATACTGCAGAAGCTCGCCGAGGTTGTCTATCTGTATGTGCGCGACGAGCGTGTGCTCGTCCGCGAGGCGCGCGCGGAGCTCTTCGGACTCTGTGACGTCGTGTATCACGACCATGAAAAATAGGCGCCCGTTCACGCGGAAGCGGTAGCTCTCTATGTGCTCGACGGAGCCCTTGTCGGTCTCCGCCCTGACGCCCTCTCCGGTGTCTGAGGATACGTCCGCAAAATCGACGGGGAGCACGGCGGAGAACTGCGTCCCGCGGAGCCTTCCCCTGACGCCGAGCTCCTCGGCGAGCGAGACGAACGCGCCGTTGTGCCATATGACGATGCCTCCCTCCGAGCATATCGCGGCGGGAAGCGACATATTCGTCATCACGTCCGTCATTATGTCACCGAGGTAGGGGGACACCGACTCTTCGTCCGCGACGGCGACGCGGCGCGGATTTCCCAATATAAATATGACGGCTATGACGACGACATATATCCCTATTGCCGCAAAGCACGCCGCGAGCGTATATTTCGGCAGTACAGTCGCAACTGCTGCCAACGCCGACATCAGAACGACTGCCGCGGCGGCGGAGCCTATGAGCTCAACGCCGAAACGGCGAACGTTTTTTGCCTTTGCTGATCTGTTCGGCATAATGCCACCTCTTTTTTGTCTTATATACCGTTTTTGCCTTTTTAAACGGGCTTATTTTTCGCCTTTTCCGCCGTCGCGGCTGTCACGGCTGTTATCGTCGGGATCGCCGCTTTCGTAGTTTCCGCCGTCCCGCCTGCCGTAGCGGTCGTCGTCTTCATAATCATCATCGTAATCGTCGTAATCATCATCGCCGCGCCGCCGGAAAAATCCGAAGCCGCCGAAATCATCATCAAAGTCGTCAAAGTCGTCATCGTCGTCGCGGCGGTGCTTGTCTATGAATTTGCGGAACGCCGCGCGCAGCTCGGCAAATATGAGATAGCCCGCGCCGAAGAATGAGACCGCCATCAGATATATCGACGGAGAAACGAGGAGCAGAAGCACGGTCAGAACGGTGAAAAGGACACGCCTGTCGTGCTTTTTTGCAAGACGGAGGAGGGATTTTTCACCCGCTATCATCATCGCGGGCAGTATCAGAAGCAGGAGATTTTCCGCGGTATAGCCGATAATGTCCGCCGAGGGGTCGGAGAGAAGCGACGCCGAAACGATGTACGCGGCGACATAAAGCACGGCGGAGATAACGTTCGGGGTGTACTCGCGCACGCCGGGCTCGATTTTGTCGCCGAACGAGAAAATGTCGACAAAAAGGACCGTGAGCGACACCGCCGCATAAGACGCCGCCGACAGCGCGATTATCGAAAGCGCAGGCATACATACGACGATGTAGCGCGCAAGACCGGACGCCGCTTCCGCGGGAAAGACCTGCACGGGACCCTCACGCCCCGGCACCGAGAGCGAGGAAAACCACCCCTCGGCGCGTCCGACGATATCTTCGACAGAAAGAATGGCGCCGCCCGACAGAAGATAAAGCCCAAAGAGAATTAGAAGGGAGAACGCGGCGGAGGCGCATACCGCGGTCACCGCTCTCGCCTTGTTGTCAAAGCCGAGGAAAAGAGATATTGCGAGCGCCGAGGCGGGTATCACCGTGAGAAGCAGAGATGCCGCCGTCCCGAGCACGCTGCGCGTTATGATAAACGTAACCGCGGCGGCGAGCGGCGGGAATACCGCAATTATGCGCCGCCTGTACATGAATGCCGCGGATGCCAAAAGCGAGGTCGAGACCGCGGCATAGAAAAACGTGAACACCGACAGTCCCGAGACGCCGGCGAGGATCGAAAATCCGGCATAAAGGAGCAGCGCGAGGATTGCGGGCTCCCGCTTCATTCGTGGCAGAGACACACTTTTTTCACGCATTGAGCCGAAAACGCGCGGCTTTGACGGAGCCCTCATTTTTCGGGCGGGAGGTGGATATGTCCCGACAGAAACGCGAGCGCGCGCGGCACGGAATCTTTCGCGTTGTACCACGGCTCCTCGTCGTATCTGTAATCGAATTTTTTGCAGAACCACGAGACGTCGCCGGAAAGCTCGTCGACATACGCGAGCTCAAGCGCGGATACGGCGCGGTAAAAATCAGGGAAGCGCTTTTTCTGAAGCCTGTTCTTCGCTGTCTCGAGGAAGAGGCGGTAGTGAGGCAGGCAGAAGAACGGCTGAGAAGCCGTCTTTTTCCTGAATTCCTCGTCGCGCTCCCAAAGCAGCACGGCGGTCTCCACCATCATGCCGAAGTTTCTCTCTATCCTGCCGCAGACATAGCAAGACCCCTCGAGCGTGCCGAGCGACTTGATCACGTCGGCTCCCGGGTTGAGAAGAGAGGATACCCCGCCGCCCTCGACTGCCTTTTTGACGGAGGCCAGGTGACTTTCGAGCATGAGCGCGAGGGGAAGACGGTTCTTCCTTTCGAACATCATGTCAAAGTGAGTTTTGCAGAAGCCGAGCTCGTTCGTTTTTATCCTGACGTCGGGCTCCATCATCGATGCCCCGAGGATGAGGGCAAGCTCGTCTTCCTCAAGCATGTTGTAAAGCGCGCAGAAAGGACACCCGAGGGCATGGTCCTCCGCCGACGCCTCGAATTTTTCGTTGACAGGAATCGTGTATATCTGTTCCATTGCGACAAACACCGCCTCAACTCTTGATTTAGCGCCCGAAATCAGTTATACTTATAGATAAGTATTATAGATAAATATTATTATATCTCATTTCCGCCTTTTGCGCAACTGCTTTTTTTGCCGCGCGTCGGACCATGGTGCGATTCCGGCGGAGAGGGTCATTATTGAACGACAGGCTGACGATATGACAGTCTGAAGAAAGGACCGGCATTATTTGATGAACACGACAAAACCGCTTTCCGTCAGGGGCGGGAAGACATATGAAGGCATACCGTTTCTGAGAGTATCGGGAGTTTACCCCTTCGACGCGGGGCAGACGTTTCTTTGCGGGCAGTGCTTCCGCTTTGACGCGGTGAAGCCCTCGTCTGCTGAGATATTCGGGACCGACGAGGTTTACGGCGGCGTTGCGCTCGGAAAATATATCGAGGTCTCATCCCCCGACCTTGACACTGTCGTCATATGCGGCGCCGACGAGGAGGAGTTTTCGGAGATATGGGAGCCTTATTTCGGCTTCGACATGGACTACGGGGAGATAATAGAGAAGACGGCGAGGCGCTGGGGCGAGGGAAGCCGGATAGCGAAGGCTGCCGACGCAGGGCGCGGCATACGCATACTCCGCCAGGACCCGTGGGAGACGCTCTGCTCGTTCATCATATCGCAGAACAACAATATCCCGCGCATAAAGGGGATAATAGACAGGCTGTGCCGTGAGTTCGGCGCGCCCGTAAGATACGGGGAAAGGACCGAATACGCTTTCCCGACGCCGAGAGTGCTCTATGAGGCTGACAGCGACGGGATCGGGCACGCGCGGATGGGATTTCGCGCAAAATATGTGTTCGACGCCGCGGAGCGTGTCACGTTCGACAGGGAATTTCTCGACGGGGTCGCGTCCGCCCCCGACTACATGGAGGCGGACGGTATGCTCCGCACGATAAAGGGCGTCGGCCCGAAGGTCTCGGCATGCACGCTGCTCTTCGGCTTCAGCCGGTACGAGGCTTTTCCCGTCGACGTCTGGATAAAGCGCACCGTCGGAAAATATTTCAATGGCGACATGCCGGAAAAGATAGATTTCGGCGAGCTTGCGCCGTACGCCGGCATCCTTCAGCAGTACATATTCAACTACGAGCGCAACTGCGGCGGCGGAGAGAAAAAATAAAGCGGCGCCGGCGGACGGCGCGCGATAAAATCCTTGATAAAGACACGATACCGTGATATAATATTCTCGGCGCATGATGCTTTGCAGATGAAACAAAGACGGCGCCGCAAAAAAATGAGAGAGGTGACTTTGATGAGCGGGGACAACAAGTACAACTGTGATTACGCCGTGCCGAAGAAGCCGGAGGGAAGCTATAAGACGAAGCGGACGATAGTGCGCATTCTTTATGTGCTCGTGCCGCTTGTCATTATAGGCGTGCTGTTTGCCGTAGGTCTCGGCTACGGGGCGTTTGTCGCCGTGCCGCTTTTCGTATTTCTCGCCCGACCCGTCATAAACGGGACGTGGAGGTACGTCAATTACGACGTAAGGTATGAGATAAAGAACGCGGGCACCATAAGATTTACATACTATTACGGCAAAAAGTTCAAGGTCGACAAGGGAGACGCGCACGCCGACGAAAAGGTGGCGGAAAAATTCATCCTCGAGATGAAGATAAAGGACTTTGAGACGATAGCGCCATATAACGTCCCCGAATACAGGGAAAAGTTCGACGCGCTCGGAATAAAGAAGGTAATAAATCACAGCTCGTCCCCGTCTAACCCGAACGTCTATTACGGCGTTTACAGGGACGAGGCGGGCGAGACATGCGCCATTCTCTTCGATATGATAGAAAAGACGCTCGGAATTATGGAGTACTACAACAAGAACACCGTCAGGACGGAGCTGCATTTCTCCGGCGAGAACACGCTCAGATAAGTAATATCGCCGCCCGAGACCGAATATGAATATTACGGCGCGGCTGCGACCGCGCCGTAATATTTGCCGGGGAGGGTTCGGCATTGAAAAAACGGTTTTCGGCGTCGGCAGCAACAGCAATATTTATATTTTTGACACTTCTTTTCGCGCTCCCGCTCGCGTCGTGCGCGCCGGCGGAGAAGGACCCGCTCTCGTATCAGGACAGCTCCTCCCGGGTCGAGGCGACGCTTTCGTCGGGAACGGGGAAACTTTCGTTTGTCATAACGCTGCCGGCGGTAAGGGACGCCTCGGTCAGGCGTGACGCCGTGATAGAGCTGACGTCGCCGGAGACGCTCTCGGGCGTGACGGTTACTGTCAGCGGGCAGGTCGTGACGGTCTCTTCGGGAGAAATGACGCTTCCGGTCTCGCCGGAGGCGGCGCGAAGATGGCTCTCTGTCGTCGGTCTCTTTTCGCTTGACGGCGGGGCGGTCACGTCCGTTTCGTCCGAGGACAAAGGCGTCGTCGTTGGCGTCGGAGACGCGCCGTCGCGCGTTTTCGTGAGCTTTCTGCCGGGCGAGAGCACGCCGTCGAAGATAGAGACAGAGGACGGCTCGCTGTCTCTGACAATAAACAAATTCACATTTACCGAAACGGATGAGGTTTCAGGGGGTACCGGGGAAAATGACGGGCATCGATTTCAGGCTGAGACATAAGACTTGGGCGGAGATAGACCTTTCCGCCCTGCGCCGCAATTATACCGCGACGGCGGAGTATGCGGGGGACGCCCGCGTCATGTGCGTCGTGAAGGCGGACGCCTACGGTCACGGAGCCGTCGCATGCTCGGAGGTATTTTACGAGGCGGGGGCGCGCTGGTTCGCTGTGTCGTCTGTCGAGGAGGCGGCGGAGATATGCCTCGCCTTCGAGGCGGAGGGCAGAGGCGACGCGAAGATACTCATCCTCGGATACACGCCGCCCGAAAACGCGCCGTTCCTCGCGATGCACAAGATAAGGCAGGCGGTATTTTCGCTTGAATACGCGCGCGCGCTGTCGGCTGAGGCTGTGGCTGCGGGATGCCGCGTCATAGTACATTTCAAGCTCGACACCGGGATGAACCGCCTCGGATTTGACGCGCGGAACACATCCTCTGCCGAGAAAACCGCAGACGAGATACTCGGCGCCTCGGCGCTCCCGGGGCTTTTGCCGGAGGGACTTTTCACCCATTTCGCATGCGCCGACGGGGACGACGGGAGCATAACGGAGACCCAATTCGGGAATTATAAGGCGGTAGAGGATGCGCTTTCTTCGGGCGGGCTCAGGCTCTTGCGCCACGTCTGCAACAGCGCGGCGACGGTAAGGCGTCCCGACCTTCACCTTGACATGGTGCGCGCCGGGATAATCCTATACGGGCTCGACCCGTGGACGCCTTATGACGGCGGCCTGCGGCTTTTGCCCGTTATGAAGTTCAAGAGCACGGTATCTCATATCCACACCGTGAGAAAGGGAGAGGGCGTCGGCTACGGGCTGACGTATACGGCGCCGCGCGACTCAAAGATCGTGACCGTTCCGGTCGGCTACGCGGACGGATTTGTCCGCGCGTTCGGCGCGGGGGGCATGCTGTCAGTGAACGGGCGGCGCGCGCCGATAGTAGGGCGCATATGCATGGACCAGTGCATGGCGGACGCGGGGGACGCGGAGGTTTCCGTCGGGGACGAGGTAGTCATTTTCGGCGGCGAGCCGGGTCAGATAAACGAGCTCGCGGACGTCGCTCGCACGATAAACTATGAGCTCGTGTGCCTTGTCGGCAAGCGCGTGCCGAGAATATACAAGGGATGAGATGCCGAAAAATACGATAAAACGAAAAAACACGGAGGGGCAATATAAGGATGGTGCTTGACAGAAAAGAGACGACGGTGGCGTACAGGTGCCCGTCCTGCGGGGCGGGAGTCATGAGCCTTGTCG
This sequence comes from uncultured Clostridia bacterium, assembly GCA_947628165.1. Classification (GTDB taxonomy): domain Bacteria; phylum Bacillota; class Clostridia; order Oscillospirales; family CAG-272; genus DTU064. The sequence goes on along the minus strand of CANQYV010000005.1, from coordinate 24,940 downwards.
GGGCGTTCTCGCTCTCGGCGGACATGATACGCATGAGATGCTCCTGCGGCGGCAGCGAGATGACGATACAGTACAGGCAGGACAGAAGGGTCAGACTGACGGTCCCGTGCCTCTTCTGCCCGACGCCGCACACGTTCACCGTCGGTGACGATATATTCTTCCACCGCGAGGTGATGTCGTTCGGCTGCGCGTATACGGGCGTCGACATATGCTTTTTCGGCACGAAGGACGCCGTGATGAAGGCGCTTTCGGATTCTGAGAGGGAACTGCTCGAGCTGCTCGGCGGCGCGGATCTTTCGGAGCTTGAAAAGGTCAGAAACCGCGCGCTTTCCGACCCGCAGGTGTACGACATCGTGAAGTTCGTCGTCAGCGACCTTTGCGAGGAGGGAAAAATACACTGCGGCTGTCCCGACGGCAACGGCGAATACAGCGTTAAAATAGATGACGACAAAATAAAGGTCTTGTGCGAGAGGTGCGGTGCGCAGGCGGAGTTCCCCGCCGACAGCGTTCTTTCGGCGCACGAGTTTCTCGACGCGGATAAACTCGATTTGAAGTAACACCGCCGCCCGCTCCGCATATGATGAAATTGGGAGGGGAACCCCCGCCCCATCATACAACATGGAGGTACTGACATGGGTAACTGCCTTTGCGGAGCGTTTGACGACAACAATCTTTGCTGGATCCTCATAATCGCTCTCGTTATAATCTTCTGCTGCTGCTCCGGCAACAACTGAAAAGAGATATAGATCCATACGCGGCGGGTGCTTACGGCGCCCGCCGCGCGGCTTTTGCGCAAAAAAAGGGAAAGAGGTTGATTTATCTTCCGCGCGGTGATAAAATAAAATAAGCGGCACAAAAAACACCGAGGTTTTTGTATATGGAAAGGGTCTCAAAACACGAATATTATCTCGATATCGCCGAGACTGTCTCCGAGCGCAGCACATGCCTGCGCCGCAGATTCGGCGCGATAATAGTCAAGAACGACGTAATAGTTTCGACGGGCTACAACGGCGCGCCGCGCGGCAGGAAGAACTGCTGCGACCTCGGCACCTGCTACCGGGACAAGCTCGGCATCCCGCGCGGCGAAAGGTACGAGCTCTGCCGCAGCGTCCACGCGGAGGCAAACGCGATAATTGCCGCCCCGCGCGACCAGATGATAGGCTCGACGCTCTATATGTGCTGCACGGATCCTAAAACGGGAGCCGTTCTGGGCGGCACGAACAGCTGCATGATGTGCAAGCGGCAGATACTGAACGCGGGCATCGCGACCGTCATAATTCGCGACGAGGTCGGAAGTCACCGCATTATAGACACGCGCGAATGGATAGAGAACGACGATTCGCTGTCCGGCGCGACGGGATACTGATCTATTATGGCACAAGAGACTGCCACAGCCCCGAAAACGGTGCTATTTCCGCTTGCGGAGGACGACGGGGAAAGAACGGAAGAGAAAAAGGTGCTTTTCGTCTGCACCGGAAACACATGCCGCTCGCCGATGGCGGAGGCGGCGGCAAAGTCCAAGGGACACAAAGGCGCGTTCTCGCGCGGCATCGCGGCGCACGAGGGCGACCCGATATCGGAGGGCGCAAAGGAAGCGCTCAGGGATGCGGGGATATTGCCGGCGAAGGACAACGACTACGTCTCGCATACGGCGAAAAACGTCACCGCAAAGGATCTCGCGTCCGCCGACGCGGTATACTGCATGACGGGGGCTCACGCCATGAGGCTGATTTTGTCTTTCCCTCAGTTCGCGGGCAAGATATTTGTAATGCCGAAGGAGATCGGGGACCCGTTCGGGGGCGGCGTCGAAGAGTATAAAAAGTCACTTGCCGAAATTACATCGGCACTTGCCGAAATTTATCCCGAAGCATGACGGACGCGACTGAAGCAACAAGAATAAAAGGCGCCGACGAGGGCGCGGTTGAGGAGCTCTTTTTGCTCGAGAGGGAATGCTTCGGCGACGAGGCGTGGAGCCGGGAGAGCATACGGGGAGCCCTTGAGAACGACAGCTATATCACCGTCGCCGTGAGGCGCGGCGGGGTGCTCGCCGCTATGGCGTGCGCCGTCTCCGTCTGCGACGAGGCGGAGATAACGAAGGTCGCCGTCCTGCCGGAATTTCGCAGGCAGGGGCTCGCGAGGATCGCTTTGGACGAGCTTTCGAGACTCCTTTCGGAGAGCGGCGTCAAAAGACTTCTGCTCGAGGTCCGCGAGGGGAACACCGCCGCGCTGACGCTTTACAGCTCGCTCGGCTTTACAAAATATTCGTCGCGCCGCGGCTATTACGCCTCCCCCAGAGAGGACGCGGTGCTGATGGAAAAGAGAATATAACGACAATATTATAAATAAGGAGAGAGGGGAGAAATTTTTCCCCGGCATCTTTTGTGAACATACTTGCAATAGAGAGCTCCTGCGACGAGACGTCGGCAGCCGTCGTTTCGATGGGGGAGCGCGAGAGGAGCGTATTATCAAACATAGTCGCCTCTCAGATAGAGATACACAGGCGCTTTGGCGGCGTCGTCCCCGAGGTTGCGGGGCGGGCGCACATCGAGTGCGTCGCGAGGATAACGGCGGAGGCGCTCGGCGAAGCCGGTCTTGACATGGAAGGTGTCGACGCCGTCGCGGTGACGAACAGACCGGGACTTATCGGGGCGCTGCTCGTGGGCGTAAACTTCGCGAAGTCGCTTGCGTTTTCGTGCGGGAAGCCGCTCGTTCCCGTAGACCACATAAGAGGGCACGTCGCGGCGGCGTACCTTTCGTACCCGGAGCTTGAGCCGCCGTTTTTGGCGATGGTGGCGTCCGGCGGACACACGAGCATCATAGACGTCAGGGGATACACGGACTTTCGCGAGATCGGCCGCACGAGGGACGACGCGGCGGGCGAGGCGTTCGACAAGGCCGCCCGCGTGCTAGGCATACCGTATCCCGGAGGCGCGGGAATGGACAGGCTTGCGAATGACGGGAATCCGAACGCGATAAAATTTCCGTCTCCCGCGATGGCGAAGGAAACGCTCGAGTTTTCGTTCTCGGGACTTAAGACGGCGGTCATAAATCACGTCAACACCGCGAATATGAAAGGACTTGAGATAAATCGCGCCGACGTCGCGGCGTCGTTTACAAAGGCGGTCTGCACGGCGATAACATCGCACCTTTCGACGGCGCTCGACATGACGGGAGCGGAAAGGCTCATCCTCGCCGGAGGCGTCGCCGCGAACTCGCATCTGAGGCGCGCGGTCGGCGATATGTGCCGCGAACGCGGCGTCGGTTTTTACACCCCGCCCGTGTCTATGTGCGGCGACAACGGCGCCATGATAGGCGCTCAGGGGTATTATGAGTATATGGCAGGCGTAAGAGCAGATACGTCGCTGAACGCGTTCGCGTCGGGCGAATGATGTCAGCCTGTGGAAAAGTCTGTTGAAACTGTGGAAAAATATGTAAGTATGGAGAGCGGCGTGCCGAAACATAAGCTGTTTCGGGCGAAAAGCGGGAAAAAGAAGTGAAGATTTTCGTGAATTTCGGCGGCGCGGTGATAAATCTGCCGCAGGCGGCCGCAAAATGCATAAGCTCGGCGACGCGCGAGGAGCTCGCGGCGCTGATGGCGCTCCTTTCCGAGCCGCGCACGGGTGATTACGAGGACTATGCCGACTCGGTCGCCGAAAGGGCGGGCATAACGAGGCAGGTCCTCGACTCGGCGCTGTCGTTCTGGCGCGGGGCGGGCATCATAGGCTTTGAGGCGGACGGCGATGCCGACGGAGGCAATTCCGCCGGCGGCGGGGGCAAAGACGCAAAGCCCGAGCCGGGAAAGAAGGCCTCGCCCGTAAGAAAGCGCACGATGCCGGAGATGACGGGTGAGGAGGCGGAGGCGATAATGGAGGCCTCTCCCGAGAGAAGGTCGCTTCTCAACGAGTGCCAGCAGGCGATAGGGCACATCTTCAATTCGACGGAGGCAGCCGTCATCCTTTCTATGAGGGAATATCTCGGCGTCGACGACGAATACATACTTCTTCTCGTCGCATACTGCGCGCGGCGCGGCAAGCGCGGCGTCAAATACGTCGAGACGACGGCGTATTCGATGGTGGAAAGGGGAATAGACACGTCCACATCTCTCGACGAGTATCTCTCCTGGCGCGAACAGAGCAGCACGACCGAGAGCAAGGTCAAACATCTGCTCGGCATGGAGAGGAGCTCGTTCACCCCGAAGCAGCGCGAAATGTTTGAGCGGTGGTCGCGCACCTTCGGATATGATTACGACATGATGGAGGCGGCGTACAACGCGACGGTCGACGCTATCGGCAAGCCCTCAATGCCGTATATGAATAAGGTGCTCGAGAGCTGGCACGGGCTCGGCTTCCGCACGCCCGACGAGGTCAGGCCCGCAAAGAAAAATGACACTTCGGGCGGCACGTTTGACACATACGATTTCTTTGACCTTGCCGTGAAGCGCGGGCTTTCGCTCGGCAGCGGCGACGAAAAGAACGGGGAGTAAACGCCATATGGGATACAGAAGAGAGGATTACGAAAAGGTCAACGCATTGCTCGCCGAGAGGCGCGCTGCGGCGGAGTCCGCTGCGGCGGGCAGGCTCAAGGCGCTGTACGCAAAGCTGCCGGAGGTCGAGGAAATCGACAAAGAGCTGCGGCGGACGGCGGCAAAAATAGCGGACGTGGTTATTGACAAAAGCGGGGACCCGAAGGTAAAGATAGCGAAGATACAGGCGGAAAATCTCGCGCTTCAGGCAAGGCGGGAGGAGATCCTCAAAAGGGCGGGATATCCGGCGGATTATACGGAGCCGCGCTACACATGCGAAAAATGTCACGACACGGGATTTGTCGGCACGAAGGAATGCGTCTGCCGCAGGCGGGCGCTGATCCTTTCGGGATACGAGGGCTCGGGCATCGGAGAGCTACTTAAAACGCAGACGTTTGAGACGTTTTCGCCAGCTTACAACAGCGGCAGCGAGACGATAGCACGCGCGTACAGCGTGATGAAATCATATGCCGAGGGCTTTACGGGCAGCGGGGACGCGAACCTGCTTTTGATAGGCGGGACGGGGCTCGGAAAGACGCATCTTTCGACTGCGGCGGCCGGCGTCATAATCGAGCGCGGCTTTGACGTAAAGTACGAGACGGCGCAGAATATGTTCTCGGAGTTTGAGCGGTGGCAGTTCTACCGCCGCGAGGGCGACGAGGACCCGACGTCGCGTTACTTTGACTGCGATCTGCTCATAATAGACGATCTCGGCTGCGAGCTTCAGCGACAGTTCGCGTCGTCGTGCCTGCTGAATCTTTTGAACACGCGCGCGCAGTACGGGCGCAGCATGATAATAAGCACCAACCTGAACGCGGAGGAGCTGAGACGCCGCTATGACGACAGGATAACGAGCCGGCTGTTCGGCGGCTTTTCGGTGCTGCTCTTCGAGGGGCGCGACGTCAGGGCGGAAAAGCTCAGGGGAAAATAAAATCCACGATCATAAAAGCATGAAGCGGATGCCGGATGGTATTGTGACGCGGATGCCGGGAGACAATATAGCTTATGGATAAGAAGAAAGCGAAGAGGGCGGTCCTTGTCGCCGTGATCGCCGCGGCGGTGCTCGGCGCTGCGGCTGCGGTATACGCGCTCATAATAAACGGCGTTGTCGTCGGCGCTGCGGAGGGGAAGCTCGTCGGCGGTGACGAGGCGGTATCGTTTGACGCGGACTGCATCCTCGTGCTCGGCGCGGGTCTAAAGCCGGACGGCACGCCGAGCGATATGCTTGCGGACAGACTCAAGACCGCCGCACAGCTTTACGAAGCCGGGGCGGCGCCGTGCATCCTGCTCTCGGGCGACAATTCGCGCAAGGACTACGACGAATCGACGGCGATGAGAGAGTATGCGATGTCGCTCGGCGTGCCCGAGGACGCGCTCGTCTGCGATTACGCGGGATTCTCGACATATGAGAGCATATACCGCGCCCGCGACATTTTCTCGGCGAAAAGGATCATCATCGTGACGCAGAAATACCATCTTTACCGCGCGCTCTATATCGCGGACGCGCTCGGCGTCGAGGCGGTCGGCAAGGATGCCGACATAAGGCAGTATGCGGGGCAGGCGATGAGAGATATTCGCGAGGTGCTCGCGAGGAACAAGGACTTCATATATACGGTCGTCAAGCCCGAGCCGAAATATCTCGGGGACAAAATTTCGCTCCCGGTGTGGGAGACGGAGTGAGAGGCATATAATTATGGCGGGGAGGCGCACGGAGCGCCCCTCGTTTTTTTTGCGGGATGCCGCAGCGGCGCTTTTTAGCGCTCTGTCACGCAACATTCACAAAAACCTCAATATTTTTTTGCCTTTGATACTTGACAAACCGCCCCGTGCGTGGTAAATTATACTCAGCAGTTAGCACTCGGCATCTTTGAGTGCTAAAAATCATCCGCAGGAGGGGTTCGTATGTCATCGCGCGGCGAAAGCACAAATAACGACGGCGGGCTGACCGAACGCCAGCGGCTGATACTGCGCGAGATAGTGGACGCACATATTAAAAACGGCGAGCCAGTCGGCTCAAAGGCATTGACGAACATAGGCGGCAGGGAATATTCGTCCGCGACGATAAGAAACGAGATGGCGGCGCTCGAGGAGCGCGGGTATCTCGAATCTCCCCACACCTCGTCGGGTCGGGTGCCGACAGAGCTCGGGTACAGGTTCTACGTCGACTGGCTGCGCCAGAGATACGACATGACGACGCGCGAGCTCGAATCTTTGAATTCTGTCGCGGCGGCGAAGATGTCGGAGCTCGACGGCATACTTGAGACCGCGGCGAAGCTCGCGTCCTCGATGACGAACTACACGGCGCTCGCGGTCATGCCGAAGCACACGGGCGGCACCGTCAAGCGATTCGAGACGGTGCTCCTCGACGAGCACGACCTGCTTCTTATAATAATGGTAACGGACGATGACATAAAGACCGTCCGCGTATACAGCGAGGAGCCGCTGACAAAGGACGACGCGGCGAAGCTGTCCTCTCTTCTGAACAGGTACGCGGCGGGCGTTACGGCGGAGTCGATAACGCTGCCCGTTATGATGAAGATGGAGGAGGAAATGGGGCGCTCGGGCGCGCTCATAACTCCGATAATAAAGAACGTATACGAGGCGATGCGCGGAGGCGGCGGCGAAGTCAAGGTCGACGGCGTCGACAATCTTTTGCAGTATCCGGAATATTCCGATATCGGCGCCGTCAAAAATCTTTTGTCGATGATAGACAGGCGCGACGACATAGTGAAGCTTGTTTCTGATTCTCCGACGGACGACACGAACGTGTATATCGGCAGCGAAAACGCCGTCGACGTCGGCGGAAATTCTTCGATAGTGTTCCGCACGATCAAGCATAACGGCGAGGTCGTCGGCGCGATAGGAGTTATCGGACCGAGACGCATGGACTATTCGCGCGTCATAACGCTTATAGAAGGGCTTGCGGGCAGCATTTCGGACGCGGTATCCCACGGGGAGCTGCCGCGCGAGCTTCTGCCGCCCGGGAATGAGACGCCCGATGACGGCAAACAATAACAAAAGGACAAGGACAAGGTGAGGCTTGACATGACGGATGAAGAAAAGACCGGTATAAAGGGCGAGGACGAGGCCGCAACAGAACAGGAGCCGAAGACGCCCGAGGCCGAAGAAGGCGCGCCCGAGGCTGCGGAACAAGAACAGCCCGAGAAAAGCGAGGACGCGGAGCCTGCGGAAGAGGAGCACACGAAAAAGCGCGACAAAAAGAAGCGCGAGCTCGAGGCAAAGGTGAAGGAGGCGGAGGCGAAAGCCAGGGAAGCCGAGGACAAATACCTGCGTCTCGCTGCGGAATACGACAACTTCAGAAAGCGCAGCCAGAAGGAGCGCGAGGGAATATACGGCGACGCGTATGCCGACGCTCTCTCAAAGCTCTTGCCGACGCTCGACAATCTCGACCGCGCCGCACAGTATCAGGACCCGGAGAAGCTCGCCGAGGGCGTAAAGCTCATATTAAAGGGAGTGCCCGACGTGCTCACCTCGCTCGGAATCGAGCAGTTCGGTGAGCCCGGCGACGTCTTTGACCCCGCGATGCATTCGGCGGTGGCGATGGCGGAGGCGTCCGAGCAGGAGCCGGGGCACATCGTCGCGGTATGGCAGAAAGGGTACAGGCGCGGAGAGAAGATCCTCCGCTATGCGGCGGTTACCGTCGCCGGCGAGGGTTCCTGAAAATGAGCGCGGCGTCGGCAGCCATGTGTTCGAGTCGCAGCGCTGAAGCGGCACATTGTTTCGCAAATAACTGAAAAAGTAATTTTAAATTCTTGAAGGGGTTCCGGGGGAACTTCTTATAAGAAGTTCCCCCGGCTTAAATAATAAATATACTTGGAGGAAAAAGAAATGGCAAAGATCATAGGCATAGACCTCGGAACGACTAACTCATGCGTGGCGGTTTATGAGGGCGGCGAGCCCACCGTCATCCCGAACCCGGAGGGCGCGCGGACGACACCGTCCGTTGTGGCGTTCTCAAAGACGGGCGAAAGGCTCGTCGGTCAGGTGGCAAAGCGCCAGGCGATAACGAACCCGGACCGCACCATCATGAGCATCAAGCGCGACATGGGCACCTCCCGCAAGGTGAGGATAGACGACAAGGATTACACCCCGCAGCAGATCTCGGCGATGATACTCTCGAAGCTGAAGTCCGACGCCGAGGCGTACCTCGGCACGACGATCACGCAGGCGGTCATAACGGTCCCCGCGTACTTCTCGGACGCGCAGCGTCAGGCGACGAAGGACGCCGGCAAGATCGCGGGACTTGATGTTCTCCGCATCATAAACGAGCCGACGGCGGCGGCGCTCGCATACGGTGTCGACAAGGAAAACGACCAGAGGGTCATGATATTCGACCTCGGTGGCGGAACGTTCGATGTTTCGCTCCTCGAGATATCGGACGGCGTCTTTGAAGTGCTCGCGACCGCGGGCAACAACCGTCTCGGCGGAGACGACTTCGACCAGCGCATCATAGACTGGATAGCGGAGCAGTTCAAGGCGGAGAACGGCGGCATCGACCTCCGCTCCGACAGAATGGCGCTCCAGCGCCTCAAGGAGGCGGCCGAGAAGGCGAAGATAGAGCTCTCCGGCATGACGTCTACGAACATCAACCTGCCCTTCATCACGGCGGACGCGACTGGGCCTAAGCACTTCGACGCGACGCTCACGAGGGCGAAGTTCAACGAGCTGACGGCGGACCTCGTCGAGAAGACGATGGGACCGACGAAGCAGGCGCTCGCCGACGCGGGCATGACGGCGGCTCAGGTCGACAAGGTGCTCCTCGTCGGCGGCTCCACGCGTATCCCCGCAGTTCAGGACGCGCTCCGCAATTTCATCGGCAAGGAGCCGTTCAAGGGCATAAACCCCGACGAGTGCGTCGCCATCGGCGCGGCGATACAGGCGGGCGTTCTCGGCGGCGACGTCAAGGACCTCCTGCTGCTCGACGTCACACCGCTTTCGCTCGGCATCGAGACGCTCGGCGGCGTATTCAATAAGATAATAGACAGGAACACGACGATCCCTGTCAAGAAGAGCCAGGTCTATTCGACCGCGGCCGACGGACAGACGTCGGTCGAGGTGCACGTCCTTCAGGGCGAGCGCTCGATGGCGGCAGACAACACGACGCTCGGCAGATTCATGCTCGACGGTATACCGGCGGCGCCTCGCGGAGTTCCTCAGATAGAGGTCACGTTCGACATAGACGCGAACGGCATCGTCAACGTCACGGCTCAGGACAAGGGCACGGGACGCGAGCAGCACATCACGATAACGTCCTCAAGCAATATGTCGAAAGAGGATATCGACCGCGCCGTCAAGGACGCGGAGAGATACGCGGAGGAGGACAAGAAGAAGCGCGACCTCATCGACGCGAAGAACGCCGCCGAGAATATGATCTTCCAGACGGAAAAGTCGCTCTCCGACCTCGGCGACAAGGTGACGGAGGACGAGAAGGCTCCCGTCAAGGCGGCCGTCGAAAAGCTCCGCTCCACGATGACGGCCGGCGACGAGACGGCGATAAAGGCCGACACCGAGGCGCTCCAGAAGGCGTTCTACCCGATAGCGGAAAAGCTCTACGCTCAGCAGCAGGCGAACGGTCAGAACCCCGGCGCAGGCGCGGGCTTTGATCCGAACGCAGGCGGCAACCCGGGCGGCAATCCCGGCGGGAACGGCGGCGACGGCGGCACATACTACAACGCCGACTACGAGGACAAGACGGACAAATAAGTCCCCGTCAAAAACAAAATACAAACGCGGCTGCGGGGGTAGCTTTCCCCCGCGGCGCGCGTATTTATCTGAACTTATTTAAGGATCACTACTTATGGCGGAAAAACGCGATTACTATGAGGTGCTCGGCGTTTCCAAGACGGCGACGGACGACGAGCTGAAGCGCGCTTACAGGCAGCTTGCCAAGAAATATCACCCCGACATGAACCCCGGCGACAAGGAAGCCGAGGCGAAATTCAAGGAGATAAACGAGGCCTACGGCGTCCTTTCGGACCCGCAGAAGCGCTCGCAGTACGACCAGTTCGGTCACGACGCGTTCGACCCGTCGAAGGGCGGCGTCGGTTTCAACGCGTCGGACTTCGACTTCAGCGATATACTCTCGAGCATTTTCGGAGGCGGCTTCGGCGGCTTCGGAGGCTTCGGGGGCGGCGGCTCGTCCCGCCGGAACGGACCGAGGAGGGGAGACGACGTAATGCAGTCGGTGCTCGTCTCGTTTGAGGAGGCGGCGTTCGGCTGCAAGCGCGAGGTCAACTATCCCTGCATCGTAAAATGCGACGAGTGCGGAGGGACGGGAGCCGAAAAGGGAACGAGTGCTGAGACATGCCCGACGTGTCACGGCACGGGTCAGGTCACGACGACACAGCGCACCCCGTTCGGGATGATGCAGTCCTCGCACGCATGCGACAAGTGCCGCGGGACGGGAAAGGTAATAAAGAACCCGTGCAAAAACTGCCGCGGAACGGGATACATCAGGATAACGAGGAAGATAGAGGTCACAGTTCCCGCCGGCATCGACAACGGGCAGCGAATAGCGCTCCGCGGCGAGGGCGACGCGGGGAGAAACGGCGGCCCGTCGGGAGACCTCATAATCACGGTCGGCGTCCGCGACCATCAGACGTTTGAGCGGGACGGGTACGATATATACTGCGAGGTGCCGATCACGTTCGCGGAGGCGGCGCTCGGCGCAAATATAAAGGTGCCGACGCTCGAGGGCACGGTGGATTACGATATCCCCGAGGGAACACAGACGGGGACGACGTTTACGCTTTCACGCCGCGGAATACAGTATGTGAACAACGCGGGCAGAAAGGGAGACCTGCACTTCACAGTCGTGATAGAGGTGCCGAAAAATCTCACGCCGCAGCAGAAAAAGCTGCTTGCCGATTTCGCCGATTCATGCGGCGAAAACAACTACGCCAAGCGAAAGAAATTTCGCCGCCTCTTTGAAAAGGATAAGTAAAAAAAGCGCATGACCGCGCCGGTGAGCCCCAACCGGCGCGGTACTTTTTGCAGAAATGAAATTTTAGGCGTTTGAATTATAATTATCTGCATTTGAATAAATTATCGTGCGGGAAAACATAAAAAGCGCAGTTTTTCAAGCTGACGCGGGGGAAAACGGGCGTTTCATGTGCCCCTTTTCTTTTTTTAAAAAATATGATATAATAAAAAGAGATGCCGAGGCAAAGATGCTGAGGTTTTTAAGATGCCGGCGAAAATAAATCTGCGTGACGGCCTTTTGAGACGCCGTTTTTATCATATGAAAAAGAGAGGTGCCGCATGAACGAATGGACAGAGGTCAAGGCATACGGCGAGCGCGGACTGCTCGATCTGATGTGCGCCGTTATGAGCATGATAGACGACAGGATACGGATAGAGGATTACGGAGACCTCGATGAGCTTATCCTCGACGGCGTTTACGGCGACCTTATCGACGAGACGGTGCTCAACGCCGACAGGGAGCACGCGTCCGTCTCCGTCTATATACCGAGCGAGAGGTCTGTCGGCGAGGCGGTGTCGTTTCTGCGCGACCGCTTCCGTGCGCTCGGAGCGGACGTTACCGTCTCCACGGTCGGGCTTTCCGAGGAGGACTGGGCTGAGACATGGAAGCGGTACTATCATCCGATAAAGCTCGGGCGCGTCGTTATCGTCCCCGCCTGGGAAAAATACGACGCCGCGCCGGGAGAGGTCACGGTGACTATGGATCCCGGGATGGCGTTCGGAACCGGGACCCACGAGACGACGCGGCTCGTCGTCGGGCTTATAGAAAAATACATGAAGCCCGGGTGCCGTATGCTCGATCTCGGCTGCGGCAGCGGAATACTGTCGATCTGCGCCTCAAAGCTCGGCGCGGGCGAGTGCTTTGCGTATGACATAGACCCCGTCGCCGTGAGGATCACGGCGGAGAACATAAGGGACAACGGCGTGACGAACGTGACGTGCGGCGTGTCCGACCTGCTCGCCGACGTCGACAAAGGCGGAAAATACGACCTTATCGCGGCGAACATCGTCGCCGATATAATCCTTCGCATGGCAGGGGACGTAGGCGGATATCTCGCCCCCGGCGGATACCTCATCGTATCCGGCATAATAGAGGAGCGGGCGGCGGAGGTGACGGACGCGTTTTTGTCGCTCGGATATAGGCTTGTCGAAAAAGCGTCGGAAAACGGCTGGTGCGCGGCGGTACTGACTGTATAAAAATATACCCCGTGCCAACAAAAGGAACGATTTGACGTATGCATTTATGACTGGGCAAAGAAAAGTCGGTTTTTTGGACAGATTGGAGATAATATTATCAATCTTCAACAAAAAAGCCTTTGACAAATAGTATAAAATGCTGTATAATGTATTGGCAGGGCAGTAATGCTTTTTTGTGATGCCTATGCAGGCGGGAGGTGCCCCATGCCGAGGTTTTTTGTCGACTCGGGACCGGACGTCGACGGACTTCTGACAATAACGGGAGACGACGCGCGTCATATCGCGCTCTCTTTGCGATGCGCCGTGGGAGACATGCTTGAGGTATGCTCGGGCGGCACTGTGTACGAATGCCGCCTTGACTATGTCAGGCCCGAAAAGGTCACCCTCGGCGTCGTTTCCGAAAGGGAGGACCGCTCCGAGCTGCCGTGCCGCGTCACGCTTTACATCGCTAATCCAAAGGGACAGAAGCTCGACTTTGTCATAGAAAAATGCACCGAGCTCGGAGCTTCGGCGATAATGCCGTTTCTGTCGGAGAGATGCGTCTCACGCCCCGACGGCGGCGCCTTCGGCAAGCGGCTCGCCCGCTGCAGGCGCATCGCATACGAGGCGGCAAAGCAATGTGGAAGAGGTCTTGCCCCGACTGTCGGGGAGATGAGAGATTTTAAAACCGCCGTTGAAGAGGCCTCAAAAGCCGACGTCCCTCTTTTTATTTACGAAAACGAAAATGAGCGGACGCTCCGGGACGCGGTAAAAGGAAAGCTCGGGCGCGGCGCTAGTGTTTCCGCGATGATAGGGGCGGAGGGCGGCTTTTCGCCGGAGGAGGCAGCGCTTGCCTCGGAGGCGGGGCTGACTGCCTGCGGGCTCGGCCCGCGGATTCTGCGGTGCGAGACGGCGCCGCTCTACGTCATGTCCGCACTTTCATACGAGGCTGAGCTGTAACGGCGGGCCTTTAAGAATTAATTTTGCAACATTTTATTTGCATACAGCAGTACGGAGGATAACATGCCAAACAGATTGTTCCAGAGAGTCATTCATCAGATGAAGGACGCCGTAGACCGCACGATCGGCGTCATCGACGAAAACGGCGCCGTCATCGCCTGCAGCGAGCTCGGCAAAATAGGTGAGATCCGTCAGGGCATCCGCGAGGAGCTCTCGTATTCTTCCGAGAGCGTGACCTCCGGGGGGTACACATACCGTCCCATAGGCACGGCGTCGAAGGCGGAATATATTGTGTTCGTCGAGGGCGAGGACCGCGCCGCCGACAAGACCGCCATGCTTTTGTCGATATCGTTTTCCAACATCAAGAGCCTTTACGACGAAAAATATGACAAGAGCTCGTTTATCAAGAACATAATTCTTGACAACATTCTCCCGAGCGACATTTATATCAAGTCAAAGGAGCTCCATTTCAGCACGGAGGAGGTCAGGGTCGCCTTCCTCATCAGGTTCAGCGCAAAGTCCGAGATGCTGCCGTATGACATCATACTCAGCATGTTCCCGGACAAGACAAAGGACTATGTCATCAACATAGGCGAACGCGACATCGTGCTCGTCAAGGAGATAAAGCCCGGCACCGACATCCGCGAGCTCGAGCGCGCTGCGAAGAACATCTGCGACACGCTTCAGACCGAGTTCTTCACGAAGGCCTCGATAGGCATAGGCACGCCCGTTGACAACATCAAGGACCTCGCCCGTTCCTACAAGGAGGCGCAGGTCGCCCTCGAGGTCGGCAAGGTGTTCGATACCGAAAAATCAGTCAACAGCTACGACAACCTCGGCATAGGAAGGCTCATATATCAGCTCCCGACGACGCTCTGCGAGATGTTTCTGCATGAGGTATTCAAGGACGGCTCGATAGACTTCCTCGACCGTGAGACGCTCATGACGATTCAGTGCTTCTTCGAGAACAACTTAAACGTGTCCGAGACGTCGCGCAAGCTGTTCGTCCACCGCAACACTCTCGTTTACAGGCTCGAAAAGATAAAGAAGCTGACGGGACTCGACCTGCGCGAGTTCGACCACGCGATAACGTTCAAGGTCGCCCTGATGGTCAAGAGATATCTTGTCTCAAAGCCCGTCAAGTTCTGATAATACTGCCGCCATGCGGCACTGACACAGAGGTCTTTTAATGATAGATTTTACAAATGTTATTAAGGCATATCCAAACGGTACCGTCGCTTTAAACGGAGTGAACCTCCATATAGACGACGGAGAGTTCGTATTCGTTGTCGGCGCGACCGGCGCGGGCAAAACGACGCTCATGAAGCTTTTGCTCAGAGAGGAAAAAGCGACATCCGGCACGGTGGTCGTCGATAACACGGATCTTTCAAAACTGTCATATCTCAGAGTACCGCATTACAGGCGCAAGCTCGGCATCGTGTTCCAGGACTTCAGGCTCTTCCCCAAAAAGACAGTATACGAAAATGTCGCCTTCGCGATGCAGGTTGTCGGGGTGCCGAACAAAAAGATAAAGAAGCGCGTCCCCGCGCTTCTCAATACCGTAAGTCTCGGGGACAAATCGAACTGCTTCCCGAACGAGCTGTCGGGCGGCGAACAGCAGAGAGTCGCCCTCGCACGCGCGCTCGCGAACAATCCGAAGATAATAATTGCAGACGAGCCGACGGGAAATATCGACCCGAAGATGTCGCTCGAGATCATGAACCTGCTCGTCAAGATAAACAAGCTCGGAAAGACGGTGCTCGTCGTCACGCATGAAAAGAACCTCGTCGACTATTATCAGCAGCGGGTCATCATGATAGACGGCGGCGTCGTTTCGGACGACAGGGTCGGAGGTATGTTCGAATGAAACAGTATAAATTCTCATATTTCTTTGGGCAGGCGGTTCGCGGGCTCTGGCGCAACGGCGTCATGAGCTTCGCGTCTATCGCCGTCCTCATGAGCTGCCTTATAGTTCTCGGCAGCTTCACGATGCTCGTCGCGAACATCAACGTCAACCTCGACGAGCTCGGGCTCCAGAACGAGATAATGGTTTTCGTCGAGCCCGACCTCACGGACGACGAGCTCCTTCGCGTCGAGCAGATGATAAGAAACATTTCCTACGTCGGCGAGGTGAGGCATATCACTAAGGACGAGGCCCTCGACTACATGATTGAGCAGGTAGGCGAGGAGAACCGCGACCTTTACGAGGCATACCGCGACGACAACCCGCTTTCGGACTCGTTTGAGATAACAAACATAGACGGCGCACACTACACGGACGTGACGTACAGCCTGAGCCAGATAGAGGGCATCCGCAAGACGCGCGACCAGCGCGCGCTCGCAAACATGATGCAGTCGCTGAAAAACGGCGTCACCCTCATCTTCTCGTGGTTCCTTGTCATTCTCTTCGTCGTCAGCGTTTTCGTCATAATCAACACCGTGAAGCTGTCGGTGTATTCGCGCAAAAACGAGATCGTGGTAATGAGATATATAGGCGCGACGGGGCTTTTCATTGCGCTGCCGTTTATCATAGAGGGCGCGATGATAGGTCTTGTTTCGAGCATGATAGCGTATCTGCTTGAAAATGTGCTCTACGGCTATATTCAGTCCTCCGTATCGGATATCGTTTCAATAATCCACATAATCCCGCTCTCCGACGTGAGACTGACTATGTTCTTCGGCTTTGCCGCCGTAGGAATACTGACCGGCGTTATCGGAAGCGCGATATCGATATCAAAGTATACAAGGAACTGACGCGGCGTTTTTGCCGTTGATCTTACCGAATTTCGGAACAGAAAGGCGGGTTTTATTATGAATACGGAAAAAGGATCGCGCACGCCTGCGATAAGGCTCGTCTGTGCGCTGCTTGCGTTCGTTATGCTTGCCGCGGGCACTGTTTTCCTTGTCGAACATGAGACGGTCAGCGCCTTGTCCGACAAGGTGAACGACTTCAAAAACAATGCCAGCGTCAAAAAATATCAGAAGGAGATAGCAGACATAGAGAAGCAGACGAACGACGTCAAGAAAAAGATATCGTCCCTGTCGAACAATGTTGACGACCTCCTTCAGAAAAAGACCTTCTACGATAAGCTGATAGAGATGTATGACAGCAAGATCGAGGAGAGCGAGGCGTATATTGCCGAGCTCGACAAACAGATCGAGGAGATCGACATCGACATCGCGGATAAGGTAGAGAGCAGTGAGGAGCTTTACGAGCGGATAAAGGAGCGCATGGTAGTCTCCTACGAGAGCGGAGGCACGAACGCGACATATCTTGAGGTAATCTTCGGCGCCGAGAGCATCATAGACTTCCTCGTCGGGCTCGAAAACGCCGTCAGCATCCTTTCCTACGATTCGGACCTCATGACGGAATACAGGGAACTGACTGAGGACCTCGCCGAGGAGCGCGAGCTCGCAGTCGAAAACCGCGAGGCACAGAAGAGCGTTGCGGAGTCGCTCGAGACGAGCCGTGCCGAGTCCGAGAAATTGCAAAAGGAGGCTCAGGAGCTGCTCGACGCGGCAAAGCTCGACCTTAAGTCGAGCCAGGATATGCTCGACAAACTCGAAGCTCAGGAAAAAGCGGCAGAGAGCGAGCTCGACAGCTTCGTTGAGGACCTCATAAAAAAGCAGGGCGCAACGCAGTCCGTCGCGGACGGCGAGTTCATGTGGCCTCTCGAAACGAGGTTCAACAGAGTCAATTCCTATTTCGGAAAGCGCCAAGACCCGTTCGGCTCCGGCAAGATAAAGAACCATCAGGCGCTTGATATAAACGCCGCGATCGGAACGAAAGTGTATGCCTCCAACAGCGGGACGGTAGTAAAATCCGTATACCACGCAAGCTACGGCTATTACATAATGATAGACCACGGCGCAAAGGTGTTCTCGCTGTATGCGCATTGCAGCAAGCTGCTCGTCAAGGAAGGCGAGAAGGTCGAAAAGGGTCAGCTCATAGCACTTACGGGCGCGACCGGCTCCGTCACGGGGCCGCATCTCCACTTCGAGATGAGAGAGGGCAACACGAGGGTCGATCCTTTGAAATATGTGAGCGTTCCGTAATCACGTTATCCTGAAAGGAGGGGCAAAAGCCTGTGAAACCGAAAATTTTTTTGTCGGGACCGAAAAGATCCGTAAGCGCGCTTCTTGCCGCCGCCATTGTATTTCTGAGCTTTTCCGCAGTTCGCGTCATCTCCGTAAACGCGGCGTCAGCGACTTCAAATGATGACGTTGCCAAGCATGAGGACAGGATAGAAGAGATAAAGCGCGAGCAGGAAAGAATAAGAAACGAGATCGCGGGCCTTTCGGACAGCATCGACGACCTTATGAAGGAAAAGGCGTATTACGACTCGCTCGTTGAGCTCAGTGACGAAAAGATAGCGGAGGCGGAGCTTCTCGTCGAGGCGATGCGTGCGCGCTCGCAGCAGTACGCGGACGATATCAAGAAAAAGCAGGACGAACAGGCGCAGCTCTACGAGGATATCAAGGAGCGCATGGTTGTGTCCTACGAGTCCGGCGGAACATTCGCTTCATATCTCGAGGTGCTCTTTGACGCGGAAAGCATCATGGACTTCCTTATCGGGATAGAGAATGCCGCAAACCTCATGAGATATGACACTTTGCTCATGAACGAGCAGAAGCGCCTTGAAAAGGAGCTTGACGAGGCGAAGCAGGCACATGACAAAAGCCTTGCGGACGAGGAGGCCGTGCTTGCCTCACTCGAGACGGACCGCGAGGAGGCAGACCGCCTCTCCGCTCAGGACGCGAGCCTCATAGACAACGCGATGAAGGATCTTGAGGAACGCGAGGAGATACAGAAGAGGCTCGATGAAGAGGAGGAGCGCGAAAACAAAGAGATAGAAGCGCTCATCCAAGAGATAATAAGAAAGCAGGAAGAAGAGCGGAAAGCCGAGGAGAGCCGAAAAGCTGAGGAAAGCCGAAAGGCGGAGGAAAGCCGCGAAGAGAGCAGGAGGCTCGAAGAGAGCCGCCGCGCCGAGGAAAGCAAAAACGATACAGGCGGGGCAGCAACAGAGGAGACGACAGGCGCGCCTGAAACGACATCTCCCGAGCCGCCCGAGGACGGAAAGGTGACGTACCTCTGGCCGCTCGACAAAAAATACACGAACATAACCTCGCGCTTCGGATACAGAAAAGACCCGTTCGGTTCGGGCAAGACGACGTACCACAGCGGCACCGACATATACGCTCCCAAAGGGGCAAAGATATACGCGGGCAGGGCAGGTACGGTCGTAATATCCAAAAAGAGCTCAAGCTACGGAAACTACATAATGATAGACCACGGAGACGGGATCTTCACGCTGTACGCGCATTGCAGCAAGCTTATCTCGAAGGTGGGCGACTACGTTGAGCAGGGTCAAGTCATAGCGGAGGTCGGCTCGACCGGGCAAGCCACCGGCAACCATCTGCATCTTGAGGTGAGACTCGGTACCGAACGCGTCGACGCACTCGATTATTTCACAGTACCTAAAGGATGACAAACGTGACAGAGCCTGAAAAAGAGCCGAAGATGAAAAAGAAATATTCCGTTTGGGTGACCGTCGCTGTCGCGGCGGTCGCCGCAATAATAACGTTTCAGATAACATATATCGCGGTCGACAGCGCGTATGACAAAAAAGCCAAAGACGACGCCGGCACGTCCGAGATAGAGCGCAAGCTCGCCGAAATAATGGAGCTTTACGACGAACTCTATATAGGCGAGCTCGACGAGTCGGGCGCGCTCGAGGCCGTCGTTGACGCATACGTTGCCGCGGTCGACAAATACGGCTCGTATATGACGCCCGAGGAATATGCGGAGCGGATGGCGGATACGAACGCAGAGCTCGTCGGCATCGGGGTCCATGTGATATACAACGCGGACAGCAAATGCATAGAGGTCGTGAACACGATGCCGGACTCTCCCGCCGAGGAAGCAGGCATCCTTCCGGGAGACCTCATCGTCGCCGTCGGAGGCGAGACGGTGGAGAAGCTCGGATATTACCCCGCCATCGACAACGTAAAGGGCGAGGAGGGCACATACGTCGAGCTCACGCTCGTCAGCGGCGGGGAGACGAAGGATATCTCCGTCAAGCGCGCGAAGGTCACGGAGCAGACGGTGCTCCACCATGTGACAAGCACGGACGCGAGCGTCGGATATATCCGCATACTGAGCTTTGATGCAGGCACGCCGTCTCAGTTTAAGGCTGCCGTCGAAGATCTGAAGACACACGGGTGTGACAGGCTCGTGCTCGACGTGAGGAACAATCCCGGTGGTCTGCTCGACTCCGTTACGGCGATACTCGACTACATTCTTCCCGAGGGGCCGATAGTAAGGCTCATCTCGAAGGACGGCAGCGTCGAAACAATAAATTCGGACGCCGACTGTCTCGACATGAAGATGGTCATAATATGTAACGAAAGCACGGCTTCTGCCGGCGAGCTTTTCACCTCCGCGATAAAGGATTACAAGCTCGCGACAGTCATCGGCACCGTGACATACGGCAAGGGGACCGTCCAGTCGATAAGGCGGCTGCCGGACGGGGACGCGCTCTCGATATCGTACAAGATGTATTCGCCGCCGTATTCGGACAATTACGAGGGCGTCGGCGTTACGCCCGACATCACGGTCGAAATGGAGCCGGAGGTCGCAAACGTCAACATATACAAGCTCACCGAGGACGAGGACACGCAGCTCAGGCGTGCCATCGAGGAGATAAGAAAGTAACGCAAACTGATATAACCGAAAGGAAACCGCAGACATGGCAGAGTCCAAAAAGCAGCATTATACCGAAGAGGGATATCGCGCGCTCGTTGAGGAGTACGAATATCTGAAAAATGTGCGCCGCCGCGAGGTGAAAGACGCGCTCGCGCTCGCGCGTTCATACGGAGATCTTTCCGAGAACAGCGAGTACGACGAGGCGAAGGACGAGCAGGCGAAGGTCGAGGGCAGGATAAGCGAGCTCGACGCGCTCATAAAGAACGCGGTCGTCGTTCACGAGGCCGAGGTCGACGAGAGCGTAGTCAGCGTCGGCGCGCACGTCAAGGTGTACGACGAGACGTTCGACGAGGAGCTTGAATACAACATCGTCAGCTCGAATGAGGCGAACGCGCTTATAGGCAATATTTCGGATCAGTCCCCGATAGGTGCTGCGCTCATAGGCAAACGCGCGGAGGATGAGGTCGAGATACACGTCCCGAACGGCTCCGTGCTGAAGCTCCGCGTAAAAGAGGTCGGGAGAACGAACAAAAACTGACGCGGTGCCGCAAAAGAATAAAGGCCGCTTTTCAAGGGAAAAGGGAGGGACCTTGACCGGGCCCCTCCTTTTAAAACGTTAAAGAAAACAGGAGAACGGAAAATGAGCGACATGGAAAACGAAGTCGTTGAAAACGGAGGCGAGGAGCTTTCCGACGTAATAAGGATAAGGCGCGAGAAGCTGGACGCGCTGCGCGCGGCGGGGCTCGACCCGTATCAGAAGGTGAGATATGATTTTGACGCGTATACCGCCGACATCGTCTCGAATTTTGAAGAGATGGAGGGCAAGCGCGTCAGGATCGCCGGCAGAATGATGAGCCGCCGCGACATGGGCAAGGCGAACTTCATCGATATAGCCGACGGAAAAGGCAGGATCCAGTGCTATGTCCGCGTCAACGACGTCGGTGAGGAATCGTTCGAGCAGTTCAAGAAGTGGGATATCGGCGACATCATAGGCGTCGAGGGCGAGGTTTTCAGGACGAGGCGGGGCGAGATATCCGTCCACGCGTTCGGGATAGAGCTTCTGTCGAAGTCGCTCCTGCCGCTGCCCGAAAAGTTCCACGGCCTGCGCGATACGGATATGAGATACAGGCAGAGGTACGTCGACCTAATAATGAACCCCGAGGTCAAGGACACATTCGTGAAGCGCTCGAAGATCCTCGCCGGAATAAGGGAATTTCTCGACGGCAAGGGCTTTCTCGAGGTCGATACTCCGATTTTGACGACGCACGAGATAGGTGCTGCGGCGCGTCCGTTCAAGACGTATCACAACACGCTCGACCTGCCGATGTTTCTCCGCATTGAGACGGAGCTTTATCTGAAGCGCCTCATCGTCGGCGGCATGGACCGCGTGTACGAGGTCGGGAGAATATTCCGCAACGAGGGCATGGACACGCGCCACAATCCGGAGTTCACGTCGGTCGAGCTTTATCAGGCGTTCACCGATTACCACGGGATGATGGATATCGTCACCGAGCTTTACCCCGCGCTCGCAAATAAGGTCTGCGGCAGCACGGTCATAAATTATCAGGGCACGGAAATAGACCTCGGAAATTGGGAGCGGCTCACGATGGCGGAGTCCGTGAAGAAGTATTCGGGGATAGACTATTACGCGTGGACGTCGGACGAGGACGCGAGAGCGGCGGCAGCCGCGGCGGGCGTCAAGGTGCCGGACGGCGCGACAAAGGGGACGGTCCTCGCCGAGCTGTTCGACGCGTTCGTTGAGGACAAGCTCGTACAGCCGACGATCATATACGATTATCCCGTCGAGAACAGCCCGCTCGCGAAGCGCAAGGCGGACGAGCCCGCGTTCACGGAGAGGTTTGAATATTTCATCTGCTGCTCCGAGATGGGAAATGCGTTCTCCGAGCTCAACGACCCCATCGACCAGAGAGAAAGATTCGAGCGTCAGGTGGCGGCGAAGCATAAGGAAGACCCGAACAGCACGGCAAAGGTCGACGACGACTTCATCACCGCGCTCGAGTACGGCATGCCCCCGACAGGCGGCCTCGGCTTCGGCGTAGACAGGCTCGTAATGCTCCTCACCGACAGCCCCTCGATAAGAGACGTCCTCCTCTTCCCGACAATGAAGCCCTTGGACGACTAAAAGAGCCGAAAAAGCCTTGTAAATCAAGCATTTTTGAAACCCGAAATTCGCCCGAAAAACACGATTTACATCAAACTTACATCAAACGATGCAGAAAATCGTGCAGAGGGTGAAAAATCGCATATTTCTTGAAATTCAGCCCGCAGGAATCGCATGTTTCCTGCGGGCTTTTTCGCTTCTTGCGTAAATTGTCGATATTTATATTTGTTACTGTCGGCAAAAGAAGAATGAGAGAGAATTGCAGAAATCGAGTTGCGCAAAGTGCGAAAAGAAATCAGCGCAAAATACGAAAATAAATTAACACAAATTACGCAAACTGAGCTTGCCAACCTCATCATGCGTCATGGTGCAGGAAATTTATGTTTTTGAAAAACGGACAAAACAGACATAATTAGCGTTGACAAAACGGACAAAAAGCGCTATAATTGATATTGAAAAACGGACAAAAGCGAGCAGATGTATGATACAAAGAAAAATTGAGAAGGAACTGCAAAGATTTTATGAATCCACGGATAAGAAAGCGCTGCTTGTTACCGGAGCGCGGCAGGTAGGGAAAACGTATATTATCGCGATTTTGCAGCAAAGCATTATAAGTCGGTCGTAGAGATCAATTTTCTTCAGGACAGGTCGGCGCAGAGTCTGTTTGAGAATGCAAAAACCAGCGATGACATGCTTCTCAGACTTTCGGCTGTAGCAAATGCTCCGCTGATACCGGGCGAAACGCTTATATTCCTTGATGAGGTCCAGGTCTGTAAAGAGATCATCACTGCCGTTAAGTTTCTGGTGGAGGAAGGGAGCTACAAATATATTTTAAGCGGCTCGCTTCTCGGGATCGAGCTTAGGGATATCCGCTCCGTACCTGTCGGATATATGGATGTTGTCGAGATGTTTCCGCTCGATTTTGAGGAATTTGCGATTGCAAACGGCGTTTCGGAAAGGATCATTTCTTCACTCAAAAACTCTTTTGAAAAGAAAACCCCGGTAGACACTCTTGTTCACGAAAAGATGACGGCACTTTTTGAGCTGTATCTGATCGTGGGCGGGATGCCGGCGGCTGTAAATAAGTATCTTGAAACAAACAACTTGCAAGAGGTCGTGCGCGAGCAGGAATCTATCGTCACGCTCTATAAAATGGACATTAGCCAGTATGACCCGGAACACAAGCTCTATATCGAGGAAATATTTGATCTGATCCCAAGCGAACTCAATTCGAAGAACAAGCGGTTCATATTGAAAAATCTCAATGAACACTTCAAGTTTTCAAGGTATACGAACAGCTTTATCTGGCTGAAGGACGCGGGCGTGGCGCTGCCGACGTTCTGCGCGAGCGAGCCGGTCGTCCCGCTCAGGATGTCGCAGTCCACAAATCTGTTCAAGCTGTATCTGTCGGACGTGGGACTTTTGGCATCCATGTATATGAACGGCATACAGATAAAGATACTGAATCACGAAAAGGGTATCAATTACGGCTCCGTTTATGAAAATGCGGCGGCACAGGAGTTGACGGCGCACGGCTTTGACCTTTACTACTTCAACAGCAGAAAGCAGGGAGAGCTTGATTTTCTCATCGAGAGAAACGGCGAGATCCTGCCTATCGAAATAAAGTCGGGAAAAGACTACACAAGACACGCCGCGCTCAACACGGTGATGGACAATGCGGACTATGCGATACCGGAGGCATATGTTTTTCAAAACGACAATGTAACGGTGATCGGAAAGATCACATATTATCCGATGTATATGCTGATGTTTCTGGAGCGGGAACGGTTGGACGAAAAGCTGATATACAAGCTGGATCTGGACGCGCTGAAATAGAGCATTTATCCGGCAATTTTTGATATAATTGAAAAACAGGTCGCCTTAACTTGATTGTTCTGCGGCAGTGTGGTATACTGACTTCGGAGTTATGGATCAGGTGTATTTTCTAAGGACACCGTATATGAAGACATCCAACAAAATATCACCGATTGCGATCAGTCCCATTGGCTTCCCGACAATGAAGCCACAGGGCGAGTGAGAGAAGAAAAAATAAATAAGAGGTGGCAAAGATGAGAAAGTGCATACGTTGCGGAGCGGAAATGGAAGAAGACTTCACATTCACCGGCGGTTACGGCAATGTGATCCGCAAGAAGGGCTTGACCGGTAAGGCCGTTTATCCAAAAGCGGCAGTGTGCCCGAAGTACGGCGAGGTCTCCGTTTATGTAGACGAAGAGCAACTCAAAAAGCTGATCAAGTAATTCCGCTTTTGCTCCCCAGAGAGAACAATTTCTCAGGGGGGCTTTTCGGAGCGCGTGTCAGTCGACGGACTTGTAATTAAAACTTGCGGAGCTTGTTACAGAAGTTTCAACTGCGCATTTGCCTTTTCCGCTATATGCGGGATGGCTTAAGGTGAGGGGAGTCGAACACACACCGGTTTGCGGCGGCATAGCTC
>CANQYV010000004.1 GCA_947628165.1 uncultured Clostridia bacterium | reverse complement strand
GCGCTTCTCTCGTCGACAACAGAATAGCAGTTGAAATAGCTGTCCGTTTCGACAGAATGGACGAACGGCACATTCCGGCTTCCTGCAGACAAAACGCACCGGCTTATCCCGTACTTTTTCAACAGAGATATGATTATCTGATATGATCTAAGTTCTGTATACACAAATTGTCTCCATTTCTCTTTTTAATAAGAAAATAATATGTGTTTTGTTTGAAAATACTGTGATATTTAGTGTGCTCCTTATATTACTCCTCTTCGTAAGGTTCTCCATAAAGGCACATATCAAGGTATCTTTGAGCTTTATTTTTTTCTCTATTCAGTATTTCGTCAACCGAATTATAATCAATTTCCGTCGTAAGGGTCTTTTCAAAATCCTTCGCTCTCACAAGCTCCCTTTCGCCGAGTTTAAGGTCGTTCAAAAGCGAAGACAGCTTTTGCCTATTTCCGCTTGCACCGTCCCGTATGACTGTTGCAAATTTTTTATGACATCTAACAGAAAAAATTGTACCATGGAACGTGTCTGTGATTATGTATTCCGCATTCACGAAGTACTGAAGAATTTGATATGGATCGACGACAATATTTTTATCAACCCAACTCTGATAAAAGCCTACTGAATATATCTTAAATCCATTTTGTTTTGCAAATTTCCTAATTTCCGTTATGAGATCCTTATCGTTAAATCTGAAATTATATGCATAAATGACGATATATTTTTTATCAACGTCTTGTCTTTCAGGTACAGGAAGATCTCCAACTAAGACCGGATCAAAATGAAGATACACTTTAGCATCTGGGAGAAGTTCTTTCGTTATATCATAGGAATTTTTGTCCCTAACAGAAATGTGTCTGAGATTCGACATTGCAGCAACAAGTTCGTCTCGTAATCCGTATCTCTCTACATCTTCTAATGTTGCTGAACCAAATGACGCTGCATATGAACTAACATTTTCGTTATCTATTGCGCCATGAAGTTGCGGAGAAAACCCCCACGGTGAGGGCTGAGCAAAATTAAAAACCTCATCGCTGCCGATTATTATTCGATCGTATTCTGATGAGAAATTAGGTGATGACGCCACCCCAAGCATATCTGAAAAAAAAGAATTAAAGGCCTGCCGTTTTTGGAAACGAAAAGAAAGGTAATATTTTATTTTTTTTATATCAAACTTTCTTGCCTTATACTTGCATAATTCCTTGCCCGGCAGTATATCAATAAACTCAATTTTATTTCCTTTGTCCTCTAATATTTTTTTTAATAAGTATGCTTGCCAAAATGACCCATAATTTATGACACGTTGCATTGACAAGATTCCAACCTTCATTTTTTTCACCAACACTTCCTTTGTTTTTACGCGTGTTTGTTTTATAAATTAAAAGCTAATCCCAAAATGCTTTATACGGAAGAACTCCTTGATTGCCATTTAAGATGTCAATTAAAGTAGTCATCGTAAATGCAAATATAATCATGGTGTCTACGATCATTCTCAGCCTTTTGTTGCTCAAAGACCGTGTAACCTCCGGTATATACAGTACAAGAACTGAATTCATATACCACGTCAAACGATGCGCATTAAGAGGCAGAATAGAACCTGTTGAAGCAATAAACAAACTTATCAAAACCGCACTGTAAACTAATTTCAGATTCTGATTTGCTTTGGCCTTTTTATATTCATACGCAATCAGAATGAAAAAGCACATAAATATCAGTATGGTATGCCAGTTAAACTCTCCTTCAGAGTTGTTGTAATGAGATGTTTCTGAGAAATATTTAGAATAAAATCCAATTTTAATCAATATCGGGAAGACAACGCTCTTTATTGTATTTGAAAACAATACTAATCCCGCAAATATACCCACTGCCCAAGCGGGATTTATGTCAATGTCAATAATAATATACAAAAGTACAAAGATAAAAGCCGATTTATGAAATAAAGATGCAATAAAAATAATAAGTAGTGACTTCTTCCAATCTCTTTTTTTAAAATACGGAAAAGCCATCAAAGCTATAGTCCCAGCCACATATTGTCTCATGCCGTTCATAGCTATAAAATAATCTTTCGATATTACAAAAAGCAGTACACTGTACATCGGAGATACCGACTCTTTGTAAATCATATAAAAATAGAATCCGCATATTATAACTGCACAAACAATATAAATACTTTGAGGGTCGCCAAAAACAAAATTTAAAATAATGTTCAACGTTTTAAATCCTATTTCCAAGTCTCCCCGATTACTTGAGCTAAACCATATTTGATAGCTCCAATAGTCTGTGCCGACCCCTTTTCTAAATGCCATAACAATTAAAAGCGGTAGACATGACATTACCGCAAAAACAGAGCTTATAACATTTTTGTTGTAATTAGCTATCCTGTTGTCATTATGCGCTTTTACAGCAAGCCATGTTATCATAATCGACAGCGACGTGGCAGTGAAATATATCCACATATTGTTAAATGCCCCTGATAGCCTTTCTAATTTTCTGTCTGACCGGCCATAGAATTTTTGAAGCTGTATAGCCCATATAAATAGTCAATCCGGAAATAATAATATTTTTTGGAGTATTTCTGTCTCGTACAATATATTTCAAATGCTTTTTAACATAACTTCTTGCGTATTTAAAATGCTGCTTTCTGTTCTTGCTTTTGCTGCTAAAGAGTCGTGTAACAAAATGACATGCGGCCATAACGCATCTTGCATGTGACGCACTCTCCGACGCCGGAAAGTTTTCGGAAATATAATTCAACTGTTCATCAGCAGACCAAAACAAATCATACTGTTTTTTATCAATCTCGCTATGTGTTATTCCTCCTTGCCGCTGAACCCAATAGTATATTGTCTTCCCTCCGAATACGCTTTTTGAACTGCTTCCGTAAATTTTACATGTGGTCGCAAGATCCTCGTATAATCTTCCTTTGGGATACGGATGAGTGAGAAGAAATTGTCTTTTGTAAAGACGCGTACACGCACTACATGATGTATAACATATTCTTTTGATCGCCTCCGAGCAGTCTAAAAGTATCTCGCTGTCGTTATCGTCCCTATTTATTTTCGCCGTTTCGATAATTCTCTTTGCCGTTGCGCAAGCAATATCCACATTGTACTTCTTCATCAAATACCAGAGGTATTCAAGATAATCCTCGGTTACATAGTCGTCTGAATCAATAAATGAAACCAAGTCGGCATTGCAATGCTCCACACCGAAATTTCTCGCGTCGGAAAGACCACCGTTCGGCTTATGGTAAACAGTTACTCTGCCATACTTTTCCGCATACTCATCGCACATCTTGCCGCTGTTGTCGGTCGAGCCGTCGTCGACGAGTATGACCTCAAAGTTATCATAGGTTTGCGCAAGGACGGAACTCATGCACTTGTCAAGATATTTTTCGACGTTGTAGACAGGTATTACTAAACTGATTAAAGGATTCATTTCTTCTCCTCAGTTGATTCATTGCCGCCGACTATGTCTTTAACTCTTTGCAGTATTTGCTCCGGCATAAGACCGTTTTTCTCCATCATTTCTTCAACCGTAAACTGTGTCGGCACCTCTGTGTGGAAGCCGCAATTTATCACTTTCATATCATCGACGCCGTAAAATTGCGAAATTCTTGCGCCAAAGCCTCCTAAAACGATGCCGTCCTCCAAAGTGACTATCAGCTTGTGATTGGATTTTAAATCTTCCAGTAATGGCTCGTCCACACCTGTAATAAACATCGGGTCAATAAGCGTTGGTTCAATCTTCATTTCTTTTTTAATCAGCTCCGCAACCTGCTCTGCCAGCTGATAAAAGCTTCCCAGACCGAGAATTGCAACTTGCGACCCGCTCTTTCTGACCATGTATTTCGTTTTGGAATACTCCGGCGGAACAGGCTCATTTGTATAATGAACACCGTTCCAAGGGATTCGGATTGCTACCGGGCTTTCATTTTGCTCAATGCTCCACTCCAGCATCGCCAAATATTCTTGCTTATTGGACGGAGCGAGATAAATCAAACCGGGGATATTACCTAACAAAGCCATGTCGTATAAACCTGCATGAGCGTCACTGTCATGTCCGTTAATACCCGAAAATGCAACAAGCATCGTGGCAGCACATCTGTTTATACACATTTCCTGCTCTATTTGGTCATAGGCTCGCTGATAAAACGAGCTTCCCGTTACAAACACCGGCTTTCCGCCGCTTTTTGCAATCGCTGCCGCCATGGTAACGCCGTTAGCCTCTGCTATTCCGACATCAACATACTGACTACCGGCTTCCTTTCTTCTTTCGGAATTAAACCCTATGTACGCTGGCACAGAAGCCGTCATAGCCACGATCTTTGGATCATCTTTGATTTTTTGCATCAAATATTGCCCGACAATGGAACCGTAGTTTTCCTTGGGAACCGCCGTTCCTTTATAAAACTCACCTGTTTCAATATTGAAGGGATGCGCCCAATGCCATTTTTCGGAATTATCTTCTGCAAAACTATATCCTTTTCCTTTTTTCGTAACGCAATGAACAATCACTGGGTGTGTAATATCCTTGACCTTTGTAAAAGCCTCAATCAACTCTGCGATATTGTGTCCGTCTTTTACAAAATAATAATCAAATCCGAGCGCTTTAAAGAAGTTGTTCTCGCATTTGCCCTCATTCTTACGAAGTTCGGCAAGATGTTTGCAAAGCGCTCCGTGGTTTTCCGGTATTGACATGTCGTTATCATTAACAACGACAATAAGGCCTCCGCCCACCTCAACGGCAGAGTTTAAAGCCTCGAACGCCTCTCCTCCGTCTAAAGCTGCGTCGCCGATAACTGCAATTATATTTTCGGTTCTTTTGCAGATATCTCTGCCTTTTGCAAGACCGCACGCCAGGCTTATGGAAGTGGACGTATGTCCGACATTGAACATATCGTGCTCGCTTTCCTTTGGATTTGTATAGCCCGATACGCTACGATAAAGCTTTTCGTCAAGAAAGGCTGCTTTTCTGCCGGTCAGTATTTTATGGACATAGCACTGATGAGAAACATCAAAGACAATTTTATCCTTTGGCGAATCAAACACATAGTGAAGTGCAATCGTCAGCTCAACAACTCCAAGGTTTGATCCCAAATGCCCGCCAAAGTTACTTGCTTTATTTATAAGAACATCTCTGATTTCCCGAGCCAGCTCCGGAAGTTTATCGGCAGGAAGCTTCTTTAAATCTGCGGGAGACGTGACTTTATCCAATATCATTTCTTATTCTCCGAATCTCGATAAATCTGTTTTGTATATATGTTCCAAATTTGAAATCGGCCCCCAGCCCAGCTTTTGCAACTTCATTATGTCCTGAGTAAATTCCAAATGCGGCAGATACCCGGTTTTCGACGTATCTTCTATATCGAAAACAATATGTACATCAGGATTAAACTTTTCAAAAACATACGATGCCAAATCGCGCACCGTCATATATGTAGCCGGGTCTGTGATATTGTACGCCTCGCCGGACTCACCTCTGAACAATGCAGTAAAAATACCGCTGATAGCGTCAAGAGAATATACAATAGACTTTTTGCTGAGCCCGTCGGATTTCATTATCAAATCTTTACCTTCAATTACACATCTGAGAATTTCGTTGAATATCCTTTGCTCATCATAAGGCTGAAGCAATCCTTGTATAGATGAAAGCCTGACAATACAAACATTTACGCCATACTCTTTGCTCATCGCATAACATAAAAATTCGGCAGCTTTCTTTCCCATCGGATATCCGTTTCTTATATCCAAACTGTCCACGGCGCCAACATAGTCCTCCTTAATTGGAGCATCTGTGTTCGGAATGCCGTAGGCTTCTACGGACGATAAGTAAACCATTTGCGCGTTTTTTTCTTTGGCCAAATCCAGCATTTTTTCGGTTTCGTCTACTATGACCCGAAGAGTTTCCACCGGCTTTGTAATAAAATACTTTCTCCCTGTCGGTGCAGCAGTATGAATAATATAATCAATCTCTTCCGTTTCGACATCCTGATTTTCCATTCCAAACTGACACATGACAACATTATCGTCCGATTCAAGATAATCAGGCCTGTTCTGAGGATGTCTTGTAGACGCAAAAATACGGCAGTCAGCGCCGTGAGCCGCATTTTCATAAAGAAGCCACTTAATTATCCCGGAGCCGATCATGCCGTTACTGCCGGTAATAAGAAAAGTTTTATTCTTTATAAATGGCAAAAAAGAATACCGTTCCGTATATCTGTTAAACTCGTTAGCTTCGATAGGCGAAAGGTTCATTTGCTGCGTTCCTCCTCGCTGAATTGTTTCATCGCCTTGTAATAAGCCAAATCTTCCTTTGTGGTCAGCTTTATATTGCAATCAGATCCGGTGGAAAAATATATTCTAACCCCGTATGTAATAGCCATGGTATTGGCATATATAAAATCGTGTTTGTTTTCTTCATCGGCTCGCTGATAAAGTGCTTTGATGAGACCGAATCTGTATGCCTGCGGAGTTTGCACTCTCATTATTTTATTACGCTCAATTTGTGTATTGCCCGACTGCTGATCGTCAGTGACAATAATAGTGTCGTGAATAGGTATTGCAGTGCAGGCGTTTCCGTATTTAATTGCCGTGTCTAACATATCATTGATAATCACCTGAGAAATAAGCGGGCGCGCTGCGTCATGAATTACAACAATATCATCTTCATCCATCGTTTTTTCTAAAGACATAACTCCGTTTTTTGCGGAATCGTGTCCCGTATCTCCGCCCGCTACAATGCTGATAACCTTGTCCAACCGATATTTTGCAATAAGCTCCTGTAGATAGCCACTCCAATCTTTCAGACATACTACCGTAATGCTATCAATGCGATTGTTATTCTGAAAGTTGTTTATTGTATTTACAATCACCGGAACGCCGTCTACTTCAATAAATTGCTTAGGCAAATCTGTTTTCATTCTACTGCCGGTTCCTCCGGCAAGTATTACAACTCTTACCTTCACTGCTTCATGCCTCTCTGCTTCTCTTCTATTTGAGAGATAAGAGTTATTCTTTCCTGATGATATCCTCCCAAAAAATCGGTATTCAGAAAAATTTCCAGTCTTCTCTTGACATCTTCCAAAGACATAAACCTTTGACCGAAAGCAATCATGTTTACGTCATTGTGCTGCCTCATAAGTTTTGTCACTTCATCATCATACGCCAAACCGCAGCGAATTCCGGCAACTTTATTTGCTGCAATGGATATGCCGACGCCCGTGGCACAGATAACAATCCCTCTTTCGCATGTGCCGTTTGATACAAGGCTTGCAACGCTCTCTGCAAATATCGGGTAATCGCATGGACCATCTTCATTTGTTCCGACATCCGTTAAGTTGTGCCCCTTTTCACTCAGCCAAATCAGCAAATCTCTTTTCAAAAGCAGCCCTTGTCTGTCGTTGCCTATTGCAATTTTCATATGAGTTCACCGTCTTTTTATTGTTATCCTGTATGAGTCTGTGAGGTGATCGTATATATCGTTTATCATCCACCATATTATTTTCGCACATCATATTTTCCATCTAAAAGATGCTCGCGGCGAGTCAAGATAGAGTTCCGGATTGAATTCGGCACACACCATTTCTCTGTAAAAACATTTGTGTGTTATTGCCTGGTCAAACCAAAATCAATACATGTGCCAACACTGATTAGCGAGAGAATTACCCCCACATCATAAGTCATTGGTTCTATACAGTAATTCATAAATTCTATCTAAACATGCTTGTGTTGCGTTCATGGGATGCGATACATATTTTGCCACATATTGTTTAATCTTCTCACACTCTCTGTCATAGTCCATTTTGCATATGGAAGAAATCAAATCCTCATCAGATTCCATTATACCGTTTGGAAACTCAGATCTTAAATCTATAAACAGCCCTGTAACGGAGGCAAATTTATCGTAGTCGTTTGCAAAACAAAACATCGGTTTTCCTAAAAGGCCAAAGTCAAAAAAAGCGCTGGAATAATCTGATATCAATATATCAGCCACCCAATACAGTTCATTGACATTGGGATATGTTGTAACATCAATGAAAAATCCGTTTGAATTTTCAACGCTTTTCACTTTCATATCAAAGTGGTGAGTTCTGCACAAAAGAACGTATTTATCGCCTAGCCTCTTTTCCCATAAAGAGTAGTCAGCATCCTGATTCTCATAGTCTCTCCATGTAGGCATATACAATAGAACCTGCTTTTCATCGGGAATATTCAGCTTTTTTCTGATTCTAATCGTATCTGCATCCGTAAATTCAAAAAGTTCATCTTCGCGCGGTCTTCCGCACCACAGCATAGAGGATTCTCGGGCATTAAACCACTTTACAAAGTGATTCTTTGTGTATTCGCCGTCGCAACAAAAAATATCTACGTTTGAAAAATCGTAGTCATTTCTCGATTTAATGGCATTTCCGTTCTTTTTTGGGCCTGTCCCATGCCAAGAATTTAAAAGAATTGTCCCTTCCTTTTTGAAACTCAAACCGCGTTCTATATTTACATTTGTTATCCATATTTTTGCCTTTAAAGCTGTTATAAAATATTTTAAAGAATCTATTTTTACTGTATCTGCATTTTCAACTTTAAACTTTGTAGGTTCTTCAAAAGCCCATACAAAATGAAAATCTTTGAATCGTTGATCGGCTTTCATGGCTTCAAACAACACCAGTGGGCTGTCATCAAACTTTTTTCCGCTATATGAAACAAACAGAACGAGAAAGTCATCACGCTTGACAAATATCCCTAGCGTTTTGATTGCTGCACTCATTGTCGTTTTATATATAGTCAACAACGCCTTATTATGTTTTAATATATAAGCAATTCTGTTTCTAAGCTTGCCTTTGTTCGTAATCTCTCCTCCCTCGCTGCAGTGCTCAGATGTGCCTAAACTATTCAATTTCCTTATTATCCCACATTGCCCAAAGACGTCTTGCTTCAAAGAACCTATCGTTATAATGTGGATTTTCAAGATTTTGCGCTATACGTTTCTTTATCAAATCTTCAACACTGCCAATCACCCGTGCAGGGTTGCCGCCAATTATTACCCCCCCCCGAAAATGATTTTGTCACTACGCTGCCAGCAGCAACTATTACATCAGGGCCAATTGTAACGTTAGGCAAAATTATAGAACCTGCCCCAATAAAAACATTATTCTTAACTTCGATACATCCGAATTCTTTGCTCAGTTTATTGTCTGAAAAAGGCGGCTCAATATCATTTACCATATCATGAATAATGTCATGTGTGACAAAAAACACATCTGTTGCTACTTTGACATTATCGCCAAATCTGATCAGCATCGGATCCTGCGGAATTTTTCTCGGACAAAAATAAAAGTTTTTTCCAACAGAATTGAATACGCCCTTTTTAATAAGATACTTTGTTCTTTTAATCGGATTTAAAATCAAATAACACCTGATTTTTATTAAAGTATTCCTATCCATAATTACTTGGCTCCATTTTTCTTTACTACAGCTGATACGGTAGCTAAAATAATTTTTATATCCATTAAGAAAGACCGCCGTCCTATGTAATAAAGCTCCATTTTCTGCCGTTCACCAGTGTCGTACTTCGCGTTGTTCCTCGCATACGCCTGCCAGTAGCCGGTCAGTCCCGGTTTCACCGACAACAACGCTTTTTGCTGCTCGGGAGTGTAATATCTTTCCAACTCTTCTCGGAGGATCGGTCGCGGTCCGACCAAGGACATATTCCCTTTCAAGCAAACATTCCATACAATTTGCGGGAGCTCGTCAATCGAAAGCTGCCTTAGTCTTGCGCCAAAACAAGTCTTGCCGTAGCCCGGCTTCCTGTAGCCGATCAACCTCGGGTCGTCGTCGAGCTTGTACTCGCGCTTGTATTCTTCTAGCTGCTCTGACGTGAGCATATTCTCCAGCTTGTCCGCACCATTTCGCATCGTCCTGAATTTCAGGATTCTGAGAGGCTTTCCGCTCTTTCCGACGCGGGTTTGCATGTAGAACGGGTTGCCGGGGTCTTTAATGTAGATAATTAATGCAATCACCGCCATCGGGATTATAAGGACAACACTCGCTGCGAGCGACAGCACAAAGTCCGCAAGACACTTTACAAATGCATATATCGGTCTGCTTTTAACTTTCGACGCCGAGCCTGAATAGACTTCCGTCTGCGGTTCGGGCTGTTTTACAGCCGGGCTCATCACAATTCCGGGCGCGTCTTTGACGTCTACCTCTCGCTTCAAAAGTAATGTTTCGCTCATTTCTTCGCTCAACTTGTTCACCATTATTTCTCATTTCAAAATAATTTTGTAAAGATATTCTCTTATATGCGCTTGCTTTCCGCATCACCAGTTCGGCAAACGCGTCTATTGTTTACAGCTTTCGTCTGCGTTTTCTTAAGTTCCTTCCAGTTCAAACTAAGCTTCTGTTTAAAAAACAGACCAAGGGAACATCTTTTTTATAAACGCTTTTACTGTCATCGGGATAGCGCAAACTAAAATGGCAATCATAAAAAATGTCAAAAAAGCGTTTACTAATAAACGAATAAACCGGTTTTTTCAGGACGTTTTTCAACGTTTCAACATACTACCTATTTTTCTCGAGACGTGTATGTATGGTTTTAAATTCATTGTAAAAACACTCGCATTCGGGTATTAGGCTGACAAGACTCATTTTCCCGCAGAGGATAGCTCCAAACTGAGGAAGTTCATCAAGACGTACTTTTCTCAAAAATGCATCCACGATCAAATATTCGCGGGTCATCGTCTCCCTGCGACCACTGAGCGCCTTTTGCTTCCGCGTCGACGCACATTGTTCTGAATTTTACTATTTTAAATTTTTTTCCGTTCAAGCCGAGCCTCTCCTGTCTGAAAAAGACGGGGCCTGGAGAACTCAGCTTTATTATAACAGCTATAATTGCCATCGGAATGGTGCAAATCAAAAGGGCAAACACGGAAAAAACAATATCAAAAAAGCGCTTAAAGAAAGAATAAACAGGTTTTCTAGGGACGTTTTTCAGCGTCTCGACGTAATATTCCTTATCTTTCTTGAAAGGAAGTATAACATTGACCGTTTCATTTGTCTCTGCGCTCTCCTCCTCAAGGGAAGGCATGTCCTTAACATATGCTGTTGTCTCGTTCACAAAAACACTGTCCTCGCCGTTTCCGACGTGCCCTTCTTTCGGACAGATCCTTCTATACTCTCCTGCCGCGGCAATAATCTTTTGTCAGCCGAAGCCTGTGAGCCACGATAATAAATAAAAACAACACATATTCGGAAGCTGAGTTCAGCACTCGATATTCTCTGATTTTACCTAAAAAATGAACTTCATGTTATTTTTTCAATCAAACAAACTTTAATATATCAAAATACACACTGCAACATATTATATCATCACTTTTCTAAACAATCAAGAGCTTTTGAGCGAAAAAAAGCGAAAGTCTGAAGGAAATGATTGCTTCAAAACGATAACTCTTCTAACATTTTTGCCTAAAGCGTATCTTTAACACAATTGTAGCAGAATAATGTGTTAAAGTCAAGATTGTTGCTGAACTTTAACATATTTTTTTGGAAGGAACGATAAAAATGAAAATATACGACTTCAACGGTCGAAAAAACATATGCGGCGAGCGGGTGCGGCAGGCTCGTGTCATGCAGAGAATGTCGCAGGCGGATCTCGCGGCACGTCTGCAGGTAAACGGCGTTATAATCGAAAGAGACAGCATTTCACGGATCGAGATCGGGACACGGTTTGTCCCCGATTATGAGATACGGGTGCTTGCGGAGATTTTGAAAGTGTCCGCCGCATGGCTCCTCGGCATAGATGAATGACCTCCCTGCCCTCTTGACAACAATATTTTCCTGCTTCTGAAAATCGGCCCGTTTATTAATTCATTTCAGACACATGAATTTCTTTTTTACTTTACAATTTCCCTTTCTCATGATATAATTGTTCCGCAACAAAGCGAAATGCCGGGGGCTTTTTTATCATGCACATTGCTATAACGGGCAGACTCGGGAGCGGCAAATCGACCGTTGCCGGAATATTATCGGAAACGCTCGGTTACGATATATACTCGACGGGCAGCGTACAGCGTCACGCGGCGGCGGAGATGGGAATAACGACCCTTGAGCTCAATCAGCGAATGATGACAGACGCCGCGTTCGACCATGTAATAGACGACGCCGTAACGGAGCTTTCAAGAACGCGCGACCACATAATTTTTGACTCGCGAATGGCGTGGCATTTCGCCGAGAATGCGTTCCGCGTATTCATCGACGTCGACGCAGACGAGGCAGCGCGCCGCGTATTCGCCGCGGAACGCGGCGATGTCGAGTCGTACCGGACGGTCGATGAGGCAAAGGCGGCGCTCATACGGCGGCAGGAGCTCGAACGCGAACGGTTCAAGTCGATATACGGCGTCGATTACACCGACCCCGATAATTATGACCTTGTCATAGACAGCACGAACAGTACGCCGGAGAAAACGGCGGAAAAAATAATCACCGAATACAAACGTATCTCGGGCGAATGAAAGAATACCCGCGGAGGCTTCCGAACGGAAGCCTCCGCGGGTATTTTTCTAATGTCTCGTCACGGCAGACACGTCGCCCGCCCATATACGGCGCTGCGTCCACGCCGCGTCCGGCAACGACCAGAACGGAGCCGAATCCGGCAGCCCGAGCGGAAGGAACACTGCCGTACAAAGATACAGGCTCCCCGTTGAAATATAGCCCTCTCCTATCTCCGGCTGCTCCCCGCAGACGCCGATAGTGAGCCAGCCCTCCCCGTCAAAGATTCCGGAGTACGACATGACCTTTTCTATCACCGCGGTGAGCGCGCACCGCACCGCCGCCGGATCAACGCTTTCCGGCAGATAGCCGAGCAGCGCCGCCTGACAGAGCGCATGGAACGCGCCGAAGCGGTACGCGGAAGAGCGCCCGAGCACGGGATACGTCCCGTCCGGGCATATCATCGTTTCTTCTGCGGACGCGAATCTTGACGCCCGCCTTATTATCTCGTCCTTCATTTCCGCCCAATCCGGGAAAACATCTCCGACGGTGCGGATGATATCGACGAGCATAGGGTTTATGACATAGCTGTTGTAATAATCAAGATGAAATTCGGGGCCGTCGCCGTAAAAGCCGTCTCCGAGATACCACTGCATATGCTGCCTCAGCGCATAATCGACGCGCATCGGGTCCCAATCGGACGCCCCCGCCTCGTAAAGCAGAGTCTCTGTCATCGCGGCGAACAAAAGCCAGTTGCTCGCATAAGGCTTCCGCGTCCGCGTCTCTCTCATCCGAGCCAAAAGCTCTCGCTTCACATCCCCCTCGAGCGCATCCCAAAGCTCCGCCTTCGCGCGGAGGATACCCTCCGCCAGAAACGCGGCATCCACGATAGGCTGCCCGCCGCGCGAGAAATTCATCATATCCGGCGAGCCGGGCATAACGGCAAATCGTATCGCCTGCCTCGTCATCTCCGCATATCTGAGGCGGAGTTCTTCTTCCTCCCCGTCCTCGGCTTTGGTTCCGAGCCAAGGCGAAATCCCGCAAACGACTCTCCCCAAAGCCTCAAGATATGTATACTCTTCTCTGTCCGTCACGCCGGGACGCGCATAGACCGGCATCCTCGATCTGAGCTCGCCGCGCGAGGCAGACTCGAGCACCGGCGTCACTATCTTAAGCATGGCGCGCAGCCATTTGCGCCGCGTATCTGTCATGTGTCTACCCTCTCGGACTCGCCGTCACTCGATGACATTTATCGTGTAGTCGTCAAAATCCGCGTATCCGCCGGGCGTTTTTGTCGAGAAGCAGCAGAGCTCGAAGCGGTACCCCATGAAGTGGTCGAGAGTGTAGAGCATATGCAGCTCATCTCCGAGCCTGTGCCACTCGCCGCCGTCCTCGTAGAAGAACTCCGCCAAATCGACGTTTTCGCGGAAATCGCACCTTATCTTAAGCTTAACGACGTTGCCCTCGAGCTTCACCCTGCCGTATTCGATGCCGGGGAGCTTATCGCCGGGAATCGGCCTGCCGTGCGCGTCGAGCTCCTGCTCGCTGCGTTTCAGCATAACTATATACTTATCGTCTCCCTCGCGCGTGACGGCTATAAATCCGTAATTGCTCTGCATCGCGCAGAGCCCCGCGAAGTCGCCGTCTCCGAGGCCCGAAACATCGAGCGTGACAGAGCCTTCGCATACGGGACCCGCCGTGCGCTGCCCGAGAGAATTCTTCGCAAGCGTGACGTTCGGCGCCGTGCTCCCCGTTCTGAGACGGAGCCAGCCGGGGCGCTCCGTCGTGCTCCAAAGCGAATCGTCGGGAATATGGTTCCACTGCCATGCGTTGTGGAGCTGCTCGCCTTCCGCATAGTCGAAGCCGTCCGACGTGATTATGGGTTCATATTCATAGTCGGGACGCGTTGACCTGACCTCGACCGTGCGCGGAACGCGCCCGCCCTCTCCGAATACGGGGAACGAAGACTCGCTGTCCCATGTCATGGGTACGAGCACCGGTATCCTTCCGACAGCGCCGTGGTCCTGGAACAGCATTGCGTACCAGTCGCCGTCGGGCGTGTCGACAATGCCGCCCTGCGCGACGCCGGCGTTGTGATATCCCATGTCGTCGTCGAGAATATTTCCGCCGACATACGGCCCGTCGATCTTGTCCGACATATAGCAGACCTCGACGCGGCGTTTTGTGCCGTAGCGAAGCCAGTGTATCATGAAGATATAATATTTTCCGTTTATCTTATACATATGTGAGCCCTCGGACGGGAGGCTGACATACTCGCGGTCGGAAATGATTATCTTGTCGATACCGCCGGGGAGCGGTTCCGAGAGGTCGGGCCTCATTTCTACGAGGCGCACCTGCCCGCAGCCGGAGACGATAAACGGGCGGTCCCCCTCGAAATAGAGCGAGCAGTCGTGATAAAAGCCCTTGATCTTTCTCTTTTCCCACGGGCCCTCGATTTTTTCCGACGTGTAGAGGAACGACATATTCTCCGCGCGAGTGTCGTTCGCGACGAAGATGACGTAAAACCGTCCGTTGTGATAGCGCAGCGTCGCCGCCCACATGCCAGCGCCGTATATGCCGCGCATGTCCTCGAGGCGCGCGCCCGGCGTATTTTCGAGCACATCGTAAATATACGTCGCGACCTCCCAGTTCACAAGGTCATACGAGCGGAAGATGACGCCTCCCGGCATCAGATGCATCGTCGTACTTATCATATAGTAGGTGTCGCCGACGCGGATAACGTCGACATCGGGAATATCCGCCCAGATTATGGGGTTGTTTTTCCGCTTTATTTCGCTGTTTTTCATACGTTCCTCCGCATTATTGAGCTTCAGTTTATTTTACCATATTTCGCGCACGAATTCAAGCGCGAACGCAAAATGTTGTGCATATTCTTTTTTGAAAGAAAAAAGCACGACGGTCGTCGTGCTTTCCCGATTTCGGTATCGGAGTTATTCGGACTTTTCCTCGCCTTCGCTGTCTTTTGTGGGGATCTCGCGGAAGAGGGAGAAGCGGAACAGCTTCGACTCATCCTCGGGATTCTCGCAGCGGAGCTTAGCGTTGGTCACAAGACCTCCGTTGATTATCTCGGCGATACCGAGCAGCTGTGAGAGACGCGACCTCAGATTGATGCAGTCGCCGTCAACCGTCTCAAGATAAACGTCACCTTCGCATCCGTCGAGCGCGTGGATAAATTCTGCGATATCGACGTCATGCATCTGAACCTCTCTTTTAAGCATACAATAGTGCCCTCCTTTTCGGATTTGGCTCGGGGCAAGCGATCGCCTCCCCCCAGTCACCCTTATTATACTAAATTGATTTTTTTTTGCAACCCACACTTTATATAAATTTGTTCCTCAAATAACTGCGCGCTTTGTGCTTTACGCGCAAAGCGGAGACAATCTTCTTTTTCCCCCGCCTTCTTTGCTCTTTTTTGCTGACGGGTTGATTTTTTCGCCTTTTGAGACTATACTGTTTACCGTGAGAACGCAAACGAAACTTTCCTGAAAGGCGAACCAAAATGAGATGCATAAATACAGTTCTCGTCGGTATCGGAGGATACGGCTCTCTCTATGTAAACGAGGTGCTAAAGCCGGAAAACGCGCCGTTTTTCAATCTCGTCGGCACGGTCGACCCGTACCCCGGCGCGTGCCGCAGGCTTGATGACGTGCGCGCCGTCTGCGGCGAGCCGTATGCCTCGCTCGACGACTTTTTTGCCGAACACAAAGCCGAGCTCGTCGTTATCTCCACCCCGATACAGTTCCACACCGAAAATATAATAACCGCCCTGAACCACGGCGCCGACGTCCTCTGCGAAAAGCCGCTCTGCGGCGACGCGCGCGACATTGACCGTCTCATCGACGCCGAGAAAGCGTCGGGACACCGCGTCTCAATAGGATATCAGTGGTCGCACAGCGCGGCGATACAGGCGCTCAAGGCAGACGTCTCCGCCGGGGTCTACGGCGAGCCGGAGCTATTGAAAACGCTCGTTTTGTGGCCGCGCGACAGGAATTATTTCGGGCGCGGCACAGGCTGGGCAGGCAGGATACACGCAAAGGACGGCTCGCTCATATACGACAGCGTCGCGAACAACGCCGCCGCCCACTATCTTCACAATATGCTTTACGTCACGGGCGGCGAGGTCGACAGGTCGCGCCGCGTCACAGACGTCGACGCGCGCCTTTACCGCGTCAACGACATCGAGAACTTCGACACCGCCGTCATAAGCTGTACACTTGAGGGCGGCGCGCGTGCGCGCTTTGTCGCGTCACACACAACGGACGTGACGGTCAACCCGATGTTTTACTATAAGTTCGCACACGGGCACGTCACGTTTTCTCAGGACGAACCCCCCGCCGCCGTTGCCGACTGTGGCGCGTACACGAAAGGCCGCATCATAGGCGTGACAGACGACGGCAGAACGCGCAACTACGGCGACCCGTTCGTCTTCCCTGAGCGAAAGCTGCACCTCGCCGCCGCCATGATACGCGGCGACCTCGAATCCCCGCTCTGCGGCATCCGCGCCGCCTCGGAGCACACTCGGCTCATCAACAGGATAGGCGAAAACTTCCCGATATCAAACGTTCCCCCCGCCCGCATCCGCGAACGCGGCGAGCTGTTATATGTCGAAGGCCTCGCCGACGAACTCATCTCCGAATATAACACGCAGTAAAACGCGGTGTTTCTTACGAAACGCCGCGAACGGAAAGCCGGAATAACGGCTTACTTATTCCTATGGTCTTCTCCCCAAGTACACATCTGATCCAGAATAGGCATCAGAGATTTGCCGCGTTCGGTCAGGCTGTACTCTACCTTCGGCGGAATTTGCGGATATTCCTCACGGTGAACCAAGCCGTCTGCCTCCAACTCTTTTAATGTAGAGCTTAGCGTTTTATATGAGATGCTGCCGATAAATTTCTTCATCTCATTGAAGCGCACGACCTCAAACCATGCCAAAGCATAGAGTATAAACATCTTGTACTTTCCCTGTATCAGGGACATCGTGTAATGAAAACCGGTGTCCTCTAATTTTGCATTCCGAATACATTCGATATTCATATCTTACGCTTTCCTTTTGGTAAGTATCGCACTTGAATGTGCGTACTTGTTTATTTTCATATTCACAGTATAATTATAGTAGTGAATATGACGAAAGTCAATCCCGCAAACATTTGGAGGTATTCATTATGAGCAAAAAAATCGTCGTTATAACCGGCAGTCCACGAAAGAACGGAAACAGCTTTGCTATGACAGATGCTTTTATAAAGGCGGCGGAAGCGAAAGGACATACGGTCGCGCGTTTCGATGCGGCTTTTAAAAAAATAGGAGGCTGTCACGCCTGTGAAACCTGCTATTCCACCGGGAAAGCCTGCACCTTTGATGACGATTTTAATACGATTGCTCCGGCTATTCTCGACTCCGACGCTATTGTATTCACTATGCCTGTTTATTGGTATTCAATTCCGGCGCAAATCAAAAGCGTAATAGACCGCATTTTCTCTCTCGTAGTGGGCAGCAAGGATATTTCGGGCAAGGAATGCGCGCTTATAACCTGCTGCGAAGAAGATGATATGTCCGTTATGGACGGCGTCCGTATCCCGATGGAGCGTATGTGCGCTCTGAACAAATGGACTATGGTGGGCGAAGTCATGATCCCCGGCGTGTTGAATGTCGGTGATATCGATAAGACCGACGGCTGCAAAAAAGCGGCGGATTTGGCTGACGCAATTTAAGATGCAGCTGACAAAAGCACGGCTGTACTGTCCGCCGTCATTTTACCTATCTACAAAAAGCCGCGGGGAGAAAAATCTCCCCGCGGACTTTATTCGGCGAAAACGTCTTCGGCTGCAAATTCTATATATTCCTCGGGGTCGACGTATGCTCCCGACAGCTTGAGCTCAAAGTGGAGGTGCGGCTCATCCGCTATCTCGCAGAGCGCCGAGTCACCGACGCTTCCGATGACCTCGCCGGCAAGCACCGTCTCGCCCTCCTCGAGCGACTCCGCGGACTCGCGGGAGAGGTTTTTATATATGCTCTCGGCGTCGCCCTCATGGTCTATCGATACGCACCAGCCCCACATAGGGTCCTCCCACACGTCGGCAACGACTCCGTCGGCGACCGACCTGACCTCCGCCCCCTCATATGAGGCGATGTCGACTCCCGTGTGGGTCCTGTAATCGTTCATCGTCATCGAATAGACGAGCGCCGTCTCGCTGTGCCCCTTTGACACGGCTCCGTCTGACGGAGACGCAAACTTCGGAGTTTCCGAAGGAGTTACGACGTCCTCGGCAGGAGCCGTCGTCGTCGGAGGATCCGTCACCGGAGGCTTCGTCTCGTCGTTTTTGTTCGGCTTCTGTGTCGTCGGGAATCTGCTTGCGGGGTCATGCTCCGCCGTCTCGCGGCCGCCGAGCACGCTGCCCGACGTGGTGTCGTCTTCCTCTTTTCTGCTCTCGCGCCTGCTCGCTATGCCCGTCACGATGACAAGCGCCGCAAGCACGGTCAAAACGAGAATGAGCGCCGCGTATACGAGTCTGTTTTCAGCTTTTTTGCTGTTCATAATGTAGTTTTTCTCCTTTTTTTACTTGGCAAGCTTATTTTTGCCCGTATTTCTTTTTTTATTCACCCAGACGTAACCCCGCCTGCCGAAAATATAAAAATGTTGACTTCGCGCTCATCTGCGTTTATAATAAAGGTAATAATTTTTTCGAGGTGCCGTATGTTAAAGCT
This sequence comes from uncultured Clostridia bacterium, assembly GCA_947628165.1. Taxonomy (GTDB): domain Bacteria; phylum Bacillota; class Clostridia; order Oscillospirales; family CAG-272; genus DTU064. The sequence continues at coordinate 38,541 of CANQYV010000004.1, read as the reverse complement.
TGAAAGAACGAATGTGATGAATCTCGAAAACGCGATGCGCGGCGCGCGCAACCCCATGAACAGCTGGGCGCGCTCTGACAGCTATTATAATGACGACGGCGAATACGTTCTCGGCGAGAACGACCTTTCACTTGCCGTCCGTCTCCGCCGCGCCGGCAGCGACGACCGCAAATACATGCGCCAGATATTCGTCTCCGTTGATATCACGGGCCCGCTCTACTGGTGGAAGGAATTCGACACCTACAAGGTCGGCACCGTCGCAAACTCGACGTCTACGATGCATAAGCTCCATTCAAAGCCCTTCTCGCGGGAGGATTTTTCGTGCGACAAGTGCTCGCCGGAGGCGCTTGCCGCCCTTGATGCGCTCATGGTTTATCTTGAGGACGCGCGCCTCCGCTTTGTGGAGACAAAGGACAAGGGCGCGTGGTACGACATGATACAGCTGCTCCCCACATCCTTCAATCAGATGCGGACCGTCACGATGAATTACGAAAATCTCGTCAATATGTATTTTGCGAGACGGAACCACAAGCTCGACGAATGGCACGTCTTCTGCGACTGGATATCAACTCTTCCCTACGCCAAAGAGCTCATAATCTGCGAGGAGTAACTCCCCTTTTCATGATATGAAAACCGCCCGGCACACGCGAGTGTCGGGCGGTTTTTACGCTTTTCGCTCACATTCGCCGGCATCCGAGCATTCTCTCTTTCATGCGTCCGTTTGCGCGTTCACCTTTTGTAAAAACATCCAAATCGGGCGGGCAATGTTTGTGGAAATTTTTATTTGGCGCGTTCTTGATATTGATGGAAATTTATGGTATCATAATCGTGTCAAAAAAATTCCCCAACGGAGATACGGAAAATGGAAACAACAAAAAAGATACTTATCGCCGACGAAAACGGCGAATCTCGTAAAAGATGCCGGGAAGCGCTCACAAGGGCGGGCTTCCGTTCTGTTGAAGAAGCCGTGAACGGCGAAGACGCGCTGATGAAGATACGGAGCCTGCGGCCCGATGTCGTTATTGCCGATATATGGCTCTCGAAACTCGACGGAATAGGCCTGCTCCGTGCCTGCCGCACGCTCGATCACAAACCGAGCTTTATCATTATTTCTCTCGTGTCGAACCAGAACATCCTCGTCGACGCGATGAACGCGGGCGCGTCCCTCTGCCTCCTCAAGCCGATAGACTACGGCAGTCTCGTCAGCCACGTCGAGTCGCTGACGGGAGCCTCCGTCCAGTCGAAGCCCTCGCTTGATGCGAGCTCACCGCCTGATATAGAGACGCAGGTCACAAAGATAATACATCAGATCGGGGTCCCGGCGCACATCAAAGGATACCAGTATCTCCGCACCGCGATCCTTATGACGATCGCGGACAGCGATATAATAAATTCGGTGACAAAGGTCCTCTACCCCTCGGTCGCAAAGAAATATTCGACGACGACGTCCCGCGTCGAGCGCGCGATACGCCACGCGATAGAGGTCGCGTGGGACAGAGGCGACGTTGACACGCTGAACTCCTATTTCGGCTATACGATACAAAATTCGCGCGGCAAGCCAACGAACTCGGAGTTTATCGCCATGATCGCGGACAACCTCCGGCTCAAATACAAAATGTACAACTGAACACGGCGCAATAAAGAAAAGATCTCCCCTCTCTCCGGGGAGATTTTTCATTTTTCTCTCACATAACGCTCACCATATGTATCTTGACTTTACACGAAGTTTATAATAAAATAAAAAAAGAATGATGCTTTGCGATGACAAGGCAAGGAGGGGCGGACGCATGGCATATAAAGAAGTGTTCCGGCGCGTCGAAAAGAAATATCTCGTCAAAAAAGAGCAGTACGAGCCGTTTCTTGAAATCGTAAAAGAGCATATGTCGCCCGATTCCTGGGGGCGGAGCACGATATACAATATGTATTTCGACACGCCGTCTCACACGATGATCCGCGCCTCGCTCGACAAGCCCGTCTATAAGGAAAAGCTGCGCCTGCGCTGCTACGGCAAGCCGAACGACGACTCGACGGCGTTCGTCGAGATAAAGAAAAAGTACCGCGGCGTCGTCTATAAGCGCCGCATCTCGATGACGTACCGCGAAGCGATGGATTTCACCTGCCGCGGCATTCCGCCTGAACGCGACTCTCAGATCGCGCACGAGATAGAGTGGCTCCTTGAGTTTTACGACAGGATATCCCCCGCGATGATACTCACATACGACAGAACGGCGTATTTCGCAAAGGACGATCCGGAGCTCCGCATCACGTTCGATTCCGAGCTCCTGTCCCGCGACTACGACTTTGACCTCTCCCTCGGAGCATACGGCAAGCCCCTGCTCCCTGAGGGAGACTGTCTCATGGAGATAAAGATACCCGACGCGATGCCGCTGTGGCTGACTCACGCGCTCGACAAATACGGCATATTCCCCGCCAACTTCAGCAAGTACGGCACGGCGTATACCGATATAATAAAGAAAGAACAGTCTTAAAAATCATATTTTCAGGTGCCGCCGCGGCGGCAGCCGGAAAGGATGGGTACATAAATGCTCTCACAGCCCTTTAAATCAGTAGTCGCGCAAGGCGAGATAACGGTCGGCGGCTTCCTCGTCATGTCCTTGGTCTCCCTGCTGCTCGGTCTTCTCGTCTCCGCCGCCGCAGTCTTCATAGGCAAAAAATCGCGCAGCGTCTCCGTCACGCTGACTGTCATCCCACTCATCGTTCAGGTGATAATAATGATAGTCAACGGCAACATCGGCGTCGGCATCGGCGTCGCCGGAGCCTTCAGCCTTGTCAGATACCGTTCCAACCCAGGCACGGCGTCCGACATAATGATGGTGTTCGTCGCGATGACGTCGGGTCTCATCGTCGGCGTCGGCTATATCGGTCTCGCCGTCATATTCACCGTTATCGCGATAGCGGCATACGCCGCCGTCACCGCCGCCGGCCTTGGGAAGAGAAAACGCGGTCTCAAGGAGCTGAAGATAACGATACCCGAGGGGCTCAACTACCCGCACATTTTCGACGACATATTCAAGAAATACACGAGCTCCTGCGAGCTTATCCGCGTCCACACGACGAACATGGGCAGCATGTACCAGCTCACCTACAATATTGTGCTTTCGGACGAGGATCTCGAAAAGGAAATGATAGACATGATACGCTGCCGCAACGGCAACCTCGACATCATCTGCGGCATGCCGCCCGAGCTTTCCGAAGCAGAACGTCTCTGAAAACATACCCGATATGAAAAGAACGCTTCATTATGTGATAATCTCGCTGCTCGTGGCGGTCGGGATCGCCGTCCTCGTCGTCGGCATCCTCTTCTTTCACGCTCTTGTGACGGTGCCGTCTGCGGAGCCTGTATTTGAAAATGAGGTATTCGGCGCGGACGAGATCGGAATTATAGACGTCGATATTTCGGTCGGCTATGTGAACGTGTACAAGACCTCGGGCGCAGAGATTGAAGTCGGGTTCGTAGGTCACAGAAAAGGACTTTATTCCACTTCCCTTTCCGGCGGCACGCTGACCGTATCCGAGCTTGAGACTTCGTGGATGGACAGACTTTTCCGTTCGTACAGCAAGCGCTTCGGCATCGACATCGGCATCCCCGACGGCACGGAGCTCACGCTCAACATAAACAGCTCTAACTCAGACATCGAAACGCAGGGCGTCCTCCTTTCGGGGGACAGCTCCTTCAGCACGGAGGACGGGAGCGTATCTCTCGTCGGTGTCACCTCGGACGGCGCGATAAGCATTTCCGTCGGCAGCGGCGACGTGTCGCTGAACGCCGTCTCTTGCCCGTCGCTCACGGCAGCTGTCACGGAGGGCAACATCGTCCTCGACGGCGCCGACGCCGGGGATGCAATTTCGCTTTCGGTCGAAAACGGCAGTGTCACAGGCTCTCTTGCCCGCCCGCGCGGAGATTATACCGTCGACGCCTCCGTTGTGACAGGCATATGCGACGTAAAAAACGGCGGGGCAGGAAAAACAACTCTGACCGCGAAGGTGAAAGAGGGCACGATCGCACTCTCATTCGGCGAATAACAGCAACAATACAATAGCAGCCCGCAGGCGAAATCTGCGGGCTGTTTTTATATTCCGAGGTCTCAATCGCCATCCTTCATTCTGCGGCAGACGAGCGCAGCCGCGACAAGAATGAGGGGAAAAACGGACGCCGCGGCAAGTCCCGCGGAGAAGCTGTCGCCGAGCGCGCCTGAAACAAAGCCGACGAGCGACGGTCCGAACGCGCAGCCGAGGTCGCCCGCGAGGGCAAGGAACGCGAACAGCGCCGTTCCGCCGCCGCGGCAGCGGACAGCGGCAACGCTGAACACGCCGGGCCACAGTATTCCGACGGAAAGCCCGCAAAGCGCGCACCCGAAGAGCGACAGCGCCGGCAGCGGCGAGAGCGCCGCGCAGAGATACGACGCCGCGCAGACCGCACCGCAGACTATGATATATCGGAGCAGGTCGACGCGGTCTCCCTTTTTAGCATAGAAAACTCTCGCCGCCCCCTGAAGCGCGCAGAACAGGCACGGCCCGACGACGTCGCCGACGGTTTTCGTAACTCCAAGCCCGCGTTCCGCAAACGCGGACGCCCACTGTACCATCCCCTGCTCCGACGCGCCGGACGCCACCATCAAAACGACGAGCACCCAAAAAACAGGCCGTGACAGAAGCTTCCCCGTCGGGATGTGCTCGCCCGTCGCCTCATCGGGAGTAAGAATCGGGACAAAACAGAAGAAAAGCGCCGTAAACGCGGGGACCGCAGCCCACAAAAGCGCCATCGTCCCCCAGCAGCCGACGCCGAAAGCGGCGAACGCGCCTGTTGAAACGAGAATGACAAAAACGGTTCCCCAGCAGTAAAATGAATGAAGAATACTCATTGCGGACGCCTTTTCGTCTCCCGGGCAAGACTCCACGATCGGGCTTATCAAAACCTCTATGAGCCCGCCGCCGACGGCGTAGCAGAACACAGCCGCAAGAAGACCCGCAAACGGGTCGCCGATGGCGCGCGGAAAAAGTGCGAGCCCCGCGATGCCGACGGCGGAGAACACGTTTGCCGCAACGACGGCAGGTCGGTATCCTATCCGGTCGGCGAGGTTTGCCGCCGCGAGGTCGACGAGAAGCTGTACCGTAAAATTCAGCGCGATAAGAAGCGTTATTTTCTCCGTCGGTATGCCGAAGCTGTCCGAAAACGTCACGAACAAGAGCGGCGCGAAATTATTCCCTATCGCCTGAACTATGTAACCGAGATAGCAGGCGTATACCGTGTGTTTGAATGTCAGCTTTTTCATGCTGTCAACCTCCGTTTTGTAAGTCCTTATCTGAAAAAGCCGACAAGGGCAATAAATGATATCAGGTTTCCGAGAACGTGCGAAAACGTACTTATAACGCAGTTGCCCGATTTATGATAGATCACAGAGAAAATCAGGCTGTCAACGAACACGCCGGCAATATCAAAGATCACAATGCCGACATTTCCCTCTGCGATGTGCCCTGCGGCGAAAACAGCGGACGATACGACAGCACAGAGCCAGGCGGGAAAATACTTTGAGGTCTTCCCGAAAAAGAAGCCGCGAAATGCAATTTCTTCACCGAAGCCCGCAATAATAAACTGTATTATCAAAAGTACCGTCTTGTCAAAAGATAGAACGGCACCCGTCCGTCCGAGCACATGATCGACAAATGCCCCGCCGAAAATCAAATTTCCCGCCGCAAGCGATAAAATACCGCTCACGATCGGCAGCAACCCCCATAAAATCACTCCCGGCTTTTTAATATCCTTCAAAATCGTATTAAAACGCAGTCCCGACTCGGAACGCGGCGTTTTGGCGACGGCTTCCGTAATAAAGAAAAACGCGATCCCGACAAATACGGAGTACCCTGCTATTGTCGAGGACGGCACGATTTTCGTCGCAGTCAGCAGTATCATTATCGCCGCGCCTGTCACCGTGAGGACAAAACTCTTTTTGCCGTTTTCCGTATTACTTTGATTGTTCATTCCGTCGCCTCCCGTATCGCCGATATCGCGCCCGTGTATACGCGTTTCAAATGCTTTGCGATCAGCTCCTCGTCGAACTCGAGCGAGTTATTCGCAATAATGCTTGCGTAACCGTGAACAAACATTGCAAGCGTTATAAATACCTCTTTCGTTCGGTCAAAATCCAAATTCATTCCTTTCTGCATTGCCGAAAGGACAGGCGTAAGCCTCTCGGAATTTATCATCTCAAGCAGGCTGTTGCCCTCCGCATACCCCGATTGAAACAGAAACCTGAACAAATTCGGCTCGTCGACCGCAAAACGGATATAATTCAGCCCAATATTAAGCATAATATTATCTTTGTTTCCCGAAGCGTTCATTATATACTCGGAGTGAAACCGATCGGCTCTCTCAAAAGCCGCAGCCTTCAGCTCCTCGATCGTGGCAAAGTGATACATGACGGGGTGCGTCGAGCAGTTCAGTTTATTTGAAACGGTCCTTGCGTTGATGTTTTCCCAGCCCGCCTTGCGGGCAACCTCAAAGGCTGTATCGATAACCATCTCTTTTGTGATCTTAGGTTTTGGCGGCATAACTTTTCCCCTGTTTGGTAATTATCGTTATGTAACGGCAGTTACATTATATGCCGCAACATTATTTTTGTCAATCCCGACGACCGAACTTTCTCCCGATTTTCATCTTTACGGAAAAGCTTATCCCGACCCGTTCATGTGAGAGAACCACGCTCTTTGACATTGTATATTCTCCGACAGTATTTTGCAAGATATAATATGACAGAAAAAACTTTTGTTCCGAGCGTCCTGATATCGTGCGGAAAAAATTTTTAAAAAATTTTTGAAAAAGGTATTGACTTTCTTTGACCTTAGTGCTACACTATCATTAGTCAAAGAAAGTCAAAGACAAATTTTCACCCGAGGTGATACAAATATGACACTTTCCGATTATATTGCGTCCGTTATAGAGGACATGCTCGACGAAGGCGGCGGGAGCGCGGAGATGAAGCGCAACGACCTCGCCGCAAAGCTCGGATGTGTTCCGAGCCAGATCAATTACGTTATAACCTCCCGCTTCACGCCCGAGCGCGGATACATCATCGAGAGCAGGCGCGGCGGCGGCGGTTATATAAGGATAGTGAAAAAGCAGTTTTCGCGCAACGACTACCTCATGCACTTCTTCCACGCGACCGGCAACTCGCTCGGCGAGCATGACGCGATGGCGTTCATCTCGAACCTGCTCGGCTCCGGCGTTATAGACGAACGCGAGGCGTCGATAATCGCGACGGCGGTTTCCGAAAGGGCTCTCGCCTCAGTCCCCGCGGACAAAAAAAATTCCGTCCGCGCCGACATCCTGCGCCACATTATCCTGTCCCTCGTAAACTAAAATGAATATGAAAAAACATGAAAAGGAGATAACGAATATGCTTTGCGAAAAATGCGGCAAGAATGAAGCCACGATACATTACAGCGAGATAATAAACGGCAAGAAGACGTCATACGCGCTCTGCCGCGACTGCGCCGACAAAATGGGAGTCGGAGACATAACGTCCGACCCGTTCGGCTTCGGAGGCAGCTCCCTGCTCTCCACCTTCTTCGGGGATATGTTCCCCGCGGTAAAGTCCGGCAGGCGTCAGCCTTCGGTCCCCGAACGGCGCTGCCCCGTCTGCGGCGCATCCCTCTCCGACATCGCCGCCGACGGAAAGGTCGGCTGCTCCGAATGCTACAGGACGTTCCGCGCGGAGCTCATGCCGACGGTGCGGCGCATCCACGGGAGCGCGGTCTACAAAGGAAATACCGCGCAGAATGAGGCGGACACGACGGTCGGGGCAGCCCCTGAAAAAGCTCCCGACAACCCGGCACGCACGGAGGCGGACACGCTCAGAGCCGAGCTTTACGAAGCGATAAAGAATGAAGATTTCGAGCGCGCGGCTGTCCTTCGCGACAAGATAAAAGCGCTCGGCAATAACTGATAAGGAGGATACGGATATGTCATGGTACGGAAAAGAAGGACCCTGCCCCGACGTTGTTCTTTCTTCAAGGGTAAGGCTTGCAAGGAATGTTGAGGGGCTCCCGATGGGGAACAGGCTCTCACGCGAGCGCGCCGAGGAGCTCATCTCCGACACGGCGGACGCGCTCGGCAATGAATTTGATAAGACGGATTTCTCACATCTCGACCGCATAACTGCGGCGTCATACGCCGAGGAGCACATCGTTTCGACCGAGTTCGCATCAGCCGACAACGCGCGCGCCCTCTACAAAAACGAGGCAGACGACACATATATCATGGTCTGCGAGGAGGATCATTTCCGCATACAGAGCATCACGGCGGGATATTCCCTCCCCGAGGCTTACGCCCACGCCCGCGCGGCGGAGGCGTCGCTCGCGGCGAAATTCAAGCTCGCGTTTGACGACGAGCTCGGCTACCTCACGCACTGCCCCACAAATCTCGGCACCGCGATGAGGGCGTCCGTGATGATGTTCCTCCCCGCTTTAACGAGAACGAACGGCATATCGGCGATAGCGCGCCAGCTCTCAAAGCTCGGTATGACGGTGCGCGGAATGTACGGAGAAGGCTCCGAGGCTGCGGCGTGCCTTTATCAGATATCGAATCAGGTAACGCTCGGCGTCACCGAAGAAGAGACGATCTCAAAGCTGACGCAGCTTGCCGACATCATCATAGCGGAGGAGCGCAAGCGCAGAGACGAGCTTGCGAAAAATTCCCCCGACGAGCTCTCCGACCTCGTCGCGCGTTCATACGGCGCGCTGACGCACAGCCGCGTCATGTCGTGCCGCGAGTTTATGGAGCACTGGGTAAACGTGCGCCTCGGCGTAGCGCTCCCCTCGCTTGACACAGGCATCCCAAAGGACATCACATTCAGCGTGCTCGACACGTCGCTCATCGAATCTCAGCCCTCCGTCCTCATGCTTTACTCGGGCGGAAACGAGCTCGAGCCTCACGAAAGGGACTGCCGCCGCGCGTCCCGCCTGCGCGAAAGACTGTCGGAAAAAGCCTGAGTCCGAACGCACGCTTATGAAATAATAAAGAGAAAGGAAAAAAGAATATGGCAAACAGATTTACCGAAAAAGCCGAAAGCGCCATCAACCGCGCGCTCGCATACGCCTCCGAAATGGGCCACACCTACGTCGGCACGGAGCATATCCTTCTCGGGCTGACGGGCGAAGACGACAGCGTCGGCGCAAAGCTGCTCGCCGAGCACGGGGCAACGCTTGAGGCTGAGGAAAACATAATCCGCACGATATCGGGCACGGGCGACAAGAGCTCCGTCTCCCCCGCCGACATGACCCCCCGTGCGAAAAAGCTGATAGAGACCTCGGCATATATTTCCGCGCGATTCGGGCACGGCTATATCGGCACTGAGCACATTCTCGCGGCGCTTCTGACAGAACGCGGATCCGCGGCGGTCAGCGTCCTCTCCTCGATGGGCGTCTCCGTCGACGAGCTCGCCTCCGACGTCGAAGCGTTCCTTTCGGGCGGCGCCGCGGGTACCGGCGACAGCGCAGGCGCGCGTCAGTCGGACGCTTCCGGCAGACACGGTCAGGGGATAAAGGGCGCGCCCACGCTCTCGCAGCACGGCCGCGACCTCTGCGCCGCCGCGCGCGAAGGACGCCTTGACCCCATAGTCGGTCGCGAAAAGGAGATGGAGCGCGTTATCCAGATTCTCTCGCGCCGCACGAAGAACAATCCCTGCCTCATCGGCGAGCCCGGCGTCGGCAAGACCGCCGTCGTCGAGGGGCTGGCGCAGCTCATAGTCGACGGCAAGGTGCCCGACACCCTGCGCGACAAGACTATCGTCACACTCGACATCTCCTCTATGGTCGCCGGCGCAAAATACCGCGGCGAATTTGAGGAACGCCTCAAGGGCGTGATGTCCGAGGTCGTCAAGAACCCCTCCATCATCCTCTTTATAGACGAGATACACACCATAATCGGCGCGGGCGCGGCGGAAGGCGCCGTCGACGCCGCCAACATTCTGAAGCCCGCGCTCGCAAGAGGCGAGATACAGATCATCGGTGCTACGACGATAGACGAATACCGCCGCCACATCGAGCACGACGCCGCGCTCGAGCGCCGCTTCCAGTCCGTCATGGTCGGGGAGCCGACGCCCGAGGAGGCAACCGCGATCCTCTTCGGACTGCGCGACAAATACGAGGCGCACCACAAGCTCAAGATCACGGACGAGGCAATAAACGCCGCCGTCAAGCTCTCCGTCCGCTATATTCAGGACAGATACCTCCCCGACAAGGCAATTGACCTCATAGACGAGGCGGCGTCCCGCCTCCGCATCTCTAACGCGACGCCGAGCGCCGAGCTCCGCGCGCTCGACGAGGATATAAAGCGCGCATCGACCGAAAAGGAGGAGGCCGTAAAGGCACAGGATTTCGAGCGCGCCGCCGCCTGCCGCGACCGTGAACGCAAGCTCCGCGCCGACCGCGACGCGAAGGAGGCAGAGTGGAAGGCGGACCGCGACGGAAAGACGCTCGCTGTCGGCGCCGACGATATCGCCGAGATCGTGACCTCTTGGACCGGTATCCCCGTCACGCGCCTCGCCGAGGACGAGGGCGAGCGCCTGCTCCATCTCGAGGACACGCTCCGCGCCCGCGTCATCGGGCAGGACGAGGCGGTTGCAGCCGTCGCAAGGGCTATACGCCGCGGACGCACGGGTCTCGGAGACCCGAACCGCCCCGTCGGTTCCTTCATCTTCCTCGGACCGACAGGCGTCGGCAAGACAGAGCTTTCAAAGGCGCTCGCCGAGGCTATGTTCGGAGACGAGGGCGCGATGATACGCGTCGACATGTCTGAATATATGGAGAGCCATTCGACCTCCAAGCTCATCGGCTCGCCTCCGGGCTATGTCGGATACGACGAGGGCGGTCAGCTCACCGAAAAGATACGCCGCCGCCCGTATTCCGTCGTGCTGTTTGACGAGATAGAAAAGGCGCATCCCGACGTGTTCAATATCCTGCTTCAGATACTTGACGACGGCATTCTGACCGACGCGCAGGGCCGCCGCGTCGACTTCAAGAACACGGTCATAATTATGACCTCGAACGTCGGCGCATCGAGCATCACGGAACATCACCCTCTCGGATTTTACGACTCCGCGAACAAGGAGGAGGAATACGAACGCATGCACAGCGCCGTGACCGAGTCGCTGCGCCGCACGTTCAAGCCCGAGTTCCTCAACAGGATAGACGAAATAATCGTCTTCTCCAAGCTCGACGACGAGTGCGTGCACAAGATAGCCGCCCTAATGCTCGAACGCGTGCGCCGCAGAGTCGAGGGTCTCGGCATAAAGATCGAGTTCGGCGACGACGTCACGGATCTTATCGCGCGCGAGGGCTTCGACCCGACGTACGGCGCGCGCCCGATACGCCGCGCCGTCGTAAGGCTCGTTGAGGACACGTTCTCGGAGGCAATGCTTTCGGGCAATATCGCCGAGGGAGACGACGTTTTGGCGTCTGTCTCGGACGGGCACGTCGTATACACGAAAAAGACCGCAGAATAAGGCGGCAGACGGAAGATTTTGAACCGGCGCGGGGGAAAACCCCCTCGCCGGTTTTTCCTGCCCTTTTCTCGGAGAAATGCCTCTTATGCCTGGGCGCGAGCTTGTTTTTCGTTCCTTCTTTTTCCTTTTGTGTCGGTTTTGCATTCTTCGTTTCGCATTTCCCGCCTTTTCCCGTGCTTTGCCTACGTTTTTCGGCAAATGTATTACAAAATTGTGAACGCCGCGCGAAACGTCTCACACCGCATTTGTGCATTTTCGCAAATAAAATTTTTCCAAATCTCAGTTTATTGGGCATAACGCCAATTGAAAAAAGTCGAATATGGTGTAGAATTATAGTATATTTTTATGGCTTTGGAGGTACGTCGACATGGTTGCACTTGAAAAAAAGATTATGTCCGAGGGCATTATCGCAGACGGTGACGTTCTGTGCGTAGACGGATTTCTGAACCATATGATAGACGTTCGATTTCTTTCCGAAATGGGGCGCGAATTCAAACGGCTTTACGGTGACTGCGGAGTCAACAAGATACTGACGGTGGAAGCATCGGGAATAAGTATTGCTTGTGTGACTGCGCAGTTTTTTGATTGCCCTGTGGTGTTCGCCAAAAAGTCAAAGGCGAAAAACATGACCGGCGGCGTTTATTCCGCCGTCGCTCACTCCTACACGCGCGGGGTCGACAACACGCTGACGGTAAGCCGCGACTATCTGACCCCCGACGACAGAGTTTTGATAATTGACGATTTTCTCGCCCGCGGCGAGGCGCTGCGCGCGCTACTCGACATAGTCTCGCAGGCGGGGGCCCACCTTGTCGGCTGCGGGATCGTCATCGAAAAGGTTTATCAGGGCGGCGGCGACGAACTGAGGCGGCGCGGAGTGCGCGTCGAGTCTCTCGCAAAAGTCGCTTCCATGAGCACGTCCGACGGGATAAAATTCGTCAAAGACTGAAAAGACGTCTCGGGCATCCCTGCCCTTGACCATAAATTTTTTTGGAGGAAAAGAAAATGTTAAAGAAGTTCATGGCGCTCACGCTCGCAGTAATCTTCGTTCTCTCCGCCTTTGCGGCATGCTCCGGCGGTACCGAGGGCGGTAATGAAGCGTTCGGTTCGAGCGGCACAAAGGAGCTCGCCAAATCCGGCGTTGTGTCCACCGTCGCATCAGAGGTGACGGAGGGCACGAAGAAGGACCTCAAAATCGGCGTCGTCCTCATTGGCGACAACACCGAGACCTATTCAAAGGCTCACATCGACGGCATCAGATCGGCATGCCAGAACCTCGGCATCGACCCCGACAATTCGGAGCAGGTCATCTGGAAGATGACGATAGGCGAGGACGCCGCCTGCACGTCGGCGCTTGACGACCTTGTCGCTCAGGGCTGCAACCTCATCATCACGAACTCCTACGGTCATCAGACATACACGCAGGCAGCCGCCGAAAAGTACAAGGATAAGGACATCCAGTTTATCGCAATGACGGGCGACACCGCCCTCTCCTCCGGCCTTTCCAACCTCTCGAACGCATTCACTGAGGTTTATCAGGCCCGTTACGTCTCGGGCGTTGTTGCCGGCATGAAGATAAAGGAACTCGCTGACGCCGGCAAGCTCACCGACAAGAACAAGGATGCCGACGGCAACATCAAGCTCGGCTACGTCGGCGCATATCCGTTCGCGGAGGTCGTTTCCGGCTACACCGCGTTCTATCTCGGCGTAAAGAGCGTTGTTGACAACGTAGTCATGGACGTGTTCTACACATTCTCCTGGCACGACAGCGACGCCGAGGCTGAGGCAGCCAAGAGCTTCATCAGCGACGGCTGCGTCGTCATCAGCCAGCACGCCGACTCCGAAGGCGCTCCGATGGCAGTCCAGAACGCATACAACGAGGGCACCGTCGTTTACTCCGTCAGCTACAATGTAGACCTGACCGGCATCGGCGATGCGATACTCACCTCCGCCACTAACAACTGGGTCGTCTACTATGAGTACGCGATAAAGACCGCGATGAACGGCGGCAAGATCGCAACGAACTGGATCGGCGGCTACGCGCAGGATGCCGTTAAGATAACGGCTCTCGGCAAGCAGGCGGCTGAAGGGACCGAGGCAAAGGTCAACTCCGTCATCGCCGACATCAAGTCCGGCAAGCTCCATGTGTTTGACACGTCGAAGTTCACGGTCGGCGGCAAGAACGTGACATGGGCGTTCGCCTCCGATACGAACGGAGACTTCGTGAACGATACGAACAACGTCATCTCCGACGGCTACTATCACGAGTCCTACACGCAGAGCGCGCCTTCGTTCACGCTCCGCATAGACGGTATAACGGAACTCAACAATAACGACAACTGATCTCTACCGAACATAGAGAAAATAGGGGAAATCGCAAATAACCGGTTTCCCCTATGCTCTTTTACTACGCAAAGACAGGAGAAGGCATGAACAACGAAATCGCAGTAAAGCTCACCGGCATAACAAAGCGTTTCGGCACCGTCACGGCGAACAGCGGCGTCACGATGGACGTCCGCCGCGGCGAGGTCCTGGCGCTGCTCGGCGAGAACGGCTCCGGAAAAACGACGCTGATGAATATGCTCTCCGGCATATACTTTCCCGACGAGGGCGAGATAGAGATAAACGGCAAAAAAGCGTCGATACGCTCCCCGAAGGACGCCTTCGAGCTCGGGATAGGCATGATACATCAGCACTTCAAGCTCGTCGACGTCTTCACCGCGGCCGAAAACGTCGTGCTCGGTCTGCCGGGTGGGATGCTTCTCAATTTGCGTGAGGCAAAGGAGAAGATACGCTCCATATGTGAAAAATACGGCTTTGAGACAGACCCGGACAAGAAGGTATACAGCATGAGCGTCAGCGAAAAGCAGACGCTCGAGATAATAAAGGTGCTCTACCGGGGCGCCGACATTCTTATCCTCGACGAGCCGACCGCCGTGCTCACGCCGCAGGAAACGGAGCGCCTGTTCTCCGTTATCCGCAATATGCGCGCCGACGGGAAGTCTATAATCATCATCACACACAAGCTCCATGAGGTCATGGAGATATCGGACCGCGTCGCGATCCTGCGCCGCGGCGAGTACATAACGACGCTCGAAACAAAGGATGCGGACGAAAAGACGCTTGCTGAGGCGATGGTGGGCGAAAAGCTCGCCTTAAACATAGACCGGCCGCAGCCCAAAGGCGTCGTGAAGCGGCTTTCGGTAAAGGACCTCTCCTGTGTCAGTGCGGACGGCGTGCCGACGCTCAGCAGCGTCTCGTTTGACGCATTCGGCGGCGAGATACTCGGCATCGCGGGCATCTCCGGCTGCGGACAGAAGGAACTGCTCGAATCGATCGCCGGCCTTCAGAAAACGGAGCCCGGCAGCAGCATAATATATTCTCCCGACGGAGGAGAAGACGAAGAGCTCGTCGGCAAGTCGCCGCGCGAGATACGCGCGCTCGGCGTCGCGCTCTCCTTCGTCCCCGAGGACAGGCTCGGCATGGGGCTCGTCGGCTCGATGGGCATGACGGACAACATGATGCTCAAGAGCTACGGCGAAGGCTCGCCCGTGTTCCTTCACAAAAAGGAGCCTCAGGACCTTGCCGAATCGGTCCGCGAGGACCTCGGCGTCGTCACCCCTTCATTGGCAACACCTGTCCGCCGTCTCTCCGGCGGCAACGTGCAGAAGGTGCTCGTCGGACGCGAGATAGCGGAGGCGCCGTCCGTACTAATGACGGCTTACGCCGTGCGCGGGCTCGACATCAACACCTCATACGCGATATACGACCTTCTCAACGAACAGAAGAAAAAAGGCGTCGCCGTCATATACGTCGGCGAGGACATAGACGTTCTTCTCGAGCTCTGCGACAGGATACTCGTCCTTTGCGGCGGGAGAGTTTCCGGCATCGTCGACGCGAGATCGGCGACGAAGGAAGAGATCGGGCTTTATATGACAAAAGTCGGAGGGCCGAACGCATGATGAAGGGAGCTTTTGACAGATGAAAAACGAAAAGACCCGCGAGCCGCTCCTGCGCCTCGCGAAGCGAGATACGGTATCCCCTGCCCGCGCCGTCGCGGTGCGCGCCGCGGCGATAGCCCTTGCGCTCCTTTTTTGCGGCATATTCTTCGTATGCGTGACGGACTCGTCGATAACGGACGTTTACGCCGCAATGATCTCGGGCACGTTCCGCAGCTCGATAACGGTAAACACATTCTTCAAAGAGGCGTGCATGCTTCTCATCATAGCCGTCGGCCTTGCGCCCGCATTCAAGATGAGCTTTTGGAACATCGGCGCGCAGGGTCAGGTGCTTGCCGGAGGCATGGCGGCGGCAATGTGGCTCTTCTACTTAGGAAACAATTTGCCGAACGCAGTCATACTCCCGCTCATGTTCGTCAGCGCCGCCGTCGGCGGCGGCATATGGGCGCTCATCCCCGCCGTGTTCCGCGTTAAGTTCACGACGAATGAAACGCTCTTCACCCTCATGATGAACTATATCGCGATACAGCTCATCAAATTTCTCCGCATAACGTGGAGCCCGATACACGCGCTCGGAATGATATCGCGCAAGTCGGGAACGCTCCCCGCCCTTTTCGGTAACGCCAATGCCTTGATTTACGTTATCGCCGCGCTCGCCGTCATTCTGATGTACGTCTACATGAACAAGACGAAACACGGATATGAAATATCCGTCATCGGCGAGGCGCCGAACACGGCGCGTTACGCCGGCATCAGCGAGTTCCGCGTCATCATACGCACCGCGTTCATCTCAGGCGCCGTCTGCGGTATCGCCGGGTTCCTCTATGTTTCCGCCATCGACCACACGATATCGGAGACGATGGGCGGCGGCTACGGCTTCACGGCAGTCATCGTCGCCTGGCTCGCAAAGTTCAATCCGATATTCATGACGCTGATATCGATGCTCATTTCGTTCGTCCGCACAGGCTCGAGCGAGATAGTCAGCCGCAACACGACGACGCTCGACTCGTCGATCGCCAACATCAACATAGGCATATTCCTCTTCTTCATGCTCGGCTGCGAGTTCTTCCTGAATTACAAAGTAGTCTTCCGCGGCGGAAAGGAGACAGGCAAATGAATTCTCTCATAAGCTGGATACACAGCTCGATAATTTACGGCACAGTCATTATGTTCGGCGCTCTCGGCGAGATAATGACGGAAAAGAGCGGCCACCTCAACCTCGGCGTGCCGGGACTTATGTACCTCGGCGGATTTGCCGGCTTTGCGAGCGCGTTCGTATACGAGCGCTCGACGGACAACCCGAACACGCTTTTGCTCATCCTCATCCCGCTTTTGTGCGCGTTTCTCGCCGCGATGCTCGGCGGTCTGCTCTACAGCTTCCTGACTGTCACGCTCCGCGCAAATCAGAACGTCACGGGCCTTGCATTGACCTCGCTCGGCGTCGGGATCGGCACGTTCGGAAGCGCGCGCCTTCTCAGCGTGACGGGCAGCCAGAGCTACTCCGTCGCCTCGGCGACGAGCGCGGTCTACACCGCGAACATCAATTCCGTCGCCAATCTCGGCGCGTTCGGGCAGATTTTTCTCTCCTACGGCTTTCTGACATACGCCGCCGTGCTGCTCGCCGTGCTCCTGCATCTGTTCCTCATGCACACGCGGCGCGGGCTCAATCTGCGCGCCGTCGGCGAGAACCCCGGAACGGCAGACGCCGCAGGCATCAACGTCACGCTGTATAAGTACATCGCGACCTGCTTCGGCGGCGGCATCTGCGGCATCGGCGGATTTTACTACATCATAGAGTACAGCAGCGGAAAGTGGTCGTCGCAGAACAGCCTCGAGGCCGTCGGCTGGCTCGCCGTCGCGCTCGTCATTTTCTCGACGTGGAAGCCGAAAAACGCCATCTGGGCGTCGTACCTGTTCGCGCTTCTCTTTTGGATGGCGACGAACCTGCCGACGCTCACCGGCATCCGCATCGCCTCGTCCGTGACGGAGCTTTTGAAGATGACGCCCTACATCGTCACGATCCTCGTGCTCATAATAGCAAGCACGCGAAAGAAAATAGAAAACCGCGGGCCCGCGTCGCTCGGACTATCCTACTTCCGCGAGGAACGCTGACACGCTCGCAACGGCAAATCCAAAAGCCGCCTTCTTGAAAAAGGGGCGGCTTTGTGATATACTTATTTAAAATATAGGACACAATATGAGTAAAGCAAGGACGGTGATGACGCGTGCTCGACGTAACGCTGGCCGGATGCGGCGGGACTATCCCTCTCAAAAACAGGTGGCTGACCTCGTGCATGATGCGCCACGAGGGGAAATGCCTTCTCATAGACTGCGGCGAGGGTACACAGATAGCGATGAAGGAGGCGTCCCTGCCCTTCAAGCCGATAGGCGTCATCTGCATCACGCACTATCACGCCGACCATATGAGCGGCCTTCCCGGGCTTTTGCTCTCGATGGGCGGCGAGGGGCGCACCGAGCCCGTCACGATAATCGGTCCTTCACAGATCGAGCGCTACGTCCGCGCGCTTCTGACGATAGCGCCCGAGCTGCCGTATGAGGTCGTCTGCCGCCCCGTGACGGGGCGCGAGGAGACGATGACGGTCTGCGGCTTTGAGATAACGGCGTTCCGCGTCAACCACACGCTGCCGTGCTGCGGATATACGGTAAAAATACCGCGCGTCGGCAAATTCGACCTCGAGCTCGCAAAGAAAAACAACGTCCCGATGGCGGTTTGGAGCAAGCTCCAAAAAACGAAATCCGCGGAATACGAGGGCGCGACATACACCCGCGACATGGTGCTCGGTCCCGACAGGCGCGGCATCAAGGTGACGTACTGCACGGACACGCGCCCCGTCCCCGTCATAGCCGAACAGGCGAAGGACGCCGACCTCTTCATCTGCGAGGGGATGTACGGCGACGAGGACAAGCATGACAAGGCCGTCTCGGCGAAGCACATGACGTTTTCGGAGGCGGCGTCGCTCGCAAAGGAGGCCGCTCCGCGCCGCTTTTGGCTGACGCATTTCAGCCCCTCCATGCCGGATCCCGAGTCCTACATAGACGAAGCGCGTGCCGTTTTCCCTGCCGCCGTCTGCGGATTCGACGGCAAAACGGAGACTATCCGCTTTGATGAGGATTAAAGGAGAGATCAATGAACCTCTATAAATTTTCACCCGCATTTTCCGTCACGAAAGCGCTGCTCGCCATGCTGCTGGCGGCAGCTCTCGCCGTGTTCCTCGGCTCCTGCGGCAAAAAAGGCGGCGCAGATGATACGGATACCGGTAGCGGCACGGAGAACACCGCGCCGACGAAAAATTCCGGCACAGAAAGCGTTCCCGTCACGGACGAGGCGACGGACAAAAAGGAGACAACGGCATCTGGCACCGGAACGGAGCCGCCGGAAACCGAGACCGAGCCGTCAAAGGACGTCATGTCGACGCCCGAAAAAACGCTGAAATACACAGCCCTCGGTGACTCGATCGCGTTCGGCTACGGGCTTTTGTCCCCTGAGACCGAGCGCTACTCCGCGCTGCTCGACACATATATAGACGCGCTCACCGGTTACGAGGCGGAGAGCTATAACTACGGCATCAACGGACAGACAAGCTCCGAGCTGCTCGCGGCGCTGACAAACGACCCCGCCTTCGCGCCCGAACTCAACGGCGCCGACATCGTGACAGTCAGCATCGGCGCGAACAACGTGCTCAGCCCCGCGATATCCATGTTCATGCAGTACGCAATAAACTCGCTGATAGAGGACGAGGCGCAGCAAAGAGCCGCAAACAAGCTCCTTTACGAAGCGTTCAACAAAGAGGCGGCGGCCGGCGTTGCCACGTTTGCGGAGGAGATGCCTGACATTATCGCCGCGATAAAAGCGCGCGCGCCCGAGGCAAAAATCTTTTTTGAGACCGTATATAACCCCTACAACAACGTCTCACTGAAGCTGCCCGTCGGCGACGCCGTCATGGACCTCAACGAGGCGTCGGACGAGCTCGTCGGGAAGCTGAACGCCATCATCACCGCGAACGCGGACACGCTCGGCTACACCGTCGCCGACGTTTACACGGCGCTTGAAAATGAGACCGGCGTCGTAAACGCCGAGAGCTTCACCGAAGGCGGCGGGATATTGAATTACGCCGCCCTCGACCCTCACCCGACGGCGAAGGGACACGCCATAATCGCCGGCACGTTCCGGGACGTGCTCGGAATCGGCTGATAAAAACCGGGAAAGGCAAAGGTCACACATATGAACGTCTGTGTTTTCGGCGCTTCGAGCGACCGCATACCGAATGAATATCTGAGTGCCGCCAAGCGCTTCGGCGAAAGCGTCGCCCGTCGCGGGCACACGCTTTACTTCGGCGGCGGCGCGCACGGCGTCATGGGAGAGGCGGCGCGAGGCGCCGTTCTCGGCGGCGGCGCGCTCGTCGGCGTCGCCCCGTCGTTCTTCGACGTCGGGGACACGCTGTTCCGGAACTGTACAGATTTCATCTACACCGAAACGATGCGCGAGCGCAAGGCCGTCCTCGAGGACGCCGCAGACGCGTTCGCTGTCCTGCCCGGCGGCATCGGTACATATGAGGAATTTTTCGAGGTGCTCGTCCTCTGCCAGCTCGGGCAGATGAAAAAGCCCGTCGCGGTCTATAACGTGAACGGCTGCTTCGACACGCTCGAAAAGCTCATTTCCGACACCGTAAAAAACGGCTTCATGGACGAAAAAAATCTCACCCTCTGCCGCTTCTGCAAGGCGGAGGACGAGATCTTCGGATACTTCGACGAGTTTATGAAAAGATAAAAACGGTTTTCGGAGGGAAAAACGTGACGGATGCGGCAGTAAAAATAATCGTCTGCTTTTTTGCCGGCGTCGGCGCGGGTCTCGGAACAGGTTTTGCGGGGATGAGCGCCGCCGCCGTAATAAGCCCGATGCTCATAACGTTTCTCGGTATGCCCGCGTATGAGGCAGTTGGCATCGCCCTCGCGAGCGACGTACTTGCGAGCGCCGTCAGCGCATATACATACGGGAAAAACAAAAATCTCGATATAAAAAACGGACTTGTCATGATGGCGGCAGTCCTTCTCTTCACCCTCGTCGGCAGCTTTGCCGCGAGCAAGGTGCCGAACACGACGATGGGGAGCTTTTCCGTCTTTATGACTGTGCTGCTCGGCATCAAATTCATCGTGAAGCCCGTCATGACGACGAAGGAAGCGATGGAATCAGTCAGCGAGAAAAAGCGCTTTATCGGGTCAGCCATAGGCGGCAGCGTCGTCGGCTTCATCTGCGGCTTTATCGGCGCGGGCGGCGGCATGATGATGCTCCTGCTCCTGACGAGCATCCTCGGGTACGAGCTCAAGACAGCCGTCGGCACGAGCGTGTTTATCATGGCGTTCACGGCGCTGACAGGCTCCGTCAGCCACTTCGTCATAGGCGGCGCGCCGGACGTTTGGTGCCTCATCCTCTGCGTCGCGTTCACGCTTTTGTGGGCAAGGATAGCGGCGCTGTTCGCGAACAAAGCGAGCGCAAAAACGCTCAACCGCGCGACGGGCGTCGTCCTCACCGTGCTCGGAGCCGCGATACTCGCCGTAAACTACCTTAAATAATATCCTCAAATAAAAACCGTCCCGTGCGATTTTAAAACCGCACGGGATTTTTTATTCTTCCGCCCGTCGCTTTGCAAAAAATCCTCGCAGCAAGCCCGCGCATTCGTCGGCGAGAACGCCCGACGTCACCTCAGGTCGCGGACCTGTCGGATACGAGCGCATGTCGAGCACGCTGCCGAGCGCGCCCGCAGCGGCGTCCTTTGCGCCGAAAACCACCCTCTTTATCCGCGCGTTTATAATAGCGCCCGCGCACATCGGGCACGGCTCAAGCGTCACATAGAGCGTGCAGTCCGTGAGCCTCCAGCCTCCGAGCGCGCGGCACGCACCGTCGATAGCCGTGATCTCCGCGTGGCAGAGCGCGTTTTTTTCCTTTTCCCGCGCATTTCTCCCGCGCGACAATATTTTCCCGTCGCGGACGATGACGCAGCCTACAGGCACCTCTCCGCAATCTTCCGCCTCGCGCGCGAGCGCTATCGCCTCGCGCATATATATAATGTCGTCTTTATCCGATCCCGATCTCATACCCGCGCCTGCCTCCCCGCGCTTTTCCTTCCGTTTTATTCTATCACAGCTCGCCCCCGCGCGCAAGCCAATTCTCTCTCCGGGCAAATTTTTTAAAGTTTTCTTCAATTACCTATTGACAATCATCTGAACGTGTGATATACTCTTGTCAAGAGGCGAGAAGAAGCGCCGATTTACCCATTTTAAAAAGGGAGGGATTTATAAAAATGAATAACAACAGCTTCTTCGACAAGACCAAAAAGCTCCCGAGCCCAAAGAAGATAGTCCGCTATGTGCTGATAGCGCTCGCGGCCGTCTTTCTTATAGTGCTTCTGTCGAGCTGCTGGTACACGGTCGACGAACAGCAGCAGGCGGTCGTGACGACGTTCGGCAAGGTGACAGGCACGACGGACGCGGGAATGCACTTCAAGCTCCCGTTCGGGATACAGAAGGTCTCCTACGTCGACGTGAACGTCTATCAGAAAATAGAGATAGGCTACAGAAGCGAGGACACCGGCGACGTCTCGGTCGAGGATGAGAGCAAGATGATAACAGGCGACTACAATATCATCAACATCGACTTCTTCGTCGAGTACAAGATCTCAGACCCCGTCAAGTACCTCTATAATTCGCGCGAGGCGGACGTCATCTTAAAGAACCTCGTCCAGAGCCAGATACGCTCAGTCGTCGGCTCTACGGACGTCGACAGCGCCTTGACGACGGGCAGAACCGAGATGCAGATACAGATCCAGGACCTTGTCTCCTCCGAGCTTGACGAGTACGACATAGGTCTTTCCCTGACGGGCATCTCGATACAGGACAGCGAACCTCCGACGGAGTCAGTCACGGCGGCGTTCAAGAACGTCGAGACCGCGAAGCAGTCGGCGGAGAGGGCGATAAACCAGGCGGAAGCGTATCAGAACGAAAAGATCCCCTCCGCAAACGCCGAAGCGGACGCGCTCCGTCAGAACGCGGAATATCTGAAGCAGAGCCGCATAAACGAGGCAAAAGAGGCGGTCGCTATGTTCAACGCGATGTATAACGAGTATCAGAACGACCGCGAGGTCACACGCATCCGCATGTATTACGAAGCCATCTCCGAGGTGCTCCCCGGCGTCAGAGTCTATATAGACACATCCGAGGGCGGCGTGCAGAAGCTCTTGCCGCTTGAAAGCCTCGTTTCCGAGGCGACCGCCGGAACCGTTGACACCTCGAACACAGACACCGTCAAAAAGGAGGACTGACGAACCATGAAAAAAGGCAAAACAATAGCGCTCGTTGTCGTCGCAGTCGCGGCGATAGCGGCAATAATAGTCTTATTCAACAGCTTTTACACCGTAGCGGAAAACGAATACGCCTGCGTGTTCCGTTTTTCGAGGATCGAGTCCGTCGCGGATGAGGCGGGGCTCCACTTCAAGGTACCCTTCATCGACGAGGTCCGCAAGTTCCCCGATACCGTGCTCATATATGACATTCCCCCGTCAGACGTTCTGACGTCGGATCAGAAGAGCATGACCGTCGACAGCTACCTCACATGGAAGATATCAGAGCCGCAGACGTTCTATCAGTCGCTCGGCAGCATCTCCGCCGCGGAGACGCGTCTGAACGCGCTGACATATAAGGCGCTCAAGAACCTGATGGGCACGCTCGCGCAGGACGACATCATAAATCAGGACGACGCGAGCGAACGCAACGACATATACGCCGGCATCACGACCGAGGTCGCCGACAGCGCGAAGGTCTACGGCATAGACGTCATAGACGTGAAGATAAAGCGCTTCGACCTCCCCGAGGACAACGAACAGGCAGTCTACGAGCGCATGATATCGGACCGTGAAAGGATAGCGGTCGAATACACCGCTAACGGCGAATATCAGGCGTCCCTCATAAGAAACGACGTCGACCGTCAGGTCAACATCATAATTTCCGACGCAAAGGCGGAGGCCGCCGCTATCGAGGCGGAGGGCGAGGCAGAATACATGAGGCTGCTCGCCGAGGCGTACAACAGCGAGGACAAGAAGGACTTTTACGAGTTCATCCGCTCGCTCGACGCGCTCAAGGCTTCCCTCACAGGCGAAGAAAAGGTCATCGTTCTCGGACGTGACTCCGCGCTCGGCAAGCTGCTCATAGGCGCCTATGACGCAGCCGACGAAACCGTCGCGGAATAAAAATAAAGTCACCGGCACCGGTGACAAACCCCGCAGAATGCAAGAAAAGGAGGACAGGCAATGTTTTTCAGAACGTTTCGAGTATCAAGGCGGATTCTTCATCTGATGCGCGCCGACGAAAACGGAAAGACGTTTGACGGACGCGCAAAGCCGCTGACCGATGAACAGCGCAAAAAGGCGGTATACGTCGGCATTTCGTATATTTCAGCCGCGCTCATACTGTTGATCCTCACCGTTATATCCCGGGGCATAAAAATATTGTCTGTCCCCTCCATAATCGGTGTGGTGCTCCTTATCGTCGGGGCGATACGATGGTTCCTGACGGCATATTCCGAAAGATAAAATACATCACGGTTCACACACAAAAACGGATTACACAAAGAAAGGACATGTCAACGAAGTGAAAAGAATTATAGCAGGTCTTATAGCGATCCTTTTATGCGCCGCCCCGCTCACCTCATGCGGAGGCAAAAAGACGGGCGGCAGCGACACCGCGCCGGAGAGTACGAATAACAATAACAATACCGACAACAATATCACCCCTGCCCCCGCGTCTGACACGCTCACGGAAGAGATGAACAACTTTTTCGTCGGCGATACCGTATACGACGTGCAGGACGGCAAGATCAGGTGCCGCGACATACATGACAAGGACGGAGAATGGACGACCGTCTACGGCGACGGCGAGGGTGAGGATCTGCTACGCGGCAAGGATTTTTATTCCTGGATGCTCGACGCGGAGGCGACCGAGGCAAACGGCGGAGAGCCGGTATTCATAATATCTGCAACCGCATATACATTCGCATCTGAAAACGACAATGAAGTTCATTTCAGCTCCGGCATCTTCTCGCTCGACATGAAGACAAGAAAGTGCACCGCCATCCTGCATGATCTTGAGGGTCATCCGACAAATTTCCGTATGTACCGCGGCATGATATACTTTTACTTCACGCCGAACGGTTATTTGAAGCCGGAAGGGGGCGTTGACCTCTCAAAAACTCCATACCTCGAAGTTGTCTCAAAAGACGGGAGCATGCATGAAAGAATTCCCATCGAATTTGACGAGGAGGCCGGCGTTGAAAAGATCCCTAACATAATAGGAGCCTGCGACGGAAAGCTCTTTATATTTGAAGAAGGAACCTGCATTTACGAATGCGAGACCGATTTCAGCGACAGAAAAGTATTATACGAGGTGTCGGAAAGCGATTTCTTCGGCAGGGGATTCTCCTTTCACGGTATGGACGGCCGCACGTTGTATTTTGCAAAGCACAACATAGAGGAAGCGCAGTTTTTCCTGCATAATTACAAGTGCAAAATAGACGAACTCGGCGACGAGTCGAAATATGAGCCCCTGTTTGGGGGCGAAGAACTCAGGCTGACTCTTACACACTTCCCGTTAGCAGTGTGCGAAAAAGACTATTACTCAAACGAATCCATTCTCTGCAACATACTCACGGGAGATGTGAAGCTCATTTATACGGGAGACGAAAGCAATCGGCTTGGCACCGTAATATCCGGTTTTTCGGATAAATATGTGCTCTGTAATATATATGATTTAGACTCGCCGTCAAGCTTTTATATTGTGCTCGACCGTGTTGCCGGCGAGACCATGACGCTGCCGGGCGAGATATTTGACGGCGAGGAAGAGTGACAGAAGCGGGCAAAACAATCGTGGGAGGCTTTTGGATATGGCAAAGCTCGAAAAAACGGTAACGGGCAGCTTTGACGAAATAATCTCAAAGATAGAAGAAGGAATACTCGGCGGAAGCATATCCGCCACACTCGAGGACAGGAGCGACTTTCGCTCGGGAGGCGCGCGATGCTCCGTCCTCGTCTTCGAGCGATACTCCTACATTGGCGGGAACCGCGTGAGCCTTAACGTGACGCTGTTCGCCTCCGACGGAGACGACAACGTACACGTCTCTGCGATAACGTCAGGCGGCAGTCAGGCGCTGTTTTTCAAAATCAACACCTGGGGCGAGGAAAACTTTCTCGAAAAGCTGTGGGAGATACTCTGACAAATCCAAATATCACCCGAAGGGGAAACGGCCTGTTTCAAAGGGGAAACGCGCCGCTTCCCTTTCCTTTTTTATTCCCCGCCGACGGCGCGTCCGAAAAGCGCGCGTCTTTTGGCGTCGCGCGTCGCATTTTGACTTTCGTCCGATAGAAAGCGAGCTTTTCTCCTCGCGCGGCGATATTCCTCACACGGGAAATATCACGGGCGCGACATTTCCGACAAATCCCCGTCACGCGCGCTCCTAACCTTACCCTTTCTGACCCGACCGTTTCGACCGTCCGCACGCCCCCCGCGGTATAAAATGTTATTCACCGCATGGAAAATGACGCGAAAGCAAGCCTTCACGCCCCAACCGCGCGGTGAATATCAAAAAAGGACCGGTCAACAAAAATGAATTCGGAAAAATACGTCCGCATTATCTCAGACGTCAAAAAGCGCGCCGCCAAAGCGTGGGAGGATATAAAAGGCGCCGCCTCCGCCGTCAAAACGGAGCACGGGGTGGATATATCACGCCTAAAATCAGACCCTCTTTTGCGCCTTCTCCGCCCCGCGCTCTACTTTATCGGCGCGTTTCTGTTCGCGGGCACGCGCACGACGCTTGACACATATCCGTTCGGAATAGCGTTTTTCGCCGCCTCGGGCTCCATGGCTCCGTTCTCTTACGCAGGAGCCGTGCTGCGCATCCTTGTGGGACGGCGCGACGTGCTCATCAATCTTGCGGTATATTCCCTGCTCCTTGCGCTGCGCCTGCTCGCGGGCACGCTATACCCCGCGGGGAGTGATGAGGCAAAGACGGAAAAAGGGGCGGCGGCTCTCTTGAAAAGGCTTGAGGACTCCCTGCGCGTCAGAATGGCAATTTCCGTCATAGGCGCGCTCTCGCTCGGCGCGTATTCCGCGATAGCGAACGGCTTCACCCTTGCCTCGCTCGGCGGATTTCTCCTCATGTGCACGCTCTGCCCCGCGCTGACGTTTCTTTATTTCGGCATCATGGAGGAGCACAAGGACGCGCTCTCCGCGCTGTACCGCGAGGTCGGAGAGGGCGCGGTCGCCGTCTCGTTCGTGTTCTCCCTGTCGGGATTTTCTCTTCTTTCAATCGATATTTCCATCATCGTGGCATTCGTACTTACGCAGTATGCGACAGTGCGGCGCGGCTGGGTAAAAGGAGCCGTGCTCGGTCTTTTCTTCGGGCTCTCACTGCCCGCCGCGATCGTGCCGACCTTCGCGCTCTCCGCCGTCGCCGCTGGGATACTCTACCGCGTCTCGCCCTACATAGCCGTCAGCGCGGCGTCGATGGTTTCGCTCTCATGGATTGTCTACGCCGGAGGATACCGCGACGTTCTCGGCAACTCCGCCGAGCTTATTCTCGGCGGGGTCATAACGGCGGCGCTTTTCTTCACAGACGTCCTTGCCGTGCTCCCGAGGCGCGATAAGGAAGAGGCTGCCGTGCCGAGCGACGTTCTGCTTGAAGCGGAGCGCGGGCGCACGACGTCCGTGCGAGGGCGCATCGCCTCCGAGGCGGAGGCATTTTCGGGAATGTCCGAAATGCTCTTCCGCCTCTCCGACAAGCTGCGCCGCCCGAGCATTTACGACATACGCGAGATGGCGGAGCGCGAAAGCTCGTCCGTATGCAGAAGATGCCGCTCGCGCGAGACGTGCTGGGTCGAGCACGAAGGCGAGCTATCGTCAGCGATATCGAAGCTGTCGGAGACCCTCCGCGACAACGGCAGCATACAGGACGAAGAGATCCCCGGCGAGCTTTCAAGCCTCTGCCGCAGCCCCGACAACGTCGTGGGCGCCGTCAGCAAAGGATACGCTTCGCTGCTCTCGGGTCTTATAGACCGCGACAAGACAGAGGTCATGGCGTTCGATTACGGCGCGATGTCCGCCGTACTGCGCGACGTCATATCCGAACGCGAGGGCGAATACGAGATAAACCCGGCGCTTTCGCAAAAGCTCTCGGATGCGCTGAAAAAGGAGATGATATCGGCGCGCCGCGTCTGCGTGTTCGGCGAGCGGAGAAAAACCGTGTTCATTTCGGATATAAAGCTGTCTGGGCTCCACATCGGCGAGGACGACCTCCGCCAGCTCGCAAAGAACGTCTGCGGCGGCGAATTTTCGTCACCGACGTTCGAGCTCTCGGGTCAGCTCGTCAACGCGACGCTCAAAAGCACACGTTCGCGCGCGGTGCTTTTCGAGCGCGCACAATCCAAGATGGACGAGAGCGCCGCGAACGGAGACGTCGCCTCCGGCTTTGAATGCCGCGACGACAGATACTGCGCGCTTATCTCAGACGGGATGGGCAGCGGGCGCGAGGCGGCGTTCACCTCCGGAATGTGCGCGCTCTTCATCGAGCGAATGATGTCCGCCGGCAACTCCGCGTCCGTCACGCTGAAAATGCTAAACTGTCTTCTGCGCGCGAAGGGCTCGGAGTGCTCGGCAACCGTCGACCTCTTCGACCTTGACCTTCTGACGGGAAAGGCGCGCTTTATCAAGAGCGGAGCCGCGCCGTCGTTCATCGTGCGCGGGACGAGCGTATATAAAATTAGCTCACGCACGGTCCCCGTCGGCATTATAAAAGCGCTTGACGCTGAGGAAACGACCGTCGACATCTCCGTCGGCGACATAATCGTGCTCGTTTCGGACGGGATAACGAGGTGCGAGGACGACTGCGCGTGGCTCTATTCCATGCTCTCGTCCTCCGCCGACAGGCAGACCTCCGACATCGCCCGCGGGATACTGCGCGAGGCGGAAAGACGCCTCGGCAGAGGCGACGACGCGACCGTCTGCGTCCTGCGGATAACGGAGCCGCCTGTATCCGCGTTCCTGTAAAAAATGCCGGGGCTTTTCGCCTCGGCATTTTTTCATTGTTCGATCATTTGTTGAACGCCTTTATTATCCCTTTGTCGTTGAGGTCTACAATGAGCGCCATCGTGATCGGTATGCCGAACAGCCCGACGAAGCCGAACAGCATCGTTCCGACAAACATTGCAAGAAGCGTCACGAGCGGATGGAGCCCGACCTGCTTTCCCACTATCTTGGGCTCCATTATGTTCCTGATGACGAAGATGATGACGTACGTCACGAGCAGCCCGATTCCCAGTCCTATCCTTCCGTTTATAAACTCCACGACCGCCCACGGGATAAGGATGGTTCCCGTACCGACGACGGGGAGTATGTCGAACACCGCTATTAAAAGCGCGATGAGGACGGCGCCCTTGACGCGGAGGATGAACATAGCGACAGTCAGCTCCGCAAACGTTATCGCGAGTATTATCGCATAAGACTTTGCGTATGAGCCGATTATTTCGCGTATCGCGCTCCTCGCCGCGCTGAACTTCGCGTATGAAGCCTCGCTAAACTGCCTCTCTATAAATCCGTGGATAAAGTCATAGTCCGCCGTGAAGTAGAACGAGGAAACTATCGAGAAGATTATCTTCAAAACAAGCTTCGGGATCGACATTGCGAAGCCCGAAACGCCCGACCCTATAGTCGAGGAGAGCCAGCTTACGAAGCTGCCAACGTAGCTTAAAATATTGGACGAGAATTCGCTCAGCACCTGCGATATCGTCGGGTCGAAGTCCTCCGGAAGTGTCAGTGAGCCGCCGAGCAGCTTTTTGAGCATCGGCTCAAGCGTCGTTTTGTAAAAGGTTGGCAGCTTCATTATCTGGTCGCTCACAAATCCGAAAATCTCGGCGCATATGACGAACACGAGCGCGCCGACCGTGCAGTAGAAAAGAATGACGCAGATAAGAGACGCTATTTTGTAGTTCATCTTTGTTTTCTTTGAAAGAAACCGGACGGCGGGCCTCAGTATCGCCGCGACGATGTAGGCAATAAGGAACGGCATGAGAAAATTTATCGCATATTTAAAAACAAAGTATACGATAGCGATAACGATAATAAAGTAGAAGAAATTGATTATAAATTTACGTTTTCCCTCAGTCGTCATTCCCGTTTCCCCAAAAAACAACTTTTTTCAACAATAATTATACGCCCGGCGCACCTCTTTGTCAATCAAAATTATTGACCGAAATAAATCTATTCAAGCATCTGCGAGAGCATTCCGTCGCGGGCGAGCTTTTCCCAGTCGGCATCGAGTATCTTTATAATTTTGCCCTTCTCCACCTCAAACTCACGGTGAAAAATATATCTGCTGTTTATAAGCTTTATAAGCGCGTCTCTCGTTCTGCTCCGCGACAGCCCGTTTGCGCGCGAGACCGTGTCGACCGTGCCGTTGAACGTCGGTATCACGGAAGGGTCGCTCTTCACTTCTGCGATGTTTTTGATTATCTGCCTGTAATAGCCGAAGAGCGGGTCGTTCGGCAGCTCGACGGCGTAGCTCGCCGCCTCGCGCAGCTGTCGGCTGAAGCTGTCCTTTACGCCGTAGACGATGACCTCGCGCTTCTTTTTCTGGACGAGATACCTCACGACCGACTGAAAATGCCCGTCGCCGGTGAAGATTATGTAACGCCCGATATCGCGCCGCGTGTCCGCGCACTGATATATGTAGTCGAGCATGACAAAGTCCGTCAGGTCCTTTTTGTATCTGAGGTATGTGTTCCCCGTCTCGATAATGGTGCTCGTTATCTCGCGAAGGCGTGCGAGCTCCCCTCTTATCTCGGGGGCCGTAAAGTCCCCGAAAACCATTATCTCCTCCGGCGAGTATTTCTCCTCTATCTCGTTTCGCCACGCCATCGGGTCGGGCCTCTCGCCGAGCCGCGTTTTATACGAATAAAACCAATATTCATAGTCCACAAACGCCATCGTCTTTTTGCGCGGCGGCCGTTTTTTCTTTCCGTTAAACAATAACTTTCTCCTTAATGTAATTTGATCGTATTCATAGATATTTTCCCGTCGCGCTCCGCGTCGAGCTCTTTATCTCCCGCACGCCTCCGACAGCGACTATCTCGCCGCCGTCGGCGCCGCCGCCCGGACCCATATCGACGATGTAGTCTGCGGCACGGATGACGTCAAGGTCGTGCTCTATCACGATGACGGTAGCTCCGCTGTCCGTCAGGCGGCGGAAAACGCCGAGCATCGTCATGACGTCGAGCGGATGGAGTCCTATCGTCGGCTCGTCGAACACGAAGACGGTGTCGTCCTGCCCGCGCCCCATTTCTCCCGCGAGCTTGAGCCTCTGCGCCTCGCCGCCCGAAAGGCTCGGCGTCCCCTCTCCGAGCGTGAGATATCCGAGGCCGACGTCGTGCAGCACACGGAGCCTTCCCTCCACGAGCTTCAGATCGGCGCAGGCATCGAGCGCCTCGTCGATGCTCATCTCCATAAGTCCGGGGAGAGAATACTCTTCCCCGTTTTTGCCTTTCCGCTTTATTTCGGACGCCTCGCGGCAATAGCGCGAGCCGCCGCAGTCGGGGCACGGTATGTCGACGTCGGGCAGAAACTGCACGTCGAGGCTGACTGTCCCCGTCCCGTCGCAGGTGGGACAGCGCAGGTCCCCCGTGTTGTATGAAAAATCGCCCGCGCGCTTTCCCCTCGACTTTGCCTCATCACACCGCGCGTATACGCGGCGCAGCTCGTCGTGGACGTTTGCGTATGTCGCAACGGTCGAGCGGATGTTTATCCCTATCGGGGACGCATCTATGAGCTTTACGCGGCGTATCCCGTCCGCCGAGACGGAGGCGACGTGCTCCGGCATCTTTCCCCCTCCGGTCAGCGCCTCGAGTGCAGGGACGAGGCTTTCGAGCACCATCGTCGTCTTTCCCGAGCCGGATACGCCCGTCACTACCGAGAGCCGCCCTTTGGGAAAAGCGACCTCAAGCGGTTTTACGGTGTGTATCGGACCCGTGCTCATCCTTATGCTGCCGAGCCGAAACAGCTCTTCCGTGTCACAGTTCCCGGTCGCGGCACACCTGCGCTCGGTGAGGAACGGGCCTATGACGGAGTCCTTGTTCCGCGTCAGCTCACAGACGGTCCCCTGCGCTATTATGTTCCCGCCGTCGGCGCCGGCGCCGCGCCCGAGCTCTATCATATAGTCGGCGCAGGCAAGCGCGTTCGTGTCGTGGTCTACGAGCACGACAGTGTTGCCGTCGGCTTTAAGGTCGTTCATCACGCCGACGAGCCCCTCGAGGTTTAACGGGTGCAGCCCTATCGACGGCTCGTCAAGGACGTAAAGGACGCCCGTCGTCCTGTTTCTGACCGCCCTTGCGAGCTGCGCGCGCTGGCGCTCGCCCGTCGAGAGCGTGGAGGACGCCCTGTCAAGCGACAGATACGAGAGCCCGAGGTCGACGAGCCTTCGCGCCGCATCAAGGAAAGAGGCGCATATGCTCGACGCCATCGGCCTCATATATTCCGGCAGCGACTCGGGCACTCCCCTGACCCACACGATAAGGTCCGAGAGCGGCATCATGCACGCCTCGGCGAGCGATATGCCGCGAAGCCTCGGCGCACGCGCGCGTGCCGACAGGCGCGTGCCGCCGCAGTCGGGGCAGACGTCCTGCTTCAGAAATTTCTCGACGCGCTTCATCCCCGCGTCGTCCTTGACCTTAGAGAGCGCGTTTTCCACCGTATAAACGGCGTTGTAATATGTGAAATCGAGCTCCCCCGCCTCGTTCGTTTTCTTTGATTTGTAGAGGATATGCTTCTTTTCGGCGGGACCGTTGTATACGATGTCTCGCTCCTTCTCCGTCAGCTCCGAAAACGGCACGTCCGTGCGGACGCCCATAGCGCGGCACACGTCCGTCATCAGAGACCACATGAGGGAATTCCACGGCGCGACGGCGCCGTCGTCAATGGAGAGCGACTCATCCGGGACGAGCGTCGACCTGTCGACGGTGTGCACCGTGCCCGTGCCGCCGCACGTCGGACACGCGCCCTGACTGTTGAACGCGAGTTCCTCCGCGCCCGGCGCGCGCACGCGCTCGCCGCAG
The DNA here is from genome assembly GCA_947628165.1 of uncultured Clostridia bacterium. GTDB lineage: Bacteria > Bacillota > Clostridia > Oscillospirales > CAG-272 > DTU064. The sequence continues at coordinate 5,901 of CANQYV010000004.1, read as the reverse complement.
ACGGGACAGAACATGGGCTTCTCCGCCGCGACGTCGAGCGTCGGCTCAAGGTAGTGGCCGTTCGGGCACATGTGAGACGAAAGCCTCGAGAACATCAGGCGCAGGCTGTTGAGCAGCTCCGTCGACGTTCCGAACGTGCTTCTTATGCCGGGGACGCCGGGGCGCTGATGGAGCGCGAGCGACGCCGGAATATAGCATAGCTCGTCGACCTGCGCACGCGACGCCTGCGTCATTCTCCTTCTCGTGTACGTCGACAGCGACTCAAGATACCGCCTCGACCCCTCGGCGTATAGAACGCCGAGCGCGAGTGACGATTTTCCCGAGCCGGACACTCCCGCGATGCCGACTATTTTGCCGAGCGGGATATCGACGTCTATATTTTTCAGATTATGAACTCTCGCGCCGCGCACGAGTATGGCGCGGGGCATAGTATCTTCGGCTGACACTGTTTTCCCCTTCATATAGTGCGGTGCCGCACAAAACCGACTGTGCCTTTTGTGCCCCGTCGGAAAGTGTGCGGCGCTGTCTTATTGTTCCTTTTTTCCGTGCTCCGTGAGCTGCGTCACGAGCACCTGTATGAGTTTGTCGACATTTATCGGCTTTGCGACGTGGTCGTTCATGCCGCTGTCTATCGCCTGCTTTCTGTCCTCGTCGAACGCGTTCGCCGTCATCGCGATTATGGGTATCGACGAAAGCTCCGGCGACGGCAGTGCCCTTATCGCCCTTGCCGCCTCGTAGCCGTTCATCACCGGCATCTGCACGTCCATGAGCACGAGCGAGTAGTAGCCGGGCTCCGACGAGGAGACCTTATCAACGGCAACGGCTCCGTTTTCCGCAGTCTCGACGACGAAACCGTTCTCCGTGAGCAGTTCTTCCGCTATCTCGCGGTTCAGCTCGTTGTCCTCGACAAGCAGCAGCCGCTGCCCGTGAAGCGCCTCGACGGGGTCAGGCACAGTTTTTTCCGCCGACGACGGCAGATCCGCTTTGCCGAGTGCCGAAACAAGCGTGTCTCTCAGATCGGACAGGAATATGGGCTTGTTGCAGAACGCGGTGACACCCGCCGCCTTCGCCTCATCCTCGAACGCCGTCCAGTCGTATGCGGTGATTATCACTATCGGCACATGATTGCCCACTATGGAGCGCAGCTGTCTTGTGACCTCAAGCCCGCTGAGATCCGGCAGGAACCAATCTATGATATAGGCATAGAATTCGTCTCCCATCTCGACCGCCTGCCTTGCGCGGAGGACGGCCTCCTTGCCGTGCATCGTCCACTCGGCGCGCATGCCTATCTGCGTCAGCATCTTCGTCACGCTGTCGCAGGTCGTAAAGCTGTCGTCAACGACGAGACCCCTGACGCCGGCAAGCTCATGTATCGTCTCGACCTGCCGCGTCTCGGACTGGAGCCTGAACTGAATGTTTATTATGAACTCCGTCCCGTGTCCCTGCTCCGTCTCGACCTCGATGGTGCCTCCCATCGTATCGACGATGTTTTTCGTGATCGCCATGCCGAGGCCCGTTCCCTGTATGCCGCTTACGGTAGAGTTGCGCTCGCGCTCAAACGGCTCGAAGATATGGGTGGCAAATTCCTTGCTCATGCCGATTCCCGTATCCTTGACGCGTATCTCATACGCGCCGTACCCCTTCGGCGCGTCCGCCTTCTGCTTTATCATGAGGGAAACGGAGCCGCCCGCCGGCGTAAACTTTATCGCGTTTGAAAGCAGATTCAGAAGCACCTGATTGACGTGGAGCTTGTCACAGTATATGTCCTCGTCGACGACGTCGAGCGTATCCATGAAGAAATTGAGCTGCTTTGCGTCCATCTGGGTCTGGATTATGTTGCGCATATCGCGGAAGATGTCAGATATGGAGCACGGCTTTTCCTCGATATTGAGCTTGCCCGATTCGATGCGGCTCATGTCGAGGATGTCGTTTATGAGGCTCAGAAGGTGATTGCTCGAGGAAAGGATCTTTGAAAGATACTCCTGAACGCGCGGCTTGTTGTCTATATTCGTCTCCGCGAGCGTCGTAAAGCCTATGATGGCGTTCATCGGCGTCCTTATGTCGTGGGACATGTTTGAAAGGAACGTCGTCTTCGCCCTCTCTGCCGCCTCCGCCTTCTTCAGCTTTTCTTCAAGCACCGCCCTCTCTACGGCGTGCGACACCATCTTCTTCGTCAGGCTGCGAATCGCGAGGTAGTAGGAGAGCACGGCGACGAGCATCAGCGCGCCGATGACATAGTAGATGCGCTGGGCGGCATGTACGCTCGCAAACGCCTCATGCTCGGGAACGGACACGCATATCGTCCACTTGTTTATGCCGGCGGGCGCATAGTACATGTATTCCCAGTCGTCAAGAGTAGACGTCTTAAAGACGACATAGCCCGATTTGAGCGCGAGCATCTCGTCTGTATATTCGTCCCAGCTCTTGTTTCCCTTCGTCTTGTGCAAGGTGTTATTGTTTGAAAAATCCTCTAAATTCGTGAGCTCTTCGTGGAAGGTGTCGAGAATGAAGTCGCCCGTGACGGTGTCTATGATGTAGACATCCGCCGTTGCGTTATAAATGTTCTCGATGTTGAGCATGCTCGGCAGGTCGTCAAGAGAGGTCACCCCGTAAAGGAGCGCCGCGGTCTTTCCCGACTGCACTATCGGCACGAAATGGCGCAGCACGGGCTTGCCGGAACCGACGCTCGGTGCGCGGTTTGAAACATGTTCTCCGAGCGCCGCTTCCGCCTCAAACGAAAGGCTGTCAGTCTCGGACGCGTCAGTGATATTTCCGTCGGCAGTGAGCACTCTGTCTCCGGGCATTAGGACGCGTATCTTCATCGTCTGGAGCAGAGGCGACACCGTCTTCATTATCTCGAGCGTTGCCTCCTCATCGAAGTTGTTCGCCGTCGATATTACGTCAGCCGTCGCGTTCAGAAGAAGGCTGTCACGCTGCAGCTTAGAGGTCACCTCTTCGATAACGGTGTTGACGCCCTCCTCAAGTCTCCCTATCGAGCGCTGACGGATCGAGTTGCTTATTAAAAAATATGATGCTATAAAGAGTACGGCGAGAACGGATATCAGAACTATCGACGCTATAACTCGTCCGTCATGCTTTTTGATTTTATTCATTTCTCTCTTCAATCCTTAAAAAATTGCGGTACCCAAAACGGTCTTTTGGTGTGAAGGACCGGGACCCGAACTGTTCTGCCGTCACTCGGGGAGGCCCGCCTTGAACTGCCTTATGGCTGAAACCGTAGCCTCGTAATCCTCGCGCACGCATTCGAGAAGCGACTGCGAGTCGTCGGAGACATTGCCGCCGCGCAGCGATTCCGTGAGCGCCGAGCTCGAGGAGAGCAGCTTTGAAAAGCCAAGGTTCTGGCACATTCCCTTTATCGTGTGCGCAGCACGGAAGGCTTCTTCATAATTTCCGCCCTCAAAAGAGCTGCACAGGAGCGAGAAGCTGCCGTCGTCGAGAAATTTCAAAACAAATTTCTGAACGAGCCTTTCGCTCCTAAGTCTGCCTATCACGTCGTCATAGTCGGCGCCCATCGCAACGTAACATTCCTTAAGTGTCATCTGATATTACCTCCGTCTCCGCTTTCGTTCTGCGTTTCAAGTATGTTTTTCATTGAATCGTCGTAGAAAGTGAACCTCCTCCTTCCGGCGCGCTTCGAGGCGTATGCGGCGGAGTCTGCCGCGTGGAAGAGGTCGTCGTAGGACGCGCCGAGGTCACGGCTCAGCGCGACGCCCATCGAAACCGAGAGCGAAAAGCCGTTGAAATCCCCGCATATGACGTTGAAAATACGCTCGACGGTCTTTTCTATCTCCGTGTTGTACTCGAGGAAAACGAGAAATTCGTCTCCGCCCGCGCGGCACGAAATATCGGTGCCGCGGACGCTTTCGGTGAGGCACTTTGCCACATGCTTCAAAACCTCGTCCCCGAACGCGTGCCCGTAAACGTCGTTTGCCTCCTTAAAGAAGTCTATGTCGAAGAAGACCATTGCGTAATTGCTTCCGGGGTTATTATGTATGCGGAGCTCTATCTGCTCCTTGGCGCTCGCGCGGTTCAGAAGCCCCGTCATCGAGTCGTGCGCGGCTTTTTTCTCGAGCTCGAGCATCTTCGTGTGCGAATCGTTTATGTCGGTGACTGTGCCGAGAACGCCCTCTATCTTCGGCTCGACGTCGTCCGTCCACATCGAGCGCATGACGAGCTTTGACCAGCGCTCCGTGCCGTCGTAGCAGAGCTGGCAGTCGAGTCTTACCTCGGGCTTCTCGGGCGTCGTCTGCTTTATGCTCCTGAAAAGGCGGCCCCACGTTTCCTCGCTCATGAGAGAGGAAGCCTTCGGGTCGTGGCGCGGGTCCATTATTATCTCGCCGACGCCGAGCTTTTTTGCTCCGTAAGCCGAGAGCGTGAGCATCGGCGGCGAGGTGACGAACTCGAACTGGATCGCCTCCGACATCGAGGCGTAGAAGTTGTTGCGCACCCTCTCGCGGTCGAGCAGGCGAAGCGTCCTCTGCGAGACGCCGCCGCCCTCTCCGCGCAGCGTCTCCTCCGAAATGCGCCTCAGCTTATGGCGCTTCAGATCCTCGGGCGAATCGTTCTCGAACATATCGCGGAACCTCTCCGCGTTTTCGCTCAGACATTCGAGAAGCAGCGGATTGAACGCGCCGCATTCCCCGTTCACTATCATTCTGACGGCCTCTTCATGCGAGAGCTTCGGCTTATAGACGCGCACGCTCGTCAGCGCGTCGTAAACGTCCGCGAGCGAGACGACCTGCGCCGAGATCGGTATTTCGTCGCCCTTAAGCCCGTCGGGATAGCCCCTGCCGTCATAGCGCTCATGATGCCAGCGGCAGATCTCATACGCCGCCTTGACGAGCGGCTCCTGCGTATACATGGGAAGGTCGCTTATCATTTCCGCGCCGAGCGCGGAATGAGTCTTCATTATCTCGAATTCCTCGGGAGTCAGTCTGCCGGGCTTGTTCAGGACCTTCTCGTCGATTGCCATTTTTCCGATATCGTGCAGCGCGGAGGCCGTGCTTATCATCGAAATATCCATCATTGTGAGGTTATATTTTGTCGTCTTTCCCATTATGCAGCTCAGAAGCAGGTCGGTAAACGTGCGCACATGGAGGATGTGCAGCCCGCTCTCACCATTTCGGAACTCCATCACATGGGCGAGGATGTCTATCATAAGGTCGCTCTGGCGTTCCTTTTCGTAGACCTGATCCTCCACCATATTTATGAGTCGCTTCTGCTTTGCGTAAAGGAGAAGCGTGTTCACGACTCTTCTGCGGACTATGAGAGCGTCGAACGGGCGCGCGATAAAATCGGTCGCGCCGAGCTCGTATGCGCGCTCCACATGAGCCGATGTGTTCTCCGCCGATATGATTATGACGGGGACGGACTCGATCCATCCGTTCTGATTCATTGCTTCGAGCACGCCGAAGCCGTCCATATTGGGCATTACGATATCGAGCAGCAAAAGCGACAGCTCGGAGGCGTACTGTCTGAGAGCGGCGACCGCCTGAACTCCGTCCTCCGCCTCGATTATATCGTAATTATCGCTTAACATATCATCAAGAATAGAGCGGTTCATCTCGGAGTCGTCTGCTATTAATATCTTTTCTTTTTTCATATTGCCGACCACCTCTTTCCCGAAAACGTTTCCGCACCTGCGGGACATTCTCGCATTTAATAAAGCTCGGAACACGCTGCCCCGATGCGGTGCGCGTATGCGCGCATTCTGTCGGCAGCCTGTTTTTGTGTTCCGGACAAATAAAAGCGTCTCATTAAATTATATCATGATATATGTCGAAAAGCAAGAACGGATATTAGTTTGACCACGGCAATCGCTTACGAAAAAGGATCAAGAAGAAGCAAAAACTTTAAGCAAATACTCATGAGAAAGAGCGC